>JAWCNL010000010.1:0-90025 GCA_038848695.1 Bathyarchaeia archaeon
AAGAACAACAGCAACAACCACTTCCACCACCTCCACCTAAACCCATACCCAGAGGGCTCAAAGTAGTTGACAAATACCCCCTATACGAGCCCTTCGCACATGTTGTAATAGTTCAAAACCCGAAAACAGGCGAATACAAGTATATCCTCGACGAACTGCAACTTGACCAGCTTGAGAAGGGCGTTTACGACCACATCCTAGAAATCCTACTCGCCGAAATTGAATCGCCAAAAGAGGAAATCCTCGACCCAAGAAAATTCTTCGCCGAAGAAGCCAAAAAAATAGTTGACAAATACCGCATCAGCCTCGGCTGGCTTCCCGACGTCTCATGGTACAAAATCCTCTACCACGCAGAAAGAGACCTAGTAGGCTTCGGAAAAATCGATCCCTTAATGCGAGACCCAAACATCGAAGATATTTCATGCGACGGAGTAAACAAGCCCGTTTACGTCTGGCACCGCAACTACGAAAGCATCGAAACAAACCTCCAATTCCCCGACGACGAAACACTCGACAACCTCGTCGTCAAACTCGTACATATGGCCGGCAAACACGTAAGCTCAGCCTTTCCAATAGTAGACGCTTCGCTACCAGGCAAACACCGCCTTGCAGTCGCTTACAGGCGCGAAATTACACCCTTCGGCACCGCGTTCACGATAAGAAAATTCAGGGAAGACCCCTACTCAATCATAGACCTAATAAACATCGGCACATTCTCCGAGGAAATGGCTGCTTACTTCTGGATATGCCTCGAAAGCAGAGCCTCAATAATGGTTTTAGGCGGAACAGCAGCAGGTAAAACAACAGCCTTAAACGCGCTAGCCTGTCTAATAAAGCCAGGCAGCAAAATAATCACGATCGAAGAAACCGCCGAGCTTAACCTGCCCCATGAAAACTGGGTCTCACTTATCGCGCGCCAAAGCTACGGCTTAGGTGGAAGCGGCGTTGGCGAAGTCACATTATTCGATCTCGTGAAGACTTCAATGCGACACCGCCCCGACATCATGATCGTAGGTGAGGTAAGAGGCCAAGAAGCATACGTGCTCTTCCAAGCGTTAGCCACAGGCCACGGTGGCATGTGCACCATGCACGCGGAAAACCTGGACTCAGCCGTTAAGCGTCTAACACAGAAGCCTATGGACATTTCTCCCGCCTACATCCCACTGATGAATATTGTGCTTTCTGTGCGCCGTGTTCACCTTATCAAAAATAACGAAAGAAAAGCTTTCAGACGAGTTATTACCGTAAACGAAATTGAAGATTACGAGAAATACCACGCGCCATGCAAGTGGAATCCAGCGAAAGACTTGCATGTAATCGATTTCGATGATAGCATATTACTATCTTCTATTGCCGAACGCCAGGGCATATCCAAGGAAACGCTTCTTGAAGAACTCGAGAGGCGTAAGAATGTCCTACATTGGATGCGTGAACGAAACATACGCAGTTACAAAGATGTAGCAGCCATAATTGCAGAATACTATGCGCGACCAAAGCAAATTTACGATAAAATACTTGCAGGGGAGGAGGTAAAAGCAGTTGCCGCTTCTCGAAACTCTTGAGGCCTGGTCATTTCGCCTCTTCGGCGGCATAGCACCCTTCTTCCTGAAGCGCGTCTATAACTGCAAACACAGCCTAGAAAAGGCTATGATCAAAATTTACCCTGAAACCTACATATCCCTAATGCTATTTGTTGCAATGTTAACAATTCCAGTAACAGTAATCGCCGCAATTCTCCTAATAGTTTTCGGTTTTCTACCCCTACTATTCCTTTTGCCGCTTCCCTTCTATGTCATGGCCGGTTTCCTAGCCGCGCCACTCTCAAAAGCCAGCGACCGAGCTTCTGGGTTAGAGCGCGAGATGCCCTTCGCGGCAGCCTACATCAGCGTCATGGCATCAGGCGGCATTGCGCCATACACAAGCTTCAAGCGCCTCTCAGAAGTTGAGTTGCTGCCTGCCATGCGCAAAGAAGCCAGAGAAATAATAAAAGACGTAGAAATATTCGGCATCGACCCGCTAACCGCGTTGGAGCAAGCATCGAAAAAGAATCCGCTGGATGTATTCAGAGACTTCCTTTCAGGCTACGCCTCAACTGTTATCATCGGCGGAGACATAGGGCACTTCCTCGAGCGCAAAGCAGAGGAAATCTTCAAAACCCGCGCTTTGCGTGTGAAGGCTGCGGCTGAACGGCTCGGCATGCTCCTTGAAACCTTCATTATCGTGATGGTCATGATGTCGCTGTGCTTCTACATCCTATTCAGCGTAGACGCAATCTACAGCACCGGCGTATCACTGACCTCAGGCATAATATTGTACACTTACCTGTTCACGCCACTGCTGTCACTTATGTTCATTTATCTAGCGCATAGCATGCAGCCGAAAACACCGGTTGTTGACATGCGACCTTACAAGGTGTATGGCACCTGCGGCGCAGTCGGCATCGTCCTGTTCCTTCTGTTAACGAACTTCATGGGTTTCGTGCCTCTTCCCCTATTCAGCTCTCTTGCAGAGGTGGCTGACCTGCCAGTGGCCATAGCGGTGGCGTTAGTTGTTGCGACAGCTCCCGCAGCGATTGTGCATATAAAACTGGCGAAGGAAAAAGCAGGCATGGAGCAAGGCATCACCAGTTTCCTGCGAGACTTAACCGAAGTGCGGAAGACAGGTTTGTCGCCTGAGAAGTGCATTGAAAGTCTATCTAAACGTGATTACGGCATCTTCACTAGGGAACTGCGGAAGATTAGCTCTGAGATTTCATGGGGCATACCCGTTAAGAAAGTGATCATGCAGTTTGTCACGCGCACCAAGAGCTGGATGGCGCAGCTGGTCATGTTCCTCCTCGTTGAAACCATCGACGTGGGCGGCGGAACTATTGCCATGATTGAGTCGCTCGCCAGATTCAACAGTTTGACGCAGGAGGTTGAGAAGGAGAAGAAGATGGCTGTTCGCCCCTACATCATGATGCCCTATATCGCTTCGCTTCTGCTTGTTGCCACAACAATTATGATGCTAAGCTTCACCACGGGAACGCTAGGCGTAGCTGGGACAGTATCGCCGACAAGCGCGCCGAAGGATTTCAGCGGTATGAAAACCATCTTCTTGACTTCAGTTATCTTCCACAGCTATCTGATTGGCTTGGTGGCTGGAAAAATCAGCGAGGAGTCTGTTGCCGCCGGCTTCAAGCATGCTTCGATACTGGTTGTAATTGCCTTGTTAGCGGCGAAGATTCTGCCGTCGCTTGTAAGCTTCGGCTAAGGAGTGGAGAAGAATGCTGTGTGGTAAGCGTGAAAGTTTGCGGAGAGATAAGCATGCGGTTGCGCCAGCCGTTTCCACGGTTATCTTGACGGCGGTTGTGGTAGTGATGATTCTTGTGGCTGCAACATACGCAAGCACCTTTCTGGATAAGCGCTTGGCAGAGAACGAGTACAGTGCTAACAAGCAATTCATGCTCACCACCGGGCTGCAGCTGGACGACATAGCCTGGACCATCGGGCGTACCCAGACAATTCGTTACTCAAGCCGCTATGGCACCATGACCGTCAAGCCAGCAGTAATACGATATACGGTTACAGTAGATGGCACTCCACTTTTCAGTGAGGATATAGGCGTTACAGGAATTCTCATGTTTAACATGCCCGTGTCCTCATACTCAGTTGGCAACGGCTACTTTGAACGCGTAGTTCCAGCGTACAGCGATTCTATTCTGCTGGAGGGCACTTCTGCTTCAGCCTGCCATGTGCTCTGCGTCGAGAAACTCCCAATGAATGATGGCAGCTATACAAGGATTGTTTTGGCTCCTACGATAAGGCTTATGCAAACCACAATTTCAAGAGGAACAAGCAATACCACTTATTACAAGTTTTACTTGCCACGCCTTGTTCCTTCAAATGAGCAACGTTATCTTTCTCAGTCTGTGACTTTGGTTGGAGAAAACGTTACCAAATATTCAGTTCTTGGTAATAACCAAGTTACAATTGATGTTGAGTTTTTGGAGTCTGATTTTAACAATGATTTCTTCCAATTCGCGCGGCTCAGCGAAACTGTGTCCATGGAACCTAATTCTAATCCTGTTGTTGAGTTTTATGTTGGCACTGTTAGCGTTAAGATAGGAGATGTGTAGCGGATGAAGGGGGAGATGCGGCTTGGCGCAGATAACTATTGAGTATATGATTATGGTTCCGTTGTTGATTATGCTGATTTTTCTGTTGCCGATGACGGTTGGCTGGATTATGGCTATGTGGACGGAGGCGCGGCAGACGCTTGCGCTGCGCGAAGTGGCAGGGCACATCGGCAGCTCTGTGCACCAGTTGTACTCGGCTTTAAGCCACGAGTCGATAACGAATGGCACTGTCCGCAATGAAATGGCTGTGCCCGCCTTCATAGAGGGTTACGTGTACGAGGCGAATGCGACTCTGCGGGAGACCTCAGCGGCCTCATCTGAATCCAGCAAGATACTGGACATCACCGTCAGGTTCGTGGACAGCGATGTGGAGGCGACTGCCTCGGTTACTTTGGGTTCAGATGTGGAGTGGGAGCCATCGGAGTTTGTGAGTAACTCGCCCACTGCACGGCTGGTTGCCACAAAATTCGCTGAGAATAATACGATCTTGATGCGTTTTATGGGGTGAGCGGCGCGGATGGTTAGCTCAACTATTGACCATATGGTCGCGGTTATGGCTTTTCTGGCGGCGACGCTCTTGTTCATCGGCTTGTTCAACCAAACGATTCAGACAGGCGTGATTTATCAGCGACACAAGGCGCTTGCAACCAAAGCCAGCGACCTACTGGACACTATATTATTGAACCCAGGCGTTCCAGACGACTGGGGCCGTATGGATGGTGATCCAATAGTTTTTGGGTTGCAGGGTCCAGACGAGTTCGCACAGTACAGGCTTAGTCCGTTTTCGTTAATGCGTTTATGCTCTTCAGCAGGAGAACCCGTTTACTATTTGAATGTGACTAGTGGTGAACCAATGCTTTACAGCAATATTACTGTGGGCTCCGCAGCTTATTTGTTAATGCCATATTCGGAAGTGCTTAACTATTCTTCGGCTTTGCGGCTACTTGGGCTTAATGGAACTTATGGGTTTCAGCTTACTTTAACGCCGATGATAAAAGTTTCAATTAATGAAATAAATACTAACCCATTGAATCTTTCTATTTCAGTATCTGGACTTAGCCTGTCATTTGCAAATGCCACTGTGCACTATTTACTACTACCCTTTCTTATGGACCAAGAGTATCCTCGATTGAATGCTACGTATATCACTAATACTACACGCACCGATGAAATGGGCAATGCCTTTGTGACCGTTGACAACTTTGAGAATCCTTACTGTTTTATTGCTTATGTGCATCTTGGTGGGCTTACAGGAGTCGGCTACTATGCACGTGTGCCGACTGATGGCCCAACTATAATGCCCTTTGTCAACTCCTTTGCTAGCGGCGAGGTTCTTTTGGCGCATAGTGATGACGTGCCGTACACCGGCGGCTCTTCATCTGGTTATGCGCTAAATTATACTGCGATTTTCGTGTGTGTTGCTGAAAATGAATTTCAGAAGAGCTATTGGAATGTAAGCGGCACTATTCTGCCTGGACCAAGCTATAATCACAAAATCACGATTCCACTTAGTAATCAACCGGGAATTTTGGTTGTCGCATATAATAATACCGTGAGCAGTGGTGTTGTCCTTGTTCCTTGGGGTGTGAGTTCTCTTGGATTCCCTGTTGTTTTTGGCGACGCCCCAGCTAAGCAGGAGTGGGTTGCCACTGACACGCGCCAAGTCATGGTTAACGGCATCGCGTATCAAGCGAAGTTGGCTTTGTGGAGTTTGGAGGGTTATCAGGTGGTGAGCTAAGGATGATGCGTACAATTGAGGTGTTAATCGCGATAATCATCATTACCGGAGCTTTTATCATCTCCTCATTCTATGCCACTTTGCCTTGGCCCAGAGAGGTGTCGCCTGTAAACCTTAAGCGACTTGCGTTGACTACTTTGCAGATGTTAGATTCAGATTATTGCTTGAGCCTAGCAGCGTTTGATGATAACGCGAGCTCTCCGCTTTGGAGTGACTTGCAAGTTGCGCTTTCATCAGCGTTGCCGCCCAATATCGTGTACAACTTAACTGTTTACGAGGTTGGCGTTAACGAGAATGGTGCGGAACTCTACGTGCAAAAGCGGTTTATTTCAAATGCGGAAAGTCTAGGCTTAACTACCGATTCTTCCTCGTACATGGTTGCTTCTTCAAACGTAACCTTCAACGTTATCCCAGAAAAAATAGGTGAGCGCGAAGGCGGAGGCACGTTGTATATCTTAAACTGCAGCGACGCGCCAGGCTGGTGGATCACTGGCTATACTGCTTATAGCTTGGCAGATGACTTGTACGGGTTGTTGTCGCCATATTTTGTGAAGACGATAATGGTGCAGAACACCACGCAACTTGGGATGATACTGAACGGCACATCACTGCAAAATGAAACTCTCCGTAATGCGGTGATAATAAACACGTGCGGAGAAGCAGTGCCTTTACCTATATCATACTACAACAGTAGTGATATTGGATATGATTCTGGTAACAACACTTATGCCTTGTATGCATATACTCTGGGGAAAAGAGTTGCAGAGTACAATTGGACATGGGTTAGTATAGTTGGTTATCCATTCTATTATGTCTCTAATACGGAGCTATTTAAGAATACTCAGAATAGCTGGGGTATATATGGCATGAGAATGATTGGTAAGGATGGTGATGAAGGGCCTTCGGGGTTAAATGCTTTTCTTCAAGGATTAGCTGGCATGAATTACACTTATAATAGTACTTCTATTACTGGTAGTCCAGGTGTTGTATATTTATCAAGTCGCGTTTTAGACAAAAGTAATTATTATGGTATTTATGTGGCGCCTTACCAGACATCTACTCGCGCTTTGCCTAAATCAATTTTAGTCACTTACAACTTGACTATAACAACTTATGTCTTTAATACGGTTGGCGATTATATTCCAGCAGCCGTGTATAGGCATACGAGCGCGAATGGGACATATCAAGGTGCATTTTATGCTATAGGTTTAACTCGAACGCCTGACATCAGAATTGCTGCTTTGGGCATTTTAACTGAGTATTCTCCGCGTCTTTACAATGCAGAGTACACCGCTTATGGCACCTCTAGGCTGGTTATTCTACAACTTGGATTGGTAGGAGGTGTCTAGGCATGGAAAGATTAAAGTTGAATAAGAAAGCGCAGTTCACTATTATTGCTGCAATGCTTATTGCCATTGTTTTAATAGCTGCGGTCATGACAACGTATTCTGCTATACGATATACTGAATTTGAGGAGCAGCCCCGTATCCTAAGCGCCATTGACGAAATCAATTTGGCGCTTAAGCATGTTTTAGGTTTTACCGTAGGCTATTACGGTTCAGTACTGAGGGTTACAGGAAACACTACCTACGCGAGAGAACTAGCCTTGAATTATACGCATAGCGGGTTAGAACATATTAGCGATCTTAGACCAGAATGGAGCCCCTCATTCAGAATCATCACCTTTGATTTACGGACAAACTGGTTTAGCAACGCCAGCTACAGCGCAGGCAACTTTTTCGTTGAATATGACTTGGCGGGTCTAGGCGTTTATAATATGAATTATAATGCTTCATGCAGATTGGACGTAAAAGTTTTGGAGTCAACATCCAATGGTGAGGCGCACATACGAGTAACTAAAGATGGCAACGATAATGACGTGGTTAATCTGGGAAAGCAAAATTTGAAATTCTACCGCTATTGCTATTCAAATTTGACTTGGGAGTATGTGAGTCCAACTGAAGAACCCAGTGTTGACGAAGAAGGCAATTACATTGTTACTGTTCCCCCTGGAATAGATCCCTCGTCATTTGTCATAAGTGTTGAGGATTCACGAGGAATAATTGTAGTTGCCTCCTCTTTCAGCCAATACGTCATCAATTTGGATTGGAACTCTCCGAATGCAACTCAAACGCCTTACTATGTTGAAAACTACTTTAAAGTCGTGGGTGACAGCCTCAATTTTACTGCACAACAAGCCGCAGATAACATATTAGATACGCTGACAGAAGCTGCCTTCGGAACTACACTTGTACATTATTATCCAACTCATTGGACAGGATTAGGCTCAACAACATGGCTTTCTGGAACAATATCTGATTTGCAAAGTGACAATGGAGGATATATGCAATTCAGTTCAGTCATAGGGTACTCAAGCATTGGCTCATCATCGCAAAGCATCGAAAACAGAATTGCCGGCTCTCAGTTTACCGTACTCGCTAGTGGTCAAGTTCAAAGCATAACCGCTTACATAGCCTTATCCTCGGGTGCATCAAATCGCAAAGTTAAAGCTGCCATTTATACAAGTTCGCATAATTTTGTTGCGGGTACGCAAGAACAAACAGTTAATTCAAACGGCTGGATTACTTTTAGCTTTTCAGATCCCAAGCCAACATTAACAGCAGGTGTTGACTACATTCTAGTAGTATGGGCTGATTCTGAGAGCGGAGACGTTTTCATACGCTATGATAGCGGTTCATCAAATCAGGGGCATCAAGTTAATCGAAATTATGGATCGTGGCCTAGTTCACTATCGTTCACGCATGAAAATCGTAAGTACAGCATTTATTGCACATATTCTACTTCAGGTCAATATGCATGTGAGCTTGAATTTACCGGAACCGCAGACTTGCAGAACTGGACAGGGCTAACCTGGGCAATAGACGCAAGCTCCACAACTTCAAATGTCAATCTGACCCTGCAACTCTACAACTTTGCTGCTGGAGGGTATCCAACTAGCGGAGACGGATACATAACTACTATTTTGAACACCACCGACTTTACAATGCAACAAATAATAACAGCAAATCCGACCAACTTTAGGAACAGAACTGGTTACTGGAAGCTCAAAGTTACCGCGGCAAAGGTACCATCAACACCGTTTGACCTCAAACTTGACATGGTGCGATTCAGCCCTGAAGTCACTAATTACGCACTTGAAATCGAGGAACAGTGGACAAACGTTAACGCAACTAATCCTCGCTATGACCTTTGCATCAAAACAGGCACGATGAGTGAGTCCTTAAAGGTTATGGTTCCCAACAGCACCGGCGGATGGAATGAGTTTATTCACGTGTCGCAGCCAAACATGTGGTATAACGTTTCAGTGACCCAATACATAACCTCGCCAACATTTACCATCCGCTTCAAAGGCGGCAACGACACCGCAGACCCGACACAGGACAGCTGGAACATAGATGCCGTGCTGCTGAAGCCTAAACCCGACCCAAGCTTTCTCCTAGCAACCCTTGAGGAGTCAACTATAGTTGTGGAGTTGCTGCAGAATGGCACCATACGCTGGCTTGGGCAAGCGCTAAACACAACACAGACGCTACCTGTTCCGCCTATCCCCGTAAAGGCTATCCATGTGAGCCAGACCAGAAACGGCGTGGAGGAAGAGGTACCCTTCCAAGTTGAGGACTGGGCCTCGGAATACAGAGTCCCACAGGGCCTAACGAATAATGCCACGGTCTTCAGCAACCGGCAAATGATCGTCTTCCTAGTAGACGTTCACGTGTCAAAGATTACGATATGGTGGGATGGACGCGATGAAGCAAACCAAACATCATTGGCATACAATAACTTGTACTTCACTAAGGATGATCCAAGTAATAACAGATTAGACAATGGCAAAATACGTCTTCAAATTATAAACTCCAGCAACAGCTTTAACGTAACCTCGACTGTCATTGGCACAGGTACATCAAGCAATGCAAGCTTCATGCGCATAAATAACGAACTCAGTGTTTATGGCGCTGATTGTGCAAAAGTAATACATCATGGCGTGGTTAGAGACATTATACAACAAGAGGCCGAATGGAGCGGTGGAATCTCGGAGTTTCTGTACGTAAATAGTTTTAACAACATGAATACCCAATGGAGCTTCTATGGAAGTAAACCATATTTGGGAAATAATGACAACTATATTTACACAAACGCTAACAATAGTGTGGCAGGGTGGTTCGGCTTCCAAGACTTATCCATAAACTCTTTTGCTGGCGTCAAAATCGACTTTGAGTGCTACATCGCATCATCTGGTGATGACTATTTTGAGTTTCAGATAACCGACGGGATTTCCACATATGGCTGGTACGAAATTAGGAATTTACCAAGTAACTTCGGATGGAGGTCCTATGACCTTTCAAGTATCATCACTTCGGTGGAGCAACTGAATAACTTAATGGTCAACATAAGGTATAGACAGGTTGGCGATTCTGCATCTATCATTAACATTCGCAGATGCAGATTGGACACTGTAACATGCCCAAATGTATATTCAAATATCAGGATTACTCTTCCCGCTAATGTGACATATTACACCTATGACCTGAGATTAATGTTCATAGATTCAGCTCAATCACGAGTAATCACCGAATTATGTCCAATAAGCTTCACTGTATCGCCTAGTTCGCCCGTTGCAATGACTGAAAATGGAACATTAAGCGACTTCCCAATAGTAACAAACGGCACTGGAACATTCTACAACTACACAAGCGGCGGCTGGACACCACACCACTGGAGCCAACTAATCGCTGGTTCAAGAGGTGCAGGAATAATGTTCACTGACAGCGCAAATCAAATGCTTTATGTCTTCAACTCTATCGCCGGAAGTTCAGTGGGCGCCATTAGAATTACTGAATCCAACAAAAATATCGAGCTGCTCCCTGTCGCAAGTGGCTCAGTCAGCTTCACTTACGCTTTGGATGTTAGTTGGCATGGCGCAGTGGTCACCTTTGATGGCACAACGCCAATCTACCGTAGTAGCGACGAAAGTGGCCTGTGGCTTCTCGTTGAGTATCCGCCAACAATCACAGTAACCACCACAGGCTAAGCTGCCATGTCAGCCGCTAAGCCATATGGAAGTTAAACTCATTTATGGAGGGGCTATAGCTTTGCCGCGCGCATCATTGCAAAGCCCGCTTTTTCCTGTTCGTTTTTCGAATTATCCATAATGTGTATTCAAGCTTCATACAGGTTAAATATGATATTCGTATTCTCCATAAGTAAACAGGAAAGGCTGAGAAAAGCATGAACATACACAAAAGATTCAACCATGAAAAGGCTATATCGCCCATACTTGCCACGCTGCTGCTCATAGTAATCGCCGTAGCAGCCACCGTAATCACCTACGCTTGGATAACCACCTACATGGGCAGCACAACCCAACAGGCAAGCTTCATACCCTACAAAGCAAACGTAAACTTCAACAGTTCACCAAAGCAAATCACCATTGACATAGGCAACTCTGGAACAGCCGCAGGACAAATAGTCAAAGTCTACATAGGCGAATCACCCACAACCACCCAAGCCTACGAAACCAACCCAGCTACAATAACAATAGAACCAAACACTGTTGTAAGCTTCACAGTAAACTTCGACTGGCAATCAAAACAAACCTACTACTTCAAAGTGGTGCCAAGTAGCGGCGCAACATTGTCTTTCACTGAACAAGCACCACCCTAATCGCCCACCAGCCCATCCACCCTCACATTTTCCCAAAAAGAGGCTAAGCTCGCAAAACATCTTTTTATTTAACCCCCGTCCCAACTAGCAAAACGGTGCTAAAGCAAATTGCAACCTCTCCAAGCTATAATCGCAGCAAAAATTGCGCTTTCACTCGCGATCCTAATTTACGCGTCATGGAGCGACTACAAAACCCGCGAAGTTACCAACCGCGTATGGGCAATCTACGCGCCAGCCGCGCTTGCGCTAACACTCGCGGAACTATGCCTATACGACTCGTCAAAGCTTCTGCCCTACGCCGTAAGCTTCGCCGCCACCACGGCCATTGCGCTGCTGCTTTTCTATACTGGTGCATTCGGCGGTGCAGACTCTAAGGCATTAATGTGCATAGCTCTTGCGCTGCCCTTCTATCCAGAAGCGCTGCTAACGCCAATCGTAGCCACCGCGGTTTCGCCTCTCGCGCAAAATCTTTTTCCACTCGCGATCTTCAGCAACTCTGTGCTGTTTGCTGCGGCAAGCGGCATCTACATGCTAATCCGCAATTTCGCTTGGCGCTTAAGAACCAGACAGCGGCTTTTCGAGGGCACCCTCGCAGCGGAAAGCCTATGGAAAAAGTTTACGGTGCTAATAACAGGCCACAAGTTTCCAATAGCCAAGCTGCAGAAAACATGGCATATCTACCCCATGGAAGACATCGAGACTGAAGAAGCGGAGCTTAAAAGAAGGCTTGTCATAGTGCCGAATGATGAGCGCCGCAGCCAGATTGTTGAGCGCCTTGCCAAAGCTGCAGAAAAGGGAAAAATAAGCGCTGATGTATGGGCTACGCCTGGGCTTCCAATGCTTATCTTTGTAACCGCAGGATTAATAGTCGCCCTGCTAGTTGGTGACATCATCTGGCTAATTATCAACTTTGCGCTAAGCTGAAAGGCTAAATTCGCTGTGCCTTATTTTCCAAGTTTCTGCTACGTTTAGAGAAAGAAACTGAGGCAGCTAAGGTCAAAAGCGAGCCAAAGCCCACAAACGTTAACGCATAGCTTCTATATGGATAGCTGCCTAAAGCCGCGCTGGCAGCAAGCTCTCTATTTGATGCTGGATATGAGTATAGAAAGGCGCTTACGCAGAACAGCACAAGCGCTAACACCAGCATGCACATCTCGGTCTTAAACTTCATGCTCCTCCTCATCTCTAAACCAGTTTACCACAAACTTTCCAGCAAACCTTACTGGTATAGGGGAAATGTTATTTTAGCTTTACGGAAAAATAACCATACAGGCACACTGTATGACACGTAAACAACTCAAGGAGGAACTCCTCAGTTTTCTTGAAAAAGGCAAAGTCACTAGGCCACGCGTAGTTGTGATGCCTGACTTTTTCCAAGACCGCCTAATAGACATAAACCTTGACGTTGCCGGTTTCTCTCAGGTGATTGCCAATGTAGCCGACCGTAAAGGCGGCAGCATCGACGGCATTGCGCAGACAGACCTGCGAGGCGGAAACGCGGTTAACACTGCTTCCGCTTTAGCTGCATTGGGCGCAGAAGTTGCGCTGATAGTCTGCACCAGCAAAGCTGGCTTTCAACAGTTAAAGTTTCATCTTAAACGGGCACATGTTGACCTTTCTCATGTCAAAATTTTAGGCGAGGCTTCGGTGACGACAGCGCTCGAGTTCTGGTCAAAGCATGGAAAGGCTAATGTGATGCTTAGAGATTTAGGTGCGCTTGAGGAATTCGGACCCGCAGATTTGTCCGAAAATGATTACGCTTTAATTGAAAGCGCAGATTACGTTTGCATATTCAACTGGGCTGGAACCCGAAAATGCGGCACGCAGCTGGCTGAAACCGTTTTTGGCAGGGTAAAGGCTGAAGGTAAAGGAAAGACTTACTATGATACGGCAGATCCGACGCCGAATAAGGCGAAGATTCCAGAATTAATCCAGAAAGTTCTGCAAACGCCGAAAGTGGATATTTTGAGTTTAAACGAGAATGAAGCCATCGCCTATGCTTCGTTGTTCAACGAGGAAGTAAAAGGAAGTAAGCAAAACTTGAGCTTTGAAGCTTCAGCCATGGAAGCCGCCAGAATCTTAGCGAAACACTTGCCTGCAAGAATCGACTTACATACCACTGCCTTCGCAGCATCCATCACCAGACAGAAGGCGCTCGTGGTTCCCGCATTAAATGTTCATGCTTTAAGAGCTACTGGCGCCGGCGACGCTTGGAACGCAGGCAATATTATGGGCGATGCCGCTGGCGTATCAGATGAGTGCCGCCTTGCATTGGCGAATGCTGTTGCCGCTTACTATATAGCCTTACCAGATGGAATGCATCCAACGAGAAAAGAACTGATTAAGTTCATTAAAAGCATATGGCAAGAATAAGCTTTTTTATACTACGTACACTTCTTGGATGCTTACTATTCCGTTGTCGCCGACTATTCTCTTGAGTTCGGGCAGCAGTGGCTCAAGCTTTGACTGCTCATCTATTACCTCTATTATCAGAGGCATGTTGACGGTTACTCCTTCAAGGTGCAGAGTGGATTTGCCACGTTTGCCGAAGCCGTTCACACCTGTCCAGACTGTCGCGCCGGCTACACCTGCCTTAATCAGCAACTCCATAACGAGTGCATGTAACCGCTTGCCGTCCAATTCGTCGTTTTTCTTGATTCTGATGATTACTTCCCACATCTTCATCTTCATTACAACATCATCTCCAGTATGGCGTAGCCTAATAATCTACCAGCCACTACAGCTATAAAAGACAATCCAACGTGAGCTACAATTTCCAAAGCAGCAATGCCTAGTCCTTGTGTGTCCATTAAGTTGACGGTCTCAAGTTCAAATGAAGACATTGTCGTGAATGACCCGCAGAAGCCAACAGCCACAAAAAGAGCATATTTTTGGTCTAGATTAAACGTGGTACTCATTACTGAGAAAAGCCCTAAAATGAAGCTGCCGAGAACATTGACGATTAAAACGTTAATGGGCAAGTTTCCAATTGTTACCGGCGATTCTACAATTCTGTAGCGTAGGTATGCGCCGGCTACTGCGCCTATTGCTAACAGAGCAAATTCAACGCCTTTCATTGTTACCCACTTTGGTTCAGTTTGCTATGAAAGGCATTATCAGCATACTTGAAATGCGGTTTTGGCAATATGCCACGGCTAATGCCATAGCCAAATTGGAATTTAGCCCAGATGCAGCATGTTCCTATTAAAATTTATCGTGCCCTAAACTAATTTTATGATGTTGCTTGGGCAGTAACAGCATAGCTGCAGCCGCAATCGCTAATACTGCACCGTAAGCAAAAGAAAAATTGACCGAGAAAGTTGTCCAGAGAAAGCCTGCTGTGACGCTCGAGACGAAGTCACCTATTCCATTTATTGTGCTTAGCACGCCGAAACCTGTCCCTTTGTTATTTTCACCTAACAACTCCTGCATAAGCCTTCTCAATGGAGTCAATCGCGCCAGTTTCTACACCTGCTAAAAGAAAGAGAAGTGCGTAATTCCAAATGGTGGGCGACAATAGAATAAATCCTATGCAGTAAACACTGAAAATTAGGTACCCTACTGCTAAAAGAGTTTTCTTGCTAAATCTATCGCCTAAAGCTCCAAACAAGTAGGCGATTACTGCGGCGCCTACACTTAAAAGTATGTAAAGTAGCGCACTAACGCTACTTGCAACTATTGTCCCTAGATTTGGAGTCAGAGCCTCCGCAGATTTTAGCACTAAAAAGGTATTAGCGAAATTGCCAATTCCAAAAATGCCTACGGCGAGCAGAAAACGCTTGAAATTTTGTGGCAACGTACTGATGTCCTCTCGTAGTTTTCTTTTTTCACTTATGGATTTTCGTGGTGCCTTTTCTTTTACGAAGAAAGCAAACATCGCGACCGCAAATATGCCTGGAATAAGTGCGATTAAGAATACATTTCTGAATCCTATAAGTGGTAAGAGGAGGAATGCTATGCTTGGGCCGATAATGGCTCCGAGTGTATCCATCATGCGGTGAAAGCCGAAAGCGTGACCGTAACTTTTAGTTTCGACTGATTCTGAGAGTAACGCATCTCGAGGTGGTTCTCTTATGCCTCTTCCTATCCATCCGATTGTTCTGTAAAAGAGAACTTGAAGGAAGTTGGAGGCGAAAGCGAAAAGCGATATGAATGTGCCTGTGAGGGCGTAGCCTAAGGTTGCAAGAGGTTTTCTTTTTCCTATTTTGTCGCTGAGCCATCCTGAGTATGTTTTGACAAAGCTGGAAGAGAAGTCTGCCAAGCCTTCTATGAGACCCAATATTTTGGCTGATCCGTTTAATTCAATTACCAAGAACTGCGCAAGTATTGCTGTGGCCATTTCATGGCTTGCATCGCTGAATAAGCTTGCAATACCCATGGCCGCAACATTTCTGTTCAACCACAGTTGTAGCCTTTGCGTACGGTTTAATTCACCATTCATGTTATCCCATGCGCCCATTTTTCAAAACTTCAAATATCATTGTAAGCCGTAAGAAATCATCGCCTCTTAAGATACTTGCTTAGCTTTGTAATGATCCCCGTAGATTTTTGCCTTTCAAAATCTTGCATAATTCTCTTGAAGAGATCTGGGACTTCACAGGAGACAATAGCTTCGGATACGCTGAGCCATCTGTATGCTTTGGCTTCTTGGGAGAAGATTATTTGGCCGCCAACAACTTCTGTCTTGTAGGCGATAATAATGTGGTGGATTTGTTCATCTTTATCGTAAAGAAAATCATCATATACGCCAATCAGCTTGGTGGGCGCGATTTTTAATCCGGTTTCTTCTGCAACTTCTCGTATAACGGTTTGCTCGATAGTTTCGTTAGGTTTGACATAGCCGCCAGGGATAACCCATAATTTGTTATAGGGCACATCTCCCTCATTTATGAAAAGGATTACGTTGCCTTCCCCTTCGATTACAGCATAGGTGCTAACAATTACTTTACCTTTAACTGCATCGCGTTCAGAGATCATAATTTTCACTTACCATTTACTGCTTTCACTATTTTTCTGAGTTCTTTTTTCTATTCCTAGTTTTCCTGTGAGTTTTTTGACGCTGCGTGTTACTATGCCTGCAATAGCGGTGCGGTTTTTTCGGAAAATTCATAGCTTTGGCTTTTTATGTACTCAGCAAGCTCTGACTGAAGCCTACGGAGATTTTTCTCTTCAACTTCTATTAATGCATTAATGGTTTTTTGGTTCTGTACGGGTAAAGTTGTGGCGTTATGGATTACCATTACAAAGTGTGGAATGCAAAAGCCCTTGGACTTCTTTAGGATACTCAAAAATTCCTCGTTGCTTGAATAGATAAGCTCTAGCGTCTTGCTTATATATCTCTTCGAAAATTGGGTAATATGAACACATACAGGGCAACTATTTTCGGTGGCAAGTAGTTTATCAAAGTTACTAATCTGCTGTGCTTTTCGTTTATGGAAATCTTGGATGAGCGTGTCTATAATGCTTTTGCTTTTGTTAATCAAGGCTATTCCGTGTCCATCTGGGCTTGTGGGTTTGTTTGCTGCCGTAAGCATCTTGTAGAAGTGGTAGTTACAAAAGCCCCTATTTTCAATGATTTTTTGTCTTGCCGTGGAATCCATGACCAATTCAGACAGATAGTCATTCACATATTTGTCTTCAATTTCTTCTTCCAATTTGCAGAGAAAACATTCTTCGTTGCTTCCAATGGCTCTTTTGATGCGCAGGTATGCTATGTCGAAGCTAATATTAAGCCTCTCCTTCTTCGATAATTTGCAGCACGCTTATGGCATAGTATGTATCTTCAAATGTGGATATTCCAAGGTCTGATCGCGCGAATCCGCCGTTTAAGTTCTGGCATTTCAAAATGAACTCAATGGTCTGTTCGGGATACCTTACTTTTTCGCCTAAAAGGTTAAGCGCTGCCGTGCCGTAGTATACGTGTTCCATGTATGGGTTAACGCTGTCAGGCACAATGGTAAAGCCGCCATAGGGTTTCTCGCATGCTCTAACGTATTGTACCGTTTGTCTGAGCGATTTAACAGGGTAGTTTATGTTGGAAAGCGCCGCTAACGCGTAGTAGGTTGAGTTAAGGCTGGAATAGTCGTGCGCTCCGAAACCGCCGTCGCTGTTCTGAAAGTTTAGCAGCCACCGTGCTACTTTGTCATGGTCGATTTTGATGTTAACCATTTTGGCGAGTTCAGTAAGCATGGATAAAAACTGAAACTCAGAGGCAATTTCGACATAAACGTTTACTGTTCCAAACTCGTTTTTTGAGGTTTGCGACAGAAGAAATTCTTTAAGTGTCCTATGCGGTTTTTCGCCGCAGAACATGAGCGCTTTGGCCACATAGTAATGTGAATAGTGACTGTCCGGCTCAAAGGCGCGTAGCCACTTAATAGTTCTTTCCACGCTCGGAAAAGAGGCGCCCAAACGGTTTAGAATTGCCAGTCCATAGTAGGTGTCCTGCGCGTTTGAGTCCGTGCCCTGAACAAAAGCGTATCCGCCATCATCATTCTGCCTATTTACAACATAATTGATGACTTTTTTGACTACTGATGAAGCTGCTTCTGTAATTCCTGAATTAAACCGCCCTATTTCGCGCAATATAGCATCCACTCGTGTTTTTATTGCCAGTAGAAGCTATCAGCCCTTGCAATAAACAGGGTACAAGGGCGGTTAAAGGCGAGCTTCATCGCCTAATACTTTTTTAGAAAGTTGTAATCAACTAAATAAGCGTTTCTTTCAAGCTGAAAACCATTTTCCACAAAGTCTACAAACGTGCGGCGCACTGTTGCGCACATGTTTCCTTGAAGGAGCTAAATTGTTTTAAGTAAAATTAGCTTTTTAACAACAGAGGCACTTCAAGCTAATGTGAGATGATGCGCTTGGGTAAGCTGTTTGGAAGCTCTGGAATACGCGGCATAGCTAACGTTGACCTGACGCCGACGCTGGCATGCAAAGTCGGCTTGGCTGTGGCGACTTACTCGAAGGCACGGCGGGCGCTTGTGGCACGAGACACGCGAGTTTCAGGCCCGATGCTTGAGGACGCGCTAGTTGCGGGGCTACTCGCATGCGGCGTGGATGTTTCTTTAGCAGGGGTGGTGCCCTCTCCTGCTTTAGCATATGCAACCAAAGCGCTTCGGGCAGATGCAGGTTTCATGCTTACTGCATCGCATAATCCGCCGCAGTATAATGGCATAAAAATCTTCACCAACGACAGCCTATCCTACACTGATGAAAACCAAAATGCCGTGGAAGCACTAATCGCCGAAAGCAACTTTAAACCAACGGATTGGCGTAGTCTCGGCAGCACTTCACATGTAGATGCTGTCTCGTTTTATGTTGAAATGGTGCGAGAAGCCGCTACGTTGCGCAAAAAATGGCATATTGTTGTGGACCCCGGCTGCGGCGCAACCTTCACTGTGGGTCCCATCGTCTTAAAGGCTGTGGGCTGCAAGGTGACCGCTTTAAACGCGCAGCCTGACGGCTTCTTCCCAGCGCGCAGCTCTGAACCAACCGCCGAGGCCCTGAAAGATTTGGCGCATGCTGTTAAAGCGCTTGGCTCTGATGTTGGTGTGGCTTTTGATGGAGACGGCGACCGCGTCGCATTCGTCGACGAGAAGGGCTGCTTTGTGGACTTTGACCGCTTGCTGGCCGCCTACGCCGCTTACGCGCTAAAAACCGCTGGCGGCGGAGTAGTGGTTACTAATGTTGAGGCTTCTATGTGTGTTGAGAGAATGGCTGAGAAATACAGCGGCCGCGTTGTCAGAGCCAAGGTAGGCGACGTCTACATTTCAGAAGCCATAAAGCGCGAGAACGCGGTATTCGGCGGAGAACCATGTGGCGCCTGGGTGCATCCACGGTTTCATTATTGCCCTGATGGACCGCTTTCTGCCGTGCTTCTTCTCAAGGCGCTAGAGGAGGAAAACAAGCGCCTAAGTGAATTCGTTGCCGAAGTGCCAGAATATGTGACATTAAGGGAGAATATACCTTGCAGAAACGATTTGAAGCATAAGGTTGTGGCAAGCGTCGAGAAGGCGCTTTTGACGGCTTTCCCCGAGTACACTGCGTTATCCACTGTTGATGGTGTTCGGCTGGCGCTTAAGAGCGGTTGGCTTCTGATCAGAGCATCTGGAACTGAGCCGCTGATTCGGCTGACGGTGGAAGGTGAATCGTTAAAAGCCGCAGAAGCCATAATGGGCAGAGGCGCCGCATTAATCAAGCAGCACATTGAGGAATGGAAGAGATGAAAGCTGTTGTTTTAGCAGCCGGCGAGGGCGTTAGGCTTCAGCCCATAACAGCCACGCGGCCGAAACATTTGATAAAACTTGGCGGGAAAGCAATTCTCGAGCATTGCATTGATGCATTGAAATCTAATGGCTTGACCGACATAATTATCGTCACGCATTATATGAGCGAGGCTATCCGCCAGTACTTCGGCGACGGCGAAAAAATGGATGTAAAAATCACGTATGTTGAGCAGAAAGCTGTTCTCGGAACCGGTAACGCTGTGAGCACGGTTGAGTCTTACGTGGATGGCGATTTCGCTCTTGTTTATGGCGATTTATTGTTCGCATCAGACATTTTGAAGGATGTTCTTCACCACTATAAGACGGATGATGCAGCTGCCGTTATGGCCGTGGTTCCCGTAGATAAGCCGGAAAACTACGGCATAGTTGAGCTTGACTGCAAGAAGGCGGTTAAGCGCATAGTTGAGAAGCCTGTAGCTGGTGAGGCGCCTTCAAACTTGGCGAATGCAGGTATATACGTGTTTTCTAAAGAAATATTCGAGAAGCTACGGCAGATAAGGGCGTCTGTTCGCGGCGAATGGGAACTTACCGATGCGCTTTCGCTGCTGATTAAAGACGGCAAAACGGTTTTGGCCGCTGAAGTCTCCCGAAGCGACTGGTTTGACATTGGAAGACCTTGGGACCTGATAGATGCGAACAGCTGGGTGCTAAAGCGAATGAAGCATGAGGTTTATGGCACCGTGGAGCAGGGCGCTCACCTGATAGGGCCAGTTACCGTTGCGGAAACCGCCCGCATCCGCTCTGGCGCCTACATTGAAGGCCCAGTCTTCATCGACGAGGGCAGCGACATTGGCCCAAACTGCTACATTCGACCATGCACCAGCATAGGCCGAAACGTGCGAGTAGGCAACGCCTGCGAAGTCAAAAACAGCATTATAATGGACTACACGCATGTTGGCCACTTGGCTTATGTTGGCGACAGCATAATATGCGAGCACTGCAATTTGGCCGCAGGTACGATTACCGCAAATCTCAGGTTGGACGACGGCCACGTGAAAATGATGGTGAAGAACAGCGTTGTGGATACTGGCCGAAGGAAACTCGGCGCAATTCTCGGCGACAACGTCAAAACCGGAGTAAACGCGCTTCTGATGCCTGGCGTAAAAGTAGGCCAAAACAGCTGGATAGGCGCAAACTTCACGGTTTACAGAGACCTACCCGCCAACACTATAGCGCTGCTAAAGCAGAATGAGGATATACGAAGCAAAAGCGAATAAATTCTCATAGAAGGATGGGAGGCCATTTATCGGTTACGATAAATTAAACGCGCCGTGCTACGATCATAGCATGTGCTTTGTCATAAGGCTCCAGCTGCACAATCTCATGAACATCGAAGCCGCGTTTCCTAAGGACTTCGGATTCTTGCTTGTAAATTGTATGCGGAGCCTTTGTTACGTCGATGCTTTGGGCTTTCACTGCCAGCATAACCCAGCCAGCGGGCTTAAGGAAAACGTCAGCGTTATCCGCTAAAATCTTAGCTTGCTCCGGCTGGGCTACGTCGCAGTATATCGAGTCAACTTTTCCCGCGATGAACATGGCGTACTGGTCTGGCAAACGGGCGTCTGCGAGGAACGGTGACATGTTCGGTCTGTAAGCGCAGACGTTGTCGACTAAGTCTCGCAGAGACCGCGCCGCGAATTCCACGCAGTAAACGTGGCCTTTCATGCCGACGATGTCTGAAACGTGGCTCGCGGTGGTTCCCGATGCAGCGCCTAAGTAAAGCACTTTATCACCGGGCGCTATGGGCACTGTCTGCACGCCTTTTAGTATGGCAGCAGCCAACTTGCTTCTGAACGCGTCCCAAACGCGGTATTCTACGCGTTTGAAGCGGATTAGCCGTTCGCCGTAGACTGCCCTGCCAGGCGCCAAGTTCCGCGTGGCCAGCCGTTGCGCGCCGTCTTCAAGAGTAACTTGGTATATCTGCGCGAACCGTGGGTGAGGCTTAACCTTTACGTTCACGTTTATTCTTTCTCCATCTTTTATCTTGCCGCTGCTGCTCCTTATGCATGCGCTTCTGCTTGTCAAGCTCAATTTTCGGCTGCTTCGCTTTCGGTGGCGGAGGCTCTTTATACTTCTCGCGAATCTCCGCGAGTCTTTTCTCTATATCAGCTTTTAAGGCATCACCCATGTATTTTCCGCCGAACGCATCTGCCCTAGCCGCGATGGTAAGCTTTCCAGCTAAAACCCGAGCGATTTTACCGCGCTGCCACCTCTTAGCGTCATGCAGAAGTGCATGTTGAAAGATTAAGCCATGCTTTGGTGGGCGAGCGCCTGTTTTCAGCGAGCGAAACAGCGCTTTTTCCGCGCCTAAAACTTGAATTGTGCTTGCTGGGCGCATGGCCAAGTTTTGGAGGCTGCCGGCTATGGCGATTAAGCGTGCGCCCAGAAGTGCGCCAGCTAATGCGCGTATGTTAGGAGCAACTTCCTCCATTGTTCGGTCAATGTAGCTTTCCAAGTCATCTCGAAGCTTATACATGCTAAGAACCTCCGTGCTTAAAGATTGAATCTCCGCTAAGTCTTGCTCTGCCATGTCTGCGCCCATGGAAGTGCCTGCTGCTTTAGCGATTGCTTCGGCTTTCTCCTTGGAGATTCCCTCTTTTTCAAGAGTTTCAATTGAGAAGTTGTCTCGGTAACCTACCTTTGCGACTAGGCGGGCATAAGTTTCGTGTTTCTCGAGTAGGCGGTCAAGTTCTGGAAAATGAATGCCGTACCACTCGCGAAGTCTCCCCATAAACAAGTTTAAGGTTTTATCTAAATCATCAAGGGCCTGAATAGCTTGCGCAACGATTAAATCTCTTTTTTCAATTGCGCCTTTAACCCGCAGCTTAGCCAGCTCCATGCTGACATTGCGGTTCCATTCGGCAAGCGCTTTTGCCTCTTTAACAAAACCTGTTTCGACAGCCACATGCTCCATGCGGCTACGCAGAACCGCTGCTTCAGAAGCATTTAGAACCTCAGCGTTAATGCCTAGTTTTTGCTGCACCGCATTGGCTAGCGCGGAATTTTCAAAAATAAACGTCTCATATCCACGCTCCTGAAGCGCCTTTAACAAAGAGGCAACCTCAGAGATTTTTCCAGACTCTAAATTCAAAATGCTTTTGGCGGCTGCCGACGGCTTATTTGAGAATAGCATTTTCTCCGCGATTTTACCCTGCTCGTCAAAAGCTACAACGCCAAAGGGAAACTGGATTATAACAGCCTTCATCATTTAAGCCCCATTATTTCACAAGCTACCTAGTGGATTGCTTTATCTTAATAAATAGTTGTTGTTAGATTCAAGCAGTTTTCAGCTATAGCTTGATATTGAGCAATGGCTGTGCATTCAAAGTTTATTAGTATCCGTTGAATAATCACGGCTGACCTTTCATGGAATGGTACATATATGCGTTATTGGCGCCTGCATTCTGGGCCATGAACAACGTTTTCATAAAGTTTCTCCTGACCAACAAGTTCAAGAGCAATTTGCCACTGATTTTTACTGCCATCTCCATGGACGCGATTTTAGCATTTATGGTCCTCATGGCCGGCGCTGTTGCCTACTCTTTTCCCTATTCTCTTCTCGCCTTCATAGCTGGTGTGATGCCGCTAATAGCATTCTGGCTCTACTCAAAGGCCCTGATAAAGGAAGAAGTATCACGAATTGTTACTCTCTTTCAGCTTATACCCGTATTTGTCGTATTACTTTCAGTACTTTTTCTCAACGAAATTCTTGGAGCACAAAGATATATGGGAATTGCTCTGATAGTCCTTGCCTCAGTGCTGGTTTCTTACAAGAAAGCAAGCAAAACACCCTTCTCAGGAGTGCTGAAGTTCATAGTGCCCTTTGGAATAATTATTGCCGCTTATACAGTTGTGGACAAGACTCTTGTGGGTTATCTGAATTTCTGGTCAGTGTTTTTCTGGAACGTTCTTGGAACTTTCACCGCAGCTCTATCTCTTTTGATTTTGCCGAAACCACGCGGAGAAATTTTTGAAACAATTTCAGAGGTGGGCAAAAAGACGGTGTTTACAACCTTCATCGGAGAAAGCCTTTACGTCATAGGCACCATCTGCTCACTAATTGCCCTGTCATTAGCAGATGCCTCTTTAGCTTCGTCCCTATTCGGGCTACAACCATTCTACGTCTTCTTCTACACAATTATTCTAAGCATCCTTTCGCCGCGTATTCTCAAAGAAGAAATAAACAAAAAAACACTGTTAATGAAAATTTCAGCCATAACACTCATGTTTACAGGAACATGGCTGGTAGTATAAAACGCGCACATCATTAACATAAAGCCTGCGCCTTTATATTTGGCGCATATTAGCCAATCAATGCAGAAACCTATAGAGGGTCTACTCCGCGACCAGCGCCGCGGTTTCTATCAGATTCATCATGAAAAGAGGAATATGTCATAATGTTAGAAGCATGTCTTGTTAATTTTTAAGGAGGGCATTTTCGACTATTTCTGCGAGTTTCTCAGGATTCTTCAGCCCATCTGCATAGGGAGCTTTGAAGCCTAAGCTTGTTGTATTGTATGGTCCGCTGAAGGCTATTATCGGCTTAAATCTGTTTAAGGCGTTTGCAGCTTCATCAGGGGATTTTACAACCACGATTTTGGGAATTGACCTTTTCTGTGCGACAAGTTTTTTGAAACCTTCAATGAACGCGATGTCGCTGCCTCGGCACTTTTTTAGCAACGCCAATAGCGGCACATTCAAAGCTTCAACTTTTTCTATTACCGCAATTTCATTTGCCGCAGCGCTAATGATGGTCTTTGCGCCGGCTTTTGCATAACGCCATGTATCTTTGCCTGGCGTGTCAATAGTAAAATCCGGTTCAGGTATATGCTTAATAGCGGCGACTTTGTAGCCTCTTTGCGTGAGTTCCCGAATTAGATTTTCTATTGTGGTTGTTTTTCCTGATTTTTTTGTTCCAACCACGGCTATGGCGCGCATGTTCTTTGCCTCAAGCAATCATTTCTTCTTTGAAGATTGTTTCCAAGTTCTTTCTGCTTATGCCTAGTTCTGCAGCCAAGTTTTTAACCAGCTTAACGTAAGTTCGGAATAGGCTTTGAAGTATCTCGGCTTTTTCCTTTTCCGACAGCTCCTTCTCCTCGGCCAGCAGCAGCGCGAACCATCTGCCAAGGTCTGTAAGCTGATAAGCCTTAACCCAGATTACGCGTCCTTCTTTCTCGTTCTTCTCCATCAACTCGGTTAAAACGCCAAGTTTCGTCAGAGTTTTCAAGTTTTCGATAATTGTTTTGTTGGAGTAATTCAACTGCGCAACAAGGTCTTTCTGGTAAAGATTCTTGGCTATTCCCTGCTTCAGCGAGAAGCGCAAGATGTCCACGCCTGCTTTGGAGCCGAAGATGGCGCTTAGAATGCGATCCTTCTGCTCAGCCGGAAGAAAAACTACATAAGGATGTAATTTTACACTCAACAGCAACACCATTTACACGCAATTGTAACCGTAAGCATTTAAGATTTTTGCTTCAATACGCCGCTAACAATTTGCGCTACGCGCAGGCTATAGTCGCATATTATTTAAATAAAGAAAGGAGTAGCAGAAAACTTTCAGCCAAGTTTACACAAGAATGCCAATAGCTTCATCTTTTGAGGGCTTCCTGTATTTTGTCTAAACAGTCTGAAAAATCGGTAGGCTTGTCTAACTTGATGCCCCTTTTTGAAACACTCAGGACAACGCTATATCCTTTGCCGGATAATTCATTCTCCAAAATTTTGAACGTATTGCCCTTCCAAAGTTTACAAGTGCAGAAGAGAATTGCTTTTTTGCCCTCAGCCCTTGGCAGACGCTTTACAAAATCCATGGCCTCTTTAGCAGGTCTGAAACCTTCAACAGGCGTGCCGAGAATCAGCATGTCAAAGTCCTTAACCACTGACGGTTGAGAAGAGGTTATGGCGAAAACAGGCGCCTTTATCGCCGCGGCTATGGCTTCTGCCATGCGCTTCGTGTTTCCCGTCCTTGAAAAATACAAAATACAAGGCTTCATAATCGCATAGTACGCGGCTTTAGCCTAATATAACCTTCGCTAAACGGCAGCAGCGCCTAAAACTTATGAATCCACGACAAAAGCTGTTGCGCACTCCTAATTTTCTCGGAAAGCGGCAGCCGCAAGTAAGCGCCATGAACGTTAAAGTAGGGCGCGCCTTTTCTGGAGAATAATGTTAAAACTTTTCCGTCATGATTCAGCTTAAAGCCCTCTTGGCATGGCTCATGACCTCTTATCAGAACGCTGACGCCCAGTTTATTCAAAACTTCTTCGGTAACGTTTTTGCCGAATAGTTTGCCTGCGCCTCGCGGCGAGTATAAAACACCTTTGACCTCGTCAACAGGGTCGCTCCATAGCAAGTCTTCAAGAAACTGTTGCCCAGAATACAGTTTATGCGCAAGAGCCAAATCCTGAAGGCTGCGGATGCCCGCGGGCAAGCCACCGTGAACCATCAAATAGCGGTCTTCCACTAGCGCGGCGTTGTAGAGATAACCAAACAGTTCTCGAACTTTAGAGTACACAACGCGCCAGTTCTCCTTGAATCTAAGCTGAAATTGAATGGGCAAGTCATGTGGCGAAGCCAGCAAATCGGCGGGGCCCTCGTGGTTTCCACGCAAAAGCATAACTTGCTCTGGAAAGGCAAGCTTAAGCCTCAAAACCGTGTAATAGACTTCCACAGAATAGGCGCCTCTGTCGCCGTAGTCGCCTAAGAAAATCATGAGGGCATCTTCTTGCGTAGCCAATTTTTCCACAAAACCGCTGTCTTCAAGTATGAGGCGGAGGCTTTCGATGTCTCCATGTAAATCGCCGATTACCAAAGCCTCGCCTATGGGGTCAAGTTTAACTAAGCGCTCTAAAACAGTGAAGCGCCTAAACCTGCCGTCTTCATCACGTAACAGCGCTATGGCTGCGTCCAAGGTTTTGAGGAAATCGCGGCTCTGAACAGTCAAGGACTCGTTAATGATTGACGTGAGATTTACACGCAAAGCCTTTCCCGCTACAAAATTTGAATTGTCACACCTAAAAAGTTGTAAATATTCCTCTCAATGGCGCGTTTGAGGCTGCTAATCTTTTCCAGCGTCTCTTTGTAAGCGCGTTCTTTGATGGCTTCATGAGCTTCAACACTTATTTTTCGGGCTTTAAGCTGCTTAACTTGCTCCTGATATTCTGCGAGAGCAGCACGTATCTCCGCCATTTTTGCTGAATTCAAAATTTGCCGCTGCTGCGCCGCCATCATGGCACAGCGCTGCTGTAGAGACCGCAAAGAATCATGGAGTGCTTCATTTATGGTCTGTTCTGCCTTTTTCGCTTTATCCGGTTTAAGTTTAAGCTTATCTTCGCTTATTAATCGCGACAGTTTCTGCAGAATCTGCTTCAGCACAGGATAGCCTAGCTCTTCGGCTGCCAGCGCCTCAAAAGGCTTTTCCAAATAGCACTCAAGCGCCTTCTGCTCCTCAAGCGTTAACCCTGAGCCGCCGCCCTGTGTGGCCATGGCTTGCACTTTTTTGAAAGGCTTCTGCAAATGCCGCAATGCATGGTGTATTTTATTATTTAATGCCTCTATTTCCGTTTCTACGAGAAAAAGCTGGTCTATCGGGCCTTTACTTTTTAAGTCAGCAATTTTTTGTTCCAGTTCAGCAAGCTCTTTCTCTAGCGGCAAGCGCTCGTTCACTATGCTTGCCCGTTCTGCCTCAATCTCCACAGACTGCCTTTCAAGATTACGCAATTCATCAATTAGCTGCAAAGTTTCCTCCAAAGTTTTAGTTTTAACATACTCTTTTGACAAAAAATCGTTTAAAGCAGCTAGTGCTAGTTTTGCTTTCTCATAAACCGTCAAGAACTTCCGCCGATCCATGATAAAGAAAGGCGAAAGCCGCGGAAACCAGTTTCTAATGTCGATGTCGGTTACAAGAAACACTTTCTGTGCATCTTGAGCAAACCTGCTTAAGCTCTCATACGAAACAATGTCTGGCACACTAACCTTCTTAAATCTATCCAGAAACAGACGCGCAAGCTTGTTTAAGGCTCTAGCGCGGTTGTAAACGCGCATGTTTCTTTTTTCGATTTCCTTCGTGCTACTGTCAAAAAGCAGTTTGCTTGCTTCCACAACGCTTTGGATAGCCTCGCGCATGTCATCTCGCAGCTTCTGCGCATGCACATGCACAGGATCGAGAATAGGACGAGTGTGATCCTCAAGCCAACTTTTGATCTCAGTGGAAGAAAACTTTAGTGCGTCAGGCAATCCTTTCACTCCAAGAATATTATTAGTTAGGGCATTTATCAGTTTTTGGCAAATTTTAATACTCTCTTTTGAGTAGCTACGCTTAAATAATTACACTATCAACTAAAGCTGACCAAAAATGAACACCAAAACGTTAGCAACAACCGCAGTTTTCGCTGCTCTAACAGTCGCTCTAAACCCAAGCATCTCGAGAATCGGGATCCCAGCACCCTACGCGCCATTCCTCATATACGGCATATGGGAAATCCCAATAGTCACAGCATTCCTCCTCATTAGCCCCACAGCAGGGATAATGATTGCACTTTTAAACGCCGCAGTCTTGTTCGCATTTTTCCCCGGCGCCCTTCCAACAGGCCCCTTCTACAACCTCATCGCGATATTCTCCATGATGCTAGGTCTCTACATAGCCAAAAAACTCATCAAACATGACCCAAAGGGGCAACAAAAAATACTTAAAATCGCTACGACAACAACAATCCTTGGCATTATCCTAAGAGCATCCTTTATGACGGTAGTGAACTATATCACGCTACGCCAACCATACCCGTTTGGTTTGGAATTAGAAGAAATGGCTGTGCTCGCCTTCCTTCCAGTAGGTGCTCTATTCAACGGCACAGTAGCGCTATACACCGTTCCAATAGGAGAATTCATAGCAAACGTTGTCAAATCGCGACTGAAACTGGAAAACTGAAACCAACTTTTTCTTTTAAAAAATTAGAAACCTAAAGACTGCAACAGCACCGCAGGATTGGTCTTTCCGGCTTTGAAAGCTTTGCCAGTTTTCGCATTATTCACAATCAGCATTGCTGGCGCGAAGAGATTGTGGTCTATTTTGTAGAAGTCTCTGTCTGCTTCGCGGAAAATCTGCAGGAAAGGCTTGCCATAATCCTTTGAGTTCACAGAAGGCGCTTGCTCAACAATCCGTTTTAACGCAGCCTCATCATCATACTCAACGGCGCAGGATACTGTGCCGCCATATAGTATCGCGTCGTTAGTCCGCGCCATCGCTACTTCGAAATCGGGACAAATCGGCGGAATAGGCGCGTAACCGCAAGCATAACGAATCGCTTTCGGGCTTAAACCGAGAGTTCTAAGCTTGTGAATGCCAACTTCAACTATTCTCCCCGTAACTTGCACTAAGCCGGCGAGACTGGCCGTAGGCGCCACAACTACAATCAAGTTTTCCGGCGTAACGTTGCATGCACCGGCAACCTTCTCAATAAGCATATCCGAGGGTAGAACATTACTCTCAAGCGTTAATACCGCCTTGTCTGAATAATCTTTGTAACCTATTTCCTCGTAAATCTCCTTCGGCTTCAGCGCTAAAGCCCGCGCCGGCCCTGAACCTATGGCTATGGAGCCGTCGGATTCTTTTATGCGCCAGCCTGCAAACTGTGAACCCAACGCAGCAATGACAGGCCTATCGGTGCAAACAGTTATAGACGGAAGCGCAACATCACCGTAACTTTTGAAGTCAATGTGTGCCTTTCCGCAGCCGCCCATGCACAGCTCGGTGAGAATTAGCCCTGCTTGAAAACCGCCAGACGCGCGTACGCCAGCGTCTATGATGGTAGCGCCTGCTTTTGATTTCGAAACATTTATGCCATAAAAATCCTGATTATTCAGCAGTTGCTCGGCTAGTTGCCATGCCATGCGGTTTACGCTTACAATGCCATCCATAGGCTTAGGCCTCTAAAGGAACCTTTCATAACTGCTCAAGTGGGGATTAGCTGGTTTGGAAACGAAGAGTTTGCCTCTGCCGTCTTCGGCGAGGTCTCCGAGAAACACGTAGAATGGCCCATTAGCAGATTCAGCATCATCAATTTTCACTTTCGGCTTGATACTATCAATCGTGAAAGTCGGCATGACTTCTTCAAGGAAACCGCCAACCACAATTTTGCCTCCGGTCATGCATGCACCGACGCGTGTGCCGCATTCTTTTTGAACGTAAATTGTGCCGTCAACCATGCGGAAGCCTAAGAATTGCTTGGCGCTGCCGCGGATTTTGATGACGCCGCCACGCATGTAAACTCCTGAATCGCTGCCCACGTTGCCGTCCACGATTATTGTGCCGCCGCGCATGCCTGCACTGCTGCCACGGTACGGTGAAGCCAAGTAGTCTCCAGCGTTACCGTGAATCTCAATAAGACCGCCTTTCATTTCCGACCCCGCCCAGCCACCTGCATCGCCGTTCACCGTGATTTTGCCGCCAGCCATTTTTTCGCCCAAATGCATGCCGATAACGCCGTTAATGACGATCTCGCCGCTTTTCATGGCTTTGCCTACAAACCGCACTTCGCTTGCATCGCCGTTAATAACTATGTCAGGCGTCTCCGCTTTGTCTTCTTCTATCTTGAATAAGTCACCAAGCGTTCTCTGCTTGTTGCCTTCCCAAACTTCCAGTTTAGCAATTTCAGCCAGCGACTTCCCTTTGAATATGTCAGGGCTGATGCACTCTGCTATAACTGGAAACTGGAATTTTTTGAGAGTAGATAAAACTATCATTTTTTAGACATCCGCCTTTATTGTTAATGGACATGAAACCTTAACGTAATGGTCGAACACTGGATAATTGTCATACTCAACTGTCCAGTACTCTTTGAAGCGCCGTTTCATTTCCTCATCCACCTTAACCTGCTCCGCAGTTTTCACGTCAAGCCATATCGTCCTGCCATCCACATGCTTTACTATCTCGCCATCTTTAACCACAACCTCGCCGTCCTTAATGGTATATGCCGCGTTACCAAAAGCACGACGCACCGCCTTATACTTCTTGGCAATATCAACCTTCTCAGGGTTAATGTCATAAATGGCTATGTCTCCATCGGCGCCCACGCCCAAGTGGCCCTTATCTTTTAAGCCCAACGCTTTAGCTTGTCCAGCACGCGTTACGATTGCAATGTCGTAAAGTGTGAACTCGCGTTTTATTGAAGGCAACAAGCTAAGCTTCTGGGCTTTCTTATGACACTTCTTTAACGTTGCCATCCTTGCCTTCTTACTTATTAGCCACGCAATTATTTTCGGGTAAGCAAAGAAGGGCCCGCCATTCGGGTGATCAGTTGTCAAGAACATTTTCCATGGGTCCTTAACCAACAGCGCCAGCTCCAAGGCTATGGACCACTGTGTGGCATTCACGGCATTATTGCGCTTATAATGGAAGGGAATTATGCCGCCGCTTGTTTCTGTTTCCACATCGCTGTTAACCCACTTGTGACCGCTTAACTCGTAGAGGGTAAACTCGAACGGGCCGTCAGCAGTCATTGTTGTCGTATCCGTGAATATCACCTGGCCCATGTCAAAAGTCAAGTGATTATGAGCATTAATGTACTTGGCTATTTCCTCAGCGCCTGAACGCATCGTGCCCCAGTCGTTGCCCGCGAAGCTACTAAATTGCAGATGCGTGATGTGCGCAACTGGCTTGTCACCTGTAGCTACGCTTTCCAGTGCGCGCATGGTATCCAGCGTTGTCAGATAATTGCCAGGTAACCCTAGATTGTTAGTGTGAACATGAATTGTGTGGGGCAAATTCAGCATCTTGTTAACTTTAGCCAAGCCGCACATTATATCGCGCGGCGTAATGCCGAAGTAGGGAACTTGGTCGTCTATTGTGCGCACGTTTCTGCCGAAGCCCCATGACTCTAAGCCTCCGGGATTAACGATTTTAATGGCGTAGCCCTTGGTTGTGGCAATCATCCATGCTACGTATCGCGCGCACTCGGTCAAATCGCCTTTCCGCAGGTATTCAAGCACAAACCACCAGTCGCCGAGAAGTGGATAAGTGGCTTTATCCAGCATTGGCGTATCGTTCAGTTCCTCATGCGTGTGCTTAGCTTCTAACGGCGGCATTGACGGGTTCATTATCATCGTGTAACCCATTTTCGAATAACGGTAACCTGTCACGAAGGTTGAGGGCACTGAGTAGCCAACGCCTGAACGCGTGAGCGCTGTTTTCCGCACAACATCTTTTACATGGTCTTCCGGCCGCATAAGCCTACCAGTGTTCACTTCAGCGCCAGCAATATGCGTGTGAATATCCACGCCGCCGGGCATAACCGTTAAGCCAGAGGCATCGATTACCTTGGCCTTCCGCTCGTTTACTGATTTGACTATCTTGCCGTTTTTGACGGCTATATCCATTTTTTCGCCGTTAATTCCATTTATGGGGTCGAAAACAAAACCATTTTTGATCAACAGCTCAGTCATAACTATGCAGCCTCCGCCCTATGCATTTTCTTAGCTTTAATAGCGCGCACCTCTTCAAGGATGCGCCTCAATATTTCCTCATCGGAAAGCAGGCCCTTTGGCGGGTCAACCACCTTCTTAAGCGGCAAAGGCACGTGATCCATGCGGTAAGCAGTGCCCTCAGATTCTATACCTACGAAAGCGGAAGGGATAACCACGTCGCCGAGCATTGCGGTGGCGTTCATGTGAGGGTCAATTACTATAAGTGGCGTTTTAGCCATATGCTCCACTGCACGTCTTGGGAAAGTAGCTCCAGGATCCGCGGCTATAACCAATGTAGCATCTGATTCTCCACGTAAAAGAATATCCATGCATGTTGTTTCTCCTGGATTGTAGCGAGGGTAGCCTAGCGAAAAGTCAACGCCGTATGGATAGCCGCTTTGCCAAGTAAACACTACGTTGGCACCTGTAACGTTGAAGTGGCCTCTCATGGGCATGATAACGAACTTTGTGCGCTTGTTCAAGTCGCGTATTAAGGATATGGCGACTTCAATGTTTCGGAATTTGCCTGCAGTCTGCGTTAGACCCATACCGAAGAAGATTACGCCGAAGTTGCAGTTAACCATAGCATCAGCCACTTCCTCCAAGTACTCCACGGGAACACCGCCAACCTTGTCGACGTCGAGTTCTTGGTCGCGGATTAGCGCTCTTATGGCCTGCATTACCTCGTAATCCTTGTTAGGCTCGACTTGAATGAAGTAGTCAGCCATTTCAGCGGTCATCGATTTCCTAGCGTCAACAACTATTAGTTTACGACCTTCTTTCATTAGCGTCGGCGGCGGTGCGTTAACAAGCTCATGCTGAAGCATAGGCTGCGCTTTAGGCCGCTTAACTACGCCTCTTCTCACGGCACTTTCAATCTTCTTCTTACCCGCTGCAGCCTTGACCTTTTGTATATAGCCTTTCCAGTCGCTTTTCTCAAAGCGCCCTTCTGTAAAGGCAGTGTACCTCTCGAGATGACGTGGATGCGCGCTCCATGGGTCGCATCCCCAGTAAATGATCAAATCTGCACGATGTCGAATCTGCCCAAGTGTGCATGTGGGAATACCAACTTCTTGAACGCTTAATATGGATGGACCATGACAGACGACCGCTGTATTATCTATTACACCGCCGATTTCTTCGGCTAATTCTACGCCTATGCGTTGTGCTTCACAGCTTGTGGAACTCCAACCGTACAAGATAGGGTAGTTCGCGTTTGCAAGAATTTCCGCCGCTTTATGTATAGCCTCAACCAAGGAGACAGGCACGAGTTTGCCGTCCTTGCGAATCAACGGTGTTTTAATTCGATGCTCGCCTTTATAGCCTAAGAACTTGGATTCGCAGAGGGCGCAGCCATTTTTAACCTTTACAACCTCGTTATTCTCAATTGTCAATTCAATATCATCGCATAAGCTTCCACAAATAGGGCAAGTTACAGATTTAACTACAACCATTTTCTCACTTTCCATATAGGTTTTTTAGAAGCTCCTCCATACTAAGGATAGGCTTATCAGGCGCAGGTTCAACTTCCGCAGGTGTGCCCTTAAACGAGGGCATGCCGATACTTGTTGTTGAATCGTTAACTATGGCGTTCGCCCATGGACCATAAGGAATGTAAATTAGGCCGGGCATTGAGCCGCGCGGATGTTTCACCGCCTTAAGAACCACCGATCCATGGGGAGTGGTAACCAGCACGTTAGTGTTGCTTTTGATGCCAAGTTTCTTCATGTCCTCTTCATCCATATAAACAGTTGAACATGCCTCGAAATATTCCGGCGAACTTTTTCCCTGTTCTTTCCCTACGCCTTGCTCGATTGTTCTTCCCGTAAGCAAGGTCACGCGCAACTTTTGCTGCACCATGAAACCGACCTTACCAATAGAATTCAAGTGCTTATATTTAAGATTAAGTTCAAAAATTTCCAATTTTCACCACCAAACAAAAGGGGTTCTTGGTTCAGAAACGAACAATAAAGTGCCGCACCATTGCAGTTACCGCCTACAATTCATCCAGTAATTTCACGTAGATTTTTCCTTCTTGAATTTTGCATTCGTAAGTCATCAGTTTTAGTTGCTTAGCTTTTTGATACTCGCCTGTGCGAATATCAAAGCTCCAGCCGTGACATGGGCAAGTTATAATGTACTCTTTTAATGTCCCATTAGCAAGCGAGCACCCCATATGTGGGCAACGATTAGAAACGCCATACACTTGACCGCGCTGTCTCGCTAGCAGAATGCTTCTTCCTACAACGTTAACCAGTTTCATTGAACCTTCTTTCAATTCGCCTTCACTTATAACAGGAACAAAATCCTCTTCAGGCATCATGCTTCGCCCCATCATAGAAAAAGAGAAGCCAACTATTTTGTTGGTAGCTCTTTCTTGCATAGGAACCAATCTATGTACTCGTAGCCTTCGTGTGCGCGTTGTTCCGCCGCATCGGTGGTCGTAGGCGGTGGAACAATAACTTTGTCTCCGGGGTGCCAGTTCGCTGGCATAGCAACCTTATACTTATCTGCTGTCTGCAGCGCGTCTATTATGCGGAGTATTTCATCGGTGTTTCTGCCAACGTTTAGCGGATAGTAAACCATTGCTCTCAACGTCATTTCCGGGTCAATAAAGAAGACACAGCGTATTGCAGCGGTTGTACTTTCACCCGGATGAATCATTCCATAAAGCGTAGCTACTTTCATGTCTAAATCTGCGATTACTGGGAAGGGAATGTCAACGTTTAGCTTTTCTTTTATTCTGCGTGTCCATGCGATGTGGGCGTAGAGGCTGTCTATGCTTAAGCCTATTAATTGCACATTACGTTTTGCCAGTTCATCGTTTATTTTAGCGAACGCAACGAATTCGGTGGTACATACTGGCGTAAAGTCAGCTGGATGCGAGAACAGTATTACCCATTTTCCTTTGAAGTCTGAAAGTTTTATTTTGCCTTTTGTCGTTACTGCCTCGAAATCTGGGGCGGTTTCGCCTATTCGTGGCATGACAGTTTTTGGTTCACATTTTTCCTCCATTTTCAACACCATTTAATACGTTTTTGAGAACAAAATACTTATTAACAGTTGTATCATATTTACTTATCGGAAGAAAAAATTCCAAAAAAGGCATAAAAAGTGCGGAATTGGTAAAATAAGATGTTGATTCCAGACGAAATCGACAGCAAAATACTGCAAATGTTAGAGAAAGACGGTAGAAGCTCTTTTAACGAGATAGCTAAGAAACTCAAGTTAAGCGAGTCAGCAATAAGAAAAAGAGTGCTGGCATTACAAAGCAAAGGTGTAATCAAGAAATTCACCATTCAGGTAGACCCGACTAAGCTTGGACTTCACAGCGTTGCCATCGTGGGTGTAGACGTAGAACCGACAAAACTGCTGGAAGTAGCTCAGAAACTCTGCGAGATAAGCGAGATCAGAAGCGTAGCCACCTCCACAGGCGACCACATGATAATGACAGAGATATGGACAAAAGATGGGCGGGAACTAACGAAGCTGCTGTCCGAAAAAATTGGCGCCATAGAAGGAGTCAAAAAAATTTGCCCAGCCATAATACTTGAGAAATTTAAAGAGTAGCTGTGAACTCAAAGTTACAACGCTTTTTTTGTTGCAAATTACTCTTTGAACCTAACATAAAAGAGCAAAATTACTCAGATGCAAGTAGTCAGGGTCTATATCCGCTGAGAGTGCATAACGCTAAAGCGGCAGCAGTTAAGTCAGCGGTGGTTCCTGGATTATAAAGGCTGTCTGAGCACCTGAGTTTCTTATCAAATGCTACAATGCTTTGGCGTCCGCTTTCGGTTTCTGTACCACCTAACTCAAGAACTTTCCGTGCATCATTGGAGATTTCTCGGGCTTTTTCTATGCCAACTTTGCGGGCTATGAACGTGTCAGGCCGCTCGGAAAGAACTTTCAGGAAAGTATAGATAATAGCAGTGTTTAGATTCTTACTTTTCAGTTGCTGCATAAGATAAGGGTAGGCAAGATCAAATGTTATCGGGTAATTATTAACCCACTCAAAACAGATATCATCATATCCAGCGGCTATTTGAAAAACCTTGAAAAGTGAAACCTGCTCCTTGAGCAGACGCGCCTTTGACTTTGGATCGCGTACATCAAAATCCGGCGCCTCATTAAGCCCGCTGGGTTTAGCTATTTCTATCGCTTCATAAAGATAAACGGCGTCTTGTGGAGTTGTAGATTCCACGACAAGTTTCAGGTTCCGCCGTAGCTCCGCCAAATCGAACCCGCCGTTGTGCATGGGCGTCATGCCGGCTGCCACAGCCAATGGCACAAACAGCATAATCGTGCCAATCAGAGTGTTGCCGCCTTTTTGCCACGCAGCTACATCCGCAGCACAAGCCCGTATGAGTTCGCCAATACCTGCATCTTCAATTTTGAGGTTATTACGGGATATGGTTATGCCGCGGTTTGCGGCTTCTTCAAAAGCTTCGCGAGCCGCTACAGCAGAAGCAAGAAAATGCTCTACGCGTGTGCCCTCAAAGCCGACCACGAAGTTCACGTTTCCCGGTTTGTCAGCGCTGACTTCAAGCAGAATAGCCAACTCTAAGCATTTGGCGATGTGTTTGGCTTTTTCATGACGTTGCATGAAGGAAAATGGCTTAAAGAAGGTTTATTAACGTTGTGTAAAAAACTACACACAAATGAAGCATCGAACATAATGAGTCTCTTGAGGAGCAGAAGTGTGTGCGAGCACGCGAAGGCGAACTGATTAGGACAAAAAACGGCGTAATTTTCGATGTGAAAGGCTTAGTGCATCCACCCAACCATATCATAGCATTTCCACGGTTTATTCCTTCACCGCAAGGCACACGGAGAAGCCCAAGAGACTCGTATGGCAAAATCTACAGCTTCAGCGACCGCTTCAAGTTTCTCGAGCAAAACATGCCTGAACTTATAGTGCATGATCCAGTGTTTGACGAAAACCTCTGTGAAGTGCCCATCAGCATGGTTGAGAAGCATTATAACCCCATTAGAAAACTCGGGTTACTACGTACATCCAAGAAGCTAAGCGTACTAGAGCAGAAGGCGGTGCAGCTTACGGAGGAGTTGAAGGAGGCTGCGGGCATTCCATGGAGCGCCATCGGTATTTCTGGCTCCGTCCTTGTCGGCTTAGCCACTGAAAAGTCAGATATTGACCCAGTAATCTATGGTGCAGAAAACTGCCGTAAAGCATATGAAGCGCTTGAAACCTTGTTGAAGGATAATGCTTCAGGATTCAAGCCTTACAGCTCTCAGGAGCTTAGGGCGCTGTTCGATTTCCGTTCGAAAGACACCTTCATGAGCTTCGAAGACTTCGCTCGGGTCGAACGGCGCAAGGCTTTCCAGGGCATGTATGCGGACACGGAATATTTTATACGCTTTGTGAAAGACTGGCTCGACATCACCGAGCAGTACGGCGATGTCTGCTACAAGAACAGTGGCTACACAAAAATAACAGCCACAATTGCCGATGATTCCGAAGCGCTGTTCACGCCATGCACATATCAAATTGAAAACGTTGCAGTTGTTGAAGGCGCAAAACTGGAGCCAATAAGGGAAATTGCATCCTTCAGAGGTAGATTCTGCAAGCAAGCAAAAAAAGGCGAGACGGTTACTGTGCAGGGAAAAGTTGAGCAGGTAACGGGAAAGCAGAAGGGGCAGGTTTATTATCGCATTATCATCGGAAATAGTCCTTCGGATTATATGATACTGTCGTGCTAGTGCAGTGCCCTCAAGACTTGCTCATAGTAACGTGGACAATAAGTTAAGGTAATCTGATGAAAGCTACGCTTAGGCGATTGAACCTCCTCAAGATTGCCTTCAACAATAATGGTTTCGTCTTTTTGAACCTGCTGGCGGAACTCTTCCATGTAAGAGAAAACACGCACCACTTCCGCCGCTTCCCTAGGACCACTCAAGACGTCGATCACTTGCACATTATAAATTGATGGGATAAACGGCGCTTCATCATCCGCTGTGACGCGCGCCTTAAGCTTCGCCCAGCCCCTCCGTATAATTCGCGCTTGTGCATCATACTCCGACTCAATTTCACTCCAAGCCTTAACAGGCTCAAACTCTACTTTGATTATTCTGCCGCTTCTTGGCCTATCATCGTATAAGCCGTAAATCATCTTACGACGCTGATGCCAGATGAAGTCCTTTATATCAAAATTTTTGAAAAGCCAACGCTTACCCTTCATTGCGTCTTCAGATTCAAATTCATTACGCAAACTCAAGTTGCCGTTGGCATACAAATCCTCAAGCGTTTGCCGCATCTTCGCGTTCTCCACTTTGCCATATACAACAAAGTCAATATCTGAAAATCTTGGTTGATAGAAACCATGCAGCAAAGAACCGAATACGCCGAGGTTCTGCACTTTCAAGCCAGAATTTTCAATCACGGTGCTTATGACGCTGTGCATTGCACGTAGTAACTCGTCTTTCGGCTCAACCACAAGCAAAGACGCCAAACGCTCAGCGGGTCGGCGAGCCTCCATTATGGCGTTTTCAGGCACACCTACAAGTTTCAGCCCCAACATCTCATGAAAAACCAGGTACTGCGGATAATTTTTGGCGACAAACTTCATGCCCTCATCATTGTAGAATTTGTAGAAAAGCTTGTTGCCACCTGTTCTCGGCGCTCTCGGGTCGGCTGAACTGAAGATGCTGGCGGAGGCGTATTCAGCATCGCATATGTACGCGCCTGGCGGATGTGAATAGCCGAAAACGCGGAAGATCAGGCCTTCTTGTGTGAGTATGCTGTCGCGATCTCTAAGTTTTAGGCTGGCCAAATATACTCTTCCTCTGAGGTAGCGGTTCCAACAACAACTTGATAGTAAACATCGCCCGTTTTGATGAGTTCAACACGCTCCAGCATTCCGGCAACCTTGATTCTGCTACCTTGGCGAGCAACGTTTCGGTAACAGCCTATGTTGGAGACGACGCGGTCAGGAACGCGCTCCGGCGGCAACTCCGATTGGGCATCTAATGGCTTGTAGTCGGCGATTTTGTAGATGGCTGGGCGGAACATGGTCTCGGTGTCGTCGCTTATGGTGCACTGGAACTTTACTGGAGCGATTGACGAGAATCTCGCCATGCCATAGAACGTTGTGATTTCCTTTGGCTGGCGGGTGGCATTATACATGAAGATTTTGCCTTTGTAACGTCCTTGAAATTTACGAGCCGCCTCCAAGCGATTGCCAACGATGTAGCTAAGCGTGCCAGCATCAACAAGCCGCGCGATTGCAGCTTCAACTTTGCGAAAGTTTTCCGAGCCGTAGACGACAAAGTCGATGTCAGACTCGGGTGCATGCATGTCCAAGGCTATGGAGCCATGGATGCCGAAGTCCTCTAAGCCGACGCCGGACTCGGCGGAAAGCATATCTATTAGCTCCAGCGCCAGTTTTTGCAGGCTGTCAGGCGTTTTCACTTGGCGCAGTGCTTTGAGGCGCTCTCGGGGAATAAAAACTTGCTCGATTCGGTTCAGCGGCGCTGTGATTAGTTCCTTGTTGCGCAAGTAACAGTAGTATACATAATCGGGGAAATTCTTTCTGAATACTGAAATAAACGTCTTATAATTCTTGGCGGTGTAAAGCTTTTCCGCCCGGAAAAGTTGCTTGTCGCCGTATTTCCAGGTGCGTTCCAGCATTTCAACGTCGAAAAGAGAGCGGAATTCGGCGGGGATGTATTTGAGGAATGCGAAAACGCGGTTTTGCGGGTGCTCATACCCGAAGGTGTTGAATATGAAGCCCTCTTTTGTTACGAAAGTGTCGCCGTCAGCTGGAACCCAATTAGTCATTGACGTTTTAACGCACCGCGAAAGAGAATTATGCTGAAGATTAAAAAAGTTATTGCAGAAAACCAAGCGCTGTGCCGCTGTTAAGCGGTTTTTTCGATTATTATTTTGTTTCCCTCAACGTAGATATCGATTTCATCGCCCACTTTGGCGTTTATGGCTTTAACCACATCTTCAGGCAGGTACACTATGGGCTTTTTCCCTGCTGTGCTTATTTTCCGCTTTAACTTTAGAGGCTGAGCCACACTACGGATTCTTTCTCTTATGAGGCGGTACTGTTCTGGCGTGAAAAGCTCCTCTCCGCATTTTGGGCATTTGAGCGCCTTAACATTTCGTAGGATAACATCTCCGTACTCAAAGTCAACTTCGACTTCTACGTATTCAGTTTTGCATTTCGGGCATTTTGGCATTTTCTTTTCACCTCCCCCTTCATGAGGGTTATTATTATGATTTGGTCGGAATATTCGTGGCAGATAGCAACCCAAACGCCGTTTTTGGTTTTGAGTATGTATTTTGCTTTCGTTTTGCCTTCTTTCTGTTTTTCACTTTCCCAAATTATTTTTTCAATTAGGTCAGGGGCTAAATCGTATTTCAAGGCTCGTTGAACTGCATGTTTTGTTAGGCGTATGGGCTTCTTCTGCACGTTAATTCCTAATAATATACGTGTAAAATACGTATTTAAGCTTTAAGCAGGAAAACACAAAAACGTTAACATACTCTTCAAGGCACTTCTTAAAGCCGAAAACTAAAAAAGCAATTACTTACGCGAGGCGCATTTTTATGTTTAGCCTGTTTGGTTCCAATAGATAATTTCTGGGTACTTTCCCGCCACTGGATAGGCTGGGTTATCATAGACTATGTCTAGTTTTGAGCCATACTGTTGTAGCTTGCTTTGAAGTTGCGTCCAAATCTGCTCTGCAGCGCTGTCTGGGCTCCATAAGCCCCAAATCGTGTCCTGCGGGTTACGCATGCCCCACCCATAGTCCTTAGGCAAAACCAATGCAGCCTCAGCCTGGACAGTTCCATGCCACACAAAAGGATTTTGAACTACCTCACGCCAGAAACGCTCCAAAGCTTCAAAATGCTCAGGCTGCAAAATGCCGTAAGGTCCAGTCATGTTTTCTGCGTAATTAAACAACACAACATAATCCGCGCCGCATTCATACGCAGTGCGCATCTGGCTGTAGATTTCTTCGCCGCTTGCCAAGTAAGGCGGCTCCTTGTACTTCCAAGTTAATATTACGCCCCAACTTTTGCCTTGGAGGTTCGCTGCGCCCCGTACAAGGCCTATCTCCTGAGCAACAGTGTTATTCCAACCCAACTGCGCAAGCACAACGTCATAACCGCTCAAGTAATCCCACCAGTAAAGAGCATAATCAGAGGTGAAGAGCTTAACGTCAGTTTGGTTATGTATCCTGTCTGTTGTTGCTTGTTGAGTCTTTACGTACGATGTGGCTACTGCGGGCATATCCTTCATTGTTTGGAATGGACGTGAATCCCAGAGTTGCTGGTAGGGCTCAAACTGAGAAATATCGCCTCTATCGGTCACAACAGATGGCGAACTTGGGAGCAAGCTCCTTTGCAAGGTGACCGTGCCGTTTGGCAAGTAAACCAAGAATTCGCAGTTTTCAAAATGATAATCATAATCAGCATAGCCTTTAAACACCGTTATTGTACCATCTGGGAAATAAGTTGTCATGTTGTAACTAACTGAGTCACTGTAACTCAAAATTATTTGACCTGAAAAGTCAAACTGCATTACGCTTTCAATAGAGCCATTAGTTTGCCTAATGGTAACGCCACGTTGGTCCTTAGTGACATTGCCTAAATTTGGGATGTTATCTAATCGTCCAACGTCATCCAGCATTTTTCCGCCAGGCTCATCACCGTAATACAATCCTAAGAAGTGGCTGCCCCAGCGTTCCTGTGCAGCATTAATGAAGGCAACCGGTTGTGTTTGCTTGGATCTCAAAGGCACCAACGTAAATTATGATGTCTAATCCAGCCGCGACCGCATAATCACATGTTTTCTCCAATTCGGTATTCTCTAATTGGGGAATATCCATTTGCAATGGACCAGACTGCACAACAAACAAGTTAGTATAATCTTTCACTCTATCAATTAATTGTTTAGCTTCGGCGGCGGTGCTTCCGCCAAAGGTAACGCCGACATGGAAAGGTTTCTGCATGCCGTTAAAGGCTAACACAGCGATTAAACCTATTAGCAACAGAAAAATCGCTATGGCTGCAAAGAGTATTGCTCGTTTCATTTTGGGGACTTCGCCTATTAGGCTCTTTTATTGCGTTATATGCTGTTTTCCTGATTTTTATGTTTAACTTTTCTGTTAAGTGATGCTCCTTCAAAAAGGAAAATAGCCATCGCAGCCGCTGTCATTACCGTTAGGTACACGAAGCTTACGTCGGGAACCAAACCGGACACGAAAAACCCGAACACTAGAATGGCGACTTCAGCGCCGAATGCGCCCATGAAAAAGAGGGCGTAAAATAGCAGTCTTGGCACAAGGTTTCTGCCAACCCAGACGTAACCGTTTACACTTGTTTTTTCTTTAAGCACATAGTCGCCGTAATGGTTTCTTTCGATTAAGCCGAGATCCTCGAGCTTTTGCAGATGCCTATGTGCCACACTTGGACTGCTCAGGTTTGCACCGCGCATAACCGCTCTTGTGCCAACTGGTCTGTTAGCATGGGCAATAAACGCGTAGACGGCTAAAGTGTTGCCTTCAAGCTCTTCGTTAGCCAAGTTTCCTTCAACCTATGGATTTAGTATAGTATTGTTGTCTATTTCAGCTACTGGGAGTTATTGGCGCGAGTCCTGTTAAAGGTCCTTCCACTGGGAAAGGTATTTCGTTAGCAAAGGTTCCATATACGAATCCGAATCCGCTGCCTATATTTGTCAGCGCTATGTGTTGTAGGACTTGGTCGGTTGCTGGTGTGGTGACGGTGACGTTGCCCTTGACGGTGACCGTGCATATTTTGCTTACATCAATGTATAACGTTTGAGCACTTCTGAGCTTAGTGACAGCTGGGGGTAAATCATTTGGGTCGGTTCCGAATATGTATTTGCTGACAAGCCCCATTGAGTAGCCGCTTTTCCATGCTTCATAGTTTATGCCTTGGCCACCGCAACCGTAATCTATGTCTTGTCCTTCGCCACGTGGTCCTTTAAAGGTCAATCCGTTTGCGAAAGTTACTGCTCCTTCAGGTCCTCCGATGCTGGTAATGCTGTACCCGTTGAAGTCTACTACTATATAGTAGCCCATATTGAGAATCGGCCCTTCGTCGGATGAAACCGTAAATTTGTAGTATTCAATCTGAGCGTCTGCATCGTCTAGAGCGTCAACATTCAAAGTGAAGTTTGCAACTACTTGAATATTTGCGCCGTAAAGCGTCATTGTAGTGTTTCCAGTGATTTTGTTGGGGTTACAGTAGGCGTATGTGATGTTAACTTCGCTAAGTAGCGGCTCAACCTTTGGCATTCCAGTATTTGCTTGCTGAGCGTTTTCTTGAGCCTCCGCAGCCATCAGGTATTCCAATGGCACGATTGCAGCTATCCCAATTGCTATGGCGAGCACGCTGCATGCGATTAATTTTTTCTCAACCATTGCTTTTTCACCGCTCACAATAAGTGCCAAACGAGGCTAATAATTCTCCCCGAAGAACAAAAGTGTTCTCCAAAAGAACACGCCAATGCCTACCCGCCAACTATATCAACGCAACCGCATAGCCTAAGCCCATAAAGTGGAAGCAAACGCAAACATGGAAACACCAACAGTTTTTCTCACGGAAACTTTAAGAGCAAAAGCCATCTGCATCTCTTGCGAAGCAAACATTCAAGGAAAGGTTCAAGTTGAAAATCGGAATCGCAACCAGAAACATGGAAGCATGGAGCAGCACCCAACTTAGAGAAGCACTGGCTAAACGAGGGATTGCATACGAGTGTTTCACTTTTCCGAAACTTGTCGCGCAGCTTGGGCAAAAACCCTACTTTAGGGTAAATAGCCTGAATTTGCTCGAGGATTTAGACGCACTTATCATTCGCCCAATTGGACGCGGCTCCTTGGAAGAGATAGTTTTCCGCATGGATATGCTCTACAAACTGGAACGCCACGGCTTCCTCGTGATAAACCCTGCAGAGGCCATAGAGCACTGCGTTGACAAGTATGACATACTTGCAATCCTCGAGGACAACGGCATACCCGTGCCGCGAACAGTGGTGACGGAAAGCGTAAACGAAGCGCTGAAAGCATTCAACGAGCTTGGCGGTGACGTCGTGGTCAAGCCGCTTTTCGGCTCAAGAGGCATAGGCGCAACACGAGTGGTGGACACGGAAGTGGCAAACACGGTTTTCAAGGCCATAACTTTCCATCACGGCGTAATCTACATCCAAGAATTCGTGCCTCATGGAACCTCAGACATCCGCGCATTCATCGTGGGCGGCCGCGTGATAGCCGCCATGCGCCGCGTAGCAGAAAGCTGGAAAACCAACTACAGCCAAGGCGCCAGACCAGCACCCATAACGCTTGACCCAGCTTTTGAAGACTTAGCCATCAAAGCCGCTAATGCGATAGGCTGCAAAATCGCAGGCATCGACATACTCGAAGGCCCCGACGGCCCAAAAATCTGCGACGTGAACAGTCAGCCAGGCTGGAAGGGGCTGCAAATGGTTACGAAAATCAACATAGCCGACGAAATCGTCAATTACGTTTTATCCGAATTAAAAAAGTAAGAGTTGCCAATGATGCGAAAAGTAGAAATAACAAAGTATGACCTTGCCACAAAAGCCTCGAAAAAAATGGAGGACTACGTGGCAGAAGAAAAACCACTGCACATATTCGTCAACACAACCTATTGGGCAACAATCCTATGCTCACCCTCAAACCTCAAGGAGATGGCAGTTGGCCACTTACTCGCAGAGGGCATTCTAAAATCAACTGAAGAAATTATGGAGGTATCCATAAACGAAAAAGAAGGTGCATGCCACGTGAAGCTTCAGCCTGCAATAAACCTTGAGGAGCGCTTAAGCCTCTCGCGGCTTCATCAGCGCATAGTCACCTCCGCATGCGGCGGGCAATCAATTTACCAGTATCAGCGAAAGCCAGCAAAAGTTACTTCAAGCTTGACTGTTAAAGCGGAAGCCCTCTTCAACGCAGTTAACCAGCTAAACTTTAAAGCCGAGGTTTTCAGGCAAACCGGAGGCGTACACGCAGCAGCCATCTACACTGCGGATGGCGCTCTTGTGGCTATGGCGGAAGACGTCGGCAGACACAATGCAGTTGATAAAGTAATCGGTATGGCAGCGCTCAAGCAAACCTGCTTCAGCGAATGCTTTCTGGCATCAACTGGAAGATTATCAGGCGATATTGTCTTTAAAGCCGCGAAGGTTGGCCTGCCCATTGTGGCTTCTTTGGGCGCGGCATTGGACTCCGGTGTCGACATGGCTGAGGCTGCAGGCTTAACTTTAGTTGGGTTTGTGCGTGGAAAACGCATGAATATTTACACTTTCGCTGATAGAATTCTCTCGTAAGGGTCATCTGCAACTTGCGGAAAAGGCGTTGCCTTACCATCTTTTAGGAGAACGCGGTTTTTGCTTTTAGTGAAAACACCTAAAAACGCCGCAGACAAACCGTTTTCACGTAAAACGTTTTCCACGTGCTCTTTGGCTTGAGAATCCACGGCCGCTATGATCATGCCCGTCGAAGACATCGACAAAACCTGCACATTTGAAAGTTGAAAAGTTTCCTGCAACTTTTGCGTCTCAGGACTTATGGGAATTTTTTCTAATGTCACGCTAAAGCCCAAGTCCGAGGCTGTAGCCATTTCATTAAGTGCAGCCACTAATCCGCCTTCAGTAGCATCGTGCATAGCGTGCACGCCGCTAATTTTGGCAAGCTGCAATGCTTCTTTCACGCAACTCTGCAGACGCACAAGTCCAGCAAGTTTGACAGCTTGAGCGGCGCCAAACAGTTTCTGCGCTAAAGCCTTATTCATAATCGAAAAGTTGACGAGAATTTCTAAACCAACATGTTTGGTGCACAAAATAAAGTCTTCTGCTTTAGCGTTTGATGGCGTGATGAGGTTTTCTTTTTCCACGGTGCCATAAGCGGTGCAGACACCTACCAATTTTGACAGCCCAACGTACATGCCGGTATGCCCAGTCACGATGGACATTCCTAACTCATCAGCAGCACTGCAAGCTTGCTCTAGCGCAACTTTAAACACCCGCGGCTCAATTGACACTGGTCCAAGAAGGTTTATCGTGCAGAATTCTGGTTTCGCCCCAAAAAGCGCCACATCTGAAGCAGCATAATTGATTAGTAGCCAGCCGAACCATTCTTCTGGAACGCCAATACATGGATCAGTGGAAACAACCACATATTTATCACCCAGTAAATGCACGCCAGAATCAAAACCAGGTGAAGGGGGCACAATCACTCTCGGGTCTCTTTTTATGCAGCCTAAAAGTTTTCGAAGTTCTTCTGACGCAAGCTTGCCCATGATGGCTATTGACCTTTAGTTTGTTTTAACAGCTCTATGCCTCTGTGGGTTATTTTGAAAGGAATCCACCCCAACGGGTGCTCGCAGCCTTCCATTTTCACGATGCGCATTTCTCGCTGAAGCGTTTCTTCGTTAAATCGGAAAAAGAAAATGTTATGTGCCTTATTCAAGTCCAAGTCTGTGGCTTTATGCGTCGCCAGGTCTTTTTGCGTTGCCGCTGTCATTATATCAATATTAACAATGTCATCGTAATGGGACCAGTTTATTGTCCAATCCTCAAGAAGCTCTGTGTATTTTAAGTCGTAGAGGGAGAAAAGTTGCTCGCTGAAATCGCCCGCGGCGAACCGCGTCACATGATTAGCTGACATTAGGAATTTGTCGATGCGCTTCATTTCCTCAAAATCGTCAAGACTGAAGTATGTTACTCTCGGATCTTTAGGGAAAGGGCTGAAATGCGGGAAAGCTTGAATAGCTATGAATTTGCCCTCGTCGATGTATGGGTCAATGTTCCATCCGAAAGATTTGAAATACGCTATCAGACGCGGAAAAGGCTTGTCCATGACATCATAAGCCACTGTCTCTCCTTGCTGCAAACCTTGCCAAAGAAATTGCATGGCGAAGACGGTTTTTCCAGTGCCAGGTGGACCATAGAGAATATTGCGGGAGCCTGCTTCAATGCCGCCGCCAATCAGTTCGTCAAGCCCTTTTATTCCAGTTTTAAACTTCATTCATTGCTTCTCCATGTTAGAGGTAAATGTTCAGCGCTTTGCTCTTCTGCAGGAGATAGACGATAATACTGCTGACAACAAGCTCTGGAACAAGATAGCTCCCATTATACACAGCAGAATACACATATGGATTCAGCTCTGGCGCATATAGAGGTGCCCAATAGACCACGCCAGCCACGAAATGCATTATGAAACGACCTATGATGCCAGCGGAAGCGCCAAGCACAGGCTGCTTTTTCGTCCATCCAGCGACGCCTAAGACGCCGAAAGCTAACGGATAGTCAAGTAACATCTGCATGGGATTAAGGAAGTAGGGTTGGATGGCGAATTGTATCAAGCCGTAGACTGCGCCTGCGAACAAGCCTATTTTTGGTCCTCTCCTGAGTGCAAGCCAAATAATTGGAACCATCGAGCCAGCAGTAATGGAGCCGCCTTGCGGTAAAGTGTAAACTATTACGAAGCTCAACGCGGTTGCCAACGCTACAAATATAGCAATTTCAGCTAAAATTTTAGTTGAAACTTTATTTAGAGAATCGGATTCGCTTGTTTCTTTCATGTTTTCCCTCCGCCAGTATTATCTGGGTCAGGTTCAAAGGGTCGACAGCGATTCAGCCGTCCTCTCAGCCGGGTCACTGCCCAGCTCCCCTAAACCTTGCTTGGGGATAATGTTATTTAGTTGTATTTTAATTTTCCTAAAGTCTATACATTAACGGAGAAAATCGGGATGCAGCCTCTGCCTAAAGAATATAACTTTGTGGAAATTGAGCGTAAATGGCAAAAGAAATGGGAAGAAATGGGTATTTACCGCTTCGACTGGAATAACACAACGCGTCCAGTTTTTAGCATTGACACCCCTCCGCCTTATCCCTCCGGCGAATTCCACATGGGCAACGTCTTGAATTGGACGTATTTTGACATGGTAGCCAGATACAAGCGCATGCGCGGCTACAACGTTCTTTTCCCGCAGGGCTGGGATTGCCACGGATTAAGCATCGAAGTGCAAGTAGAGAAAATGCACAACATACGAAAGCGTGATGTCCCACCGGATCAGTTCCGCAAATGGTGTGAGCAACTTGTAGAGAAATACATTGCCATGATGAAAGATGGCATCTTGAAACTTGGTTGCAGCGTGGATTGGACCACTGAATACCGCACCATGAACCCGGATTACTGGCGCCGCACACAACTCAGCTTCATACTACTATACAAGAAGGGCTATATTTACCAGGGAACGCATCCGGTAAACTGGTGCCCACGCTGCGAAACAGCAATAGCAGATGCTGAAGTGGACTACGAAAAGCGGCAAGGAACACTCCACTACATTCGTTTTCCGCTAGAAGGCAGTAGTGAATACTTGCTCATTGCCACGACTCGCCCAGAGTTTATTCCCGCATGTGTGGCGGTTGAAGTTAACCCTGGAGATGAACGCTTCAGCAAGTACATTGGCAGAAACATCGTGGTTCCACTTGTCAACCGTACTGTACGAGTTATCGCAGACGAAGCTGTTGATCCCTCTTTCGGCACAGGCGTGGTCATGATTTGCACTTACGGAGACAAGGATGACGTAAAAACGGTTATCAAGCATAAACTGCCTGTTATAAAGCTTTTAACCGAGAACGGAAGGATAAACGAGAATGGCGGCAAGTACGCGGACTTAACTACAAGTCAAGCTAGGAAAGCTATAGTTGAAGACCTTGCTGCTGCTGGATTACTGGAGAAAACTGAGCAGATTCAACAAGAAGTCGGCGTCTGTGACCGCTGCAAAACGCATGTGGAAATTCTTGAGCATAAGCAGTGGTTTATGAAAACGCGCATATTAACAGATGCAGTGGAAAAAACCGCTAACGAAGTGGTGTGGTATCCAGATTACATGAAGACACGTTTGATTGACTGGGCGAAGTCGCTTGATTGGGACTGGGTCATCAGTAGGCAACGGGTATTTGCAACGCCGATCCCTGTGTGGTACTGTAAAGGCTGCGGTGAGCTGATACTGGCGGATGAAACATGGGTTCCTATAGATCCGAAGTTGGAAAATCCGCGAATTGACAAGTGCCCAAGATGCGGCAGCCGCGAGTTCACAGGTGAAAGTGACGTATTTGACACTTGGATGGATAGCTCGATAACATGTGCTGTGCATGCCGGCTGGCCAGACCGCGAAGACTGGCGGAGATTTTTCCCCGCTGACATGCACCCTTCGGGTATAGACATCATAAGAACATGGGCATACTATCTCATGGTTAGACACTTGGCATTATTCGGTGAAACACCGTACAAGAGTTGTCTAATCAACGGTATGGTTCTAGGCTCAGATGGTAGAAAAATGAGCAAGTCACTCAAGAATTATGTTGCGGCACCTGAAGTTTTAGACAAATACGGTGCAGACGCTACTCGTCAGTGGGCTGCTGGAGGCGGTGCCACAGGCTCCGACATACCCTTCCGCTGGCCTGATGTAGAATATGGTAGGCGCTTTCTTGTTAAACTCTGGAACGTAGCATGCTTCGCAAATCGGCTACTGGCAGAGTATAAACCCCTAAAAATGGATGATGTAACACTTGAGCTATTGGATAGATGGATTTTAAGCAAAGCTGAAAAACTCACGCAAAAAGTAACCGAGGCATTCGAGAAGTGCCAGTTCAACATTGCATTGGAAGAAATTCGCAATTTCACTTGGCATATTTTCTGCGACTGTTATGTGGAAGCGGTTAAAGATAGGCTTTACAAGTCAGAAATACATGGAGAAGCCAAAAGAAAAGCTGCGCAGTTCACTCTTTACGAGGTGTTGCATCGTATTTTACAGCTTCTTTCGCCGGTAACACCGCATTTAACAGAGGAAATTTATCAGGCTATGTACGCTGAGCACAAAGGCTACAAGAGCCTGCAAGCATCACCGTGGCCTGAGTTTAGGCAAACACTTATTGATGAGAACGCGGAAAAACACGGAGACTTAATAATAGCGGTTATAATTGCCGTTCGCAGAGAAAAAGCCGAAAAACGGATGCCACTAAACACGCAAATCAAGAAGCTCATAATTTATGCTGGAAACAAAGCAACTGCAGAAATAATCAGTGCTGGCGAAGGAGACATAAAAGGAACCTGCAAAATCATAGAGCTCCAGATTTTTGCAGATAAGGGCAACGGGAGAGAAGTCGAACAATACCCAGAGATTCATTTTATAACAGAGTATTAAAGGGTGAACTGCGTGGAAAAGGCGCAAGTCTCAAGGAAAGTTGGGATAATAGGTTGCGGAGTCATCGGAACCCTTATCGCGGAGGCTTGCGAAAGAGGATTAGTTGCTTGTGATGGGCTAATTCTTTATGATCAGGATGCACAGAAAGCCGAGAAGCTAAAAAATGCAATTCGCTTCCCTGTGGCGAGTGTTTCGAGCCTTGATGAGATGCTTGCACTTAAACCAAAAGTTATCGTTGAGGCAGCGTCACAGCAAGCTGCCAAGGAATACATAGAACGTATAGTCGCGGCAGATGTTGATTTGATCGTTATGAGCACCGGAGCACTTTTAGATTTAAACTTAGAAAGTAGAAGGATTCATATATCCTCTGGCGCAATAGGAGGCTTAGACGCACTTGCCAGCGCTGCAATAGCAGGAATAGACGAGGTAATGTTGACTTCACGGAAAAATCCCAAAGCTTTTAAGCTGAATAATAAGGAACCACAAATTGTATATGAAGGCAGTGCTGAAGAGGCAGCACGGCTTTATCCCCGAGAAATGAACGTTGCTGCTACTCTGGCTTTGACAGTTAAACCTGCTAAAGTAAGGGTTCAGGTGATTTCCGATCCAAATGCGCAGCGGAACACGCATGAAATTATGGTAAAATGGCGGTTTGGCGAGATGTTCCTGAAGTTTGCAAATGAGCCTCATCCTGATAATCCCAAAACAAGTGCGCTTGCTGCGTGGTCTGCGATTAGACTGCTAAAGACGCTTATAGAGAAGTAATGGACACTTGTCGCTTTTTTTTGAGCCCTAAGTAGGGCATTAAACTTAATGGCTATTTTCAATTAGCTTGTTTAAACTAAGGAAGCTAATTCTATGAAAAAAATGGGCAAGCGTACCAGATGAAAGAGGTAAGCGAGGCTATTCTAGAATTATTCTTGCATCCACTGTTTTTGCGCCCTTTTCATAAACCAGTATAGGATTCAAGTCTAACTCTTTGATTTCAGGATGATCCATAACTAGCTTGGATGTGCTCAACAGAATGTTTACTATTGCATCTATATCTGTTGGCGGCGTATTTCGATAGCCCTTCAACAGTGGATATGCCTTAACCTTTGTTACCATTTCCTGAGCGTCTTCTCGTGTTATAGGTGCAATCTTAAAAGTTACATCTTTCAAGAGCTCAACGAAAATTCCCCCCAGCCCAAACATTAAGGTCTGACCAAACTGGGGATCCTTAACCGCGCCCACAATAACCTCAGTTGATGGCGCAGCCATTTCTTGAACCAAGACGCCAACGATGTGCGCCGTTGAATTGTATCGTTTAGCATTCTCCAAAATTTTCCCGTATGCACTTCGAACTTCAGCCGCAGTTTTCAAGTTAACCATGACGCCTCCGGCATTAGATTTATGAATAATGTCTGGAGAAACAATCTTCAGTACCACTGGAAAACCAATCTGCTCTGCAAATTTAACTGCTTCTTCCGCAGTTTCTGCAAGTTTAAAAGTAGTAACCGGAATAGCATACTCCATACAGATTGTTTTGGCCTCATTTTCCAATAGCACCTTTCTACCTTCAAACCGCGCTTGGGAAATAATTGAAGTTACGTTCAAGGTTATGCCTCCTAAATTTTTGCAAAGTAAAACCAAATAGTAAGGGTTTAAATTAGTTTTGGGTCAATAAAAGAAAAAGTAAGCTTGAGATTTTAACTGAGTTGTTGCAACGCACGTAATCGTTTGATTATGTTCGGGTGTGTTGAGAACACTTCAATCAGCCTATCGGCAAATGTCAATTTCTTTGAAAGAATCCGCTGAACTAGTCGCTGGTCACCTTGCATCTCCATGGCAGATAACTCCACAGAATCCGCATTAGCTCGGTCAGGATCAGCAATAAACAAAGCCTTGAAAGCACTATTGTTCAGCTTTTCCTTTTGCCCGCGACCTATTCTGCGCGTTGCATGCACTATCTTGGCTAATCCAGTAGAAAGTTTCTGTGCACCATTATCTACTACAGAAACGCTATGCCTATCTGCGTAGTATTCGCGGAGCCTACTTAAGTAAAGAATCAATAAGTTCAGTATCCATGAAAAAGCGACAAAGGCTATGCCAACTAAGGCACCGCCTCCGCTTTCTTCTCTACGTCCGCGGTACATGCTGGAAAGCATAAGCGAGTAGCCAATATAATAGAAAAGCGCTGGCAAGAAAGAAACCGCCATCATAACCTGCACATCTTTATGCTTCAAATGGCCAAGTTCATGTCCTATAACAGCTTCAACTTCATCGGCATTCAACGAATTCAGAAGACCTTCAGTTACTGCAACATGAGTGCCTGTTAATGGAGAGCCATATGCGAAAGCGTTTGGAATTGGAATTTGCGCCAGCATAAGTTTCGGCTTAGCGATTCTGCTTTTCTGGCTGAGATTCTCAACGATACGATGTAGTTGCGGGTTTTCATTTTCTGGAATTTCGCGTACACGGTATATGGCTCCAATAAGATAGGGCGATATTAGCCATTGAACAATGTTAAAAGATACAACAAGGATACCCAGCGTTAATAAGTCGAACGTACCAATCAAACTCAGGATTACCGTGAAGACTAATGTTGATAGCCCAATAATTATGGCCAATGTGCCGACCATAGAAAGCCTAAGTTTCCATAGACTCATTACTTCGTTCACAAAAATTTTAGTGGTAAATGGCTGTTTATATTTTTTATGCGAAACAAATGTTCTTTTTATTGCTTAGGCAGCTTGGATAGAATATATGCACAATGGTGACTTGCCTCGAGCCGCTTAAATACTGAACCCTATTAATATCTTAGGTAAACTGGGGAACCAGCAGCATTGACCAGCAAACAAGAATGGCGACATATTTATACGCTGCTTAAACTGGCGGAGATGGGCGCTCATAGGCGAATCACCAAAACGTCAACTGAATATTTAGCTGAAAAACTTGGAATTTCTCAGCAGACAGCGTCACGCCAATTGATAGAACTTGAGCGCGAAGGATTGATCCAGAGAACGATAACCCCTGAAGGCAGCTTGATAAAAATTACCGATGCAGGTGTTGAAGAGCTTCAGAAGCTACATGTTAACCTGCGATTTTTACTCGAAGCGACGTATCCTCCGTCTATTACTCTTGAGGGCACCGTTTTCACAGGTTTAGGCGAAGGCGCCTATTATATTCTAAAAGAGCCGTATAGAAGGCAATTTATTGAAAAACTTGGTTTTGACCCTTATCCAGGTACGCTTAATCTTAAGCTTACAACGGACTATGACTTGAAAGCGCGTACAGAGCTTGAGGCATATCCAGCTATTGAAATTCAAGGCTTCAAAAATGAAGACAGGACATTTGGCTTAGTTAAATGCTACCCTGCCAAAATAGATAATAAAATCAAAGGCGCTCTGGTTTTCGCCTTACGTAGCCACTATGATAGAACAGTTTTAGAAGTAATTGCCCCAGTTTACCTTAGAAAGCAGCTTAACCTTAAAGATGGACACAAAGTTAAGGTGGAAGTTTTCACTCTCCCTTAATAAGCGATTGAATAAGAATAGTTAATTTCATATTGTGTTTCCGGTTTACGCCTTGCCGCCAATGCATAGCCTATTAGCAAGCCCGTAATTAGCCCTCCTAAATGTGCATAATTGTTTACGCCAGGACCTGAACTTAGAAACAACAGGAAAAAAGCGTATATCAACGCGCCAATTATAGATTGACTGAAGCTACGTCTTGCGTAAACAGTGGCAGCTCCAAACATAGCGAAGATGGCACCTGACGCCCCAACCGAAGGAACATCAAGTGGCAAAAGCAACAAGGACAGCACATTCCCGGTTAATCCGCCCATAAAGTAGATTAACAAGTACTCAGGTAAAGAGAACATTTCTTCGCTTCTCAATCCAAAAATTAGTAAGAAGAGCATATTACCTGCAAGATGCGCGATGTTAGCATGAACAAAGAGTGAGGATAGGAGACGGTAATATTGTGCTTCGTAGATTATAAAAAAGTTTATTTGACTATAATCCAAAATCATTCGACCGCTTGTATTCAGAAAATCTCCGCCAAAAAATGATGTGTAAGCATAAAAAGCGATGTTCAGCGCAATAAGAATGTACGTGGGCTTAAATTTCTGGCTGTTGCTCATGGACACTTCATCTTACAAAGTTTTCAATGATACGCTGTCTTATCTTTGATGAACTATCTAATGCGTCTTCTTCAAATTTGCTGATTCTAACCACTTTTATGTCTAAATTATGCTTGTTTATGTAATCTTTCACGAGCTTTTCCATATCTGACTGATCGTATCCTAAGGCGATCACATCAGGCTTAATTCGCTTAATGACATCGCCTACATCAAATTCTTCAAACCCAAGCACCGCTTCATCAACCACTTTCAATGACTCCACCAAAGCACGCCGTTGATTCTCAGGCATGACGGGCTTTCTGCCCTTGCTTTTTTCTACCGTAGTATCCCTTGCAATTATAACTATAAGCTCCGCATCCTCTCCGCCCGCTTTTTTGGCCTCCTCCAGAAATCGGACATGCCCCAAATGCAGTAAATCGAATACACCTGAGGCTAGAACTATTTTTTTCTTTCCATGTTTGTTGGCCATTCGAACTTCACAACTCCCATAAGCTTGAGTGCATCTAATAATCCTTCACAATACGCAATTGAGGTCAGACTCGTTTCAAGTTTTTTCTGAGTCCTATAATATTTTGCGTCTTCCAAATAATCTCTAACGTAACTCAGAACATCGTCGATTTGATTCTTCGTTACACTTACAGGGCCCATTGGCAACTTTAGCTCCGTCAGAACTTTTTCTGCAGAAGCTATGTATTTCGAAGTTAACTCTTCCAAACTCACTGGTTGACCCCTCGCAAGGTTTTAGGCGCACCTGCAAGCATCACCAGCGCCTCGGCTTCCATAAAATGAAGCGCACCTGGAAAAATTAAGCTCTGCGGAGGATCCCCAAAATCATGCACTAAAAGCTTTTCGACATAGTCAGCCTTGAGGCGTGGGCAGTTGCTTCCGGCTCTTGCAACACCTACGGCAATTGTTGCAGGGGTTATTATGCCCTCTTTTCTTTTTTGCTCTATTTCCAAAAGCAATTTCAAAGCCTCATTTATGCTTAAAAAGCGTCCTTCATCAACTTTTAAATCCAACAAACATAAGGTGTGTAATCCCAGCGACTTATTTTGTGCAATGACATTGTAAGGCGTTTCTGAGAAGTTTTCAGGGAAGGATATAGTGACAGATTTCCCAAACTTATAGTTGTGCAAACCTGACAAACCGATTACAGCAGAGATTACAGAGGCACCATGAACTATGCGCGTATTAATGCCGCATTTTGCCGCTTCAATACGCAAGGTGATATGTGTTGTAGCTATGAAAGGGTCACCTGGCACTAGAAACACGGCTTTGCCGGCTTTTGCCGCATTCAAAATTAAAGCGCCATTTTCTTCTTCTAGATCATGCCGTGAAATAACACGGAGTTGCTTGCCAACCAGTTCTTCAAGGCGTCTAATTGAGAAGTAGGGCAGAAAGTTTGTGTAGAGTTCAATGAAAACGGAATCGGCAGTTTTTATCTCTTCCAACGCTTGGAGACTGAGTCCTTTTTCGTCATGCAAGCCTATACCTACAAACACAAGTTCGCTCAATGTGCTTATTCCTCAGAAAGTAAAATCAGCGCATGCTAACTTAAACCGTTCGTTAGCGGGCATCAATTAAGTCAAGTCGTTTATAGCTTATTGCAAACCTATGGAACCAAGATTGTGCCATTCCAAAATATAATTTTGCTATAGCAATACGTGCCGTTAAGTCCATCATCGTATATTATATCCACTTTATGTTTGTAGCTATCGATTAGCTGGCTAACTTCGGTGCTTAGTTTGATTGCGAAATCGTCAGCTTCCCATAAACCCCAAATCTTGTCTGCTGGCCCGCGAAAACCGTATCCATAATCTCTGGGAAGCACATATGCAATTCTATTGTAATTGAGGCTGTTGGGGCGGGGGTTATTTTTTGTGTAGTGCCAGAAACGCTTCAACGCATCTAAATGTTTGGCTTGCAGAACGCTGTGCGTGTAATCTTTGTTAGTGTCAAAGACAAAGATGTATTTGGCACCGCTCTCGTAAGCTAAAACTAAATCGTTGTAAAGTGCCTCGCCAGATTCAAGGTAAGGTGGAGCAGTGTACGTCCAAGTGATCATCACGCCCCACTCTTTGTTTTGCGCAACCGCTGCACCTCTGCATAGTGCCACATTTATGTATCGGCTGTAGTTCCAGCCGAACTCTGCAAAAACCACATCATAACCCGCCTTGTAGTCAAACCAATAGAGTGCGTAATCTGAGGTGAATAGTGGTAAATGCAGGCCGCCCATATGTTCCTGAATTGAGACTTTGAGAATGAGGTTCATGTTTGTAATGTATTTGGTTGCGGCATCCGTCCAATTATCTGCATACCAATTAGAATCGTCTACCGCTTTTAGTGTGGCGTTATCTAATTGGCGCCCTGCGGGTTCATCATAGGCATATAAGCCCAAGAAATGTTTACCCCATTTGAGTTGAGCGTCAAGCACCCACTGCCGCTGGATATTAAGCACTTTTGGGTCGTTTATGGGGTGAGCGTAAATCATGAAATACATGCTTTTATTGTAGAGGTATTGGCAAACATCGTTAAGCTTGGTGAAATTATGGGTTATTCCTGTGCTGCCTATTATGACAGTGTTGGTGTAAGGGCTTATTTTGTCAATAAGCTGTTTGAGCTCTTCAACATTGTCGTATGCGGCATCGACACCTACAAAAATGTTTAAGGCAGGGTCATCGAAAAACCTAAATGCCAAGAAAAGTGAACCAAGCAGCAAAAAGACGAGAATAATAGGGAGATAGTATTTATTTTTCAACAGTTTAACCCATACTTGCCATGTTACTATTAATTTCATATAATACCACGGCCAGTTTAAAAATATGTCTTTCAGTTCCCAGAGTCTGAAGTACTGTGGGAAAATTGAACGAAAAAGATAGAAGAGTTGAATAAAAAGGGGCTATTCTTCTTTTACTTTGCCTTCTTTAACCAAACGTTTGTAATATACTCGACATGTGTCCATCGATACGCCGTGCCGTTCACAGAATTTAACAAGCACCTTCTCTACTGGTTCATCAGGCTTCTTTTCTTGAATCATCTCTTTTAACTCTTCAATGTGATGTTTATCGCCTTTCTTACTCATTTTGACTGCAACTCCTTAAGTGTTGATTATGCGTGTTGGTTTTAGAAAAAGGTTTCCGCCACTTTGCATTGCCATGTTTATCAAAAAGGAGCGGATTAACTACAATAGGCAGAGTCAGTTACAAAGCCTTTAAAAATTTAGCAAACAACTTTATTCTAGCAAGATTCTTTTCGTTCGCGGCTCCACAAGTAACCTGAAAGGAAGATGAAAGCTATTGAGATCCCGAACAGTAACAGCAGCATTGAAACAGCGTTGTTAAATGCGTTCTCGAACACCAGTTTTCCTCCGCCAATTTTAGTTGTGAAATGGTTAGCATTAAAAAGCAAAGTTTCAAAGATAGACATACAATTAACATCGGAAATATTGCGGAGAATGATATATGCCGCCGCTGACACAAACGTTTTATAAGATTTTATAATAATGCTAATTCAACCGGAAGGTGGAAGAAAGGAGAAGGCTTCCATCACAATTTTTATCTATCACAACTCCTCGGCTGAAAACTTGCTATGTAAAGAAATCATTGAGAAACAAAGAATTTTCAGAAAAAACTATTCTACTTCAACTTATTCTGTTTATTTTTGGCGCTATATCGCCTTCTATGCCAAGGTTTTTTGCTTCTTTCACTTGTAGCATGCAATCTACACTGTACGCATCATTGAAGATTTTATAATCAATCATCCCAAGGAATGCAGCATCGATGGACACAGGCGAGTTAGAGGCGAAGATGCCTACATCCTTCATCACTCTTTCGCCTGGATTTGGCAAGCAGTCACAATACTGCGTAATGTCCTTCGCGAAGCTCACGTAGGAGACTTTGCCTTTCTTAAAGGTTGAGAGCACGCCATACGCTGCAGAAGCTAATGCCTTGCAAAGATTATTCTTGTTCGTAAGTTTTATCGCGCCCGCTGGGCAAGCCTCTGAGCATATGGGGCAGCGCATGCATAATGGCGAAGTGTTCCTAGCTTTTCCCTCAATTATTTCAGGTAGGTGCATACTGCATGCATCCTTGCATTTGCCGCAGCCAATACACTTTGACGTATCTATCTCCAAACCTATCGTCCTATGTTGCCTTAGCTTTCCAGCTTGCGAAGTGCAACCCATGCCCAAGTTTTTTATGGCGCCGCCGAACCCGCTGAGCTCATGACCCTTATTATGCGAAACCACAATCATGGCGTCAGCTTCAGCTATAACACCTGCCACCTCAACTTCATTTAGTATGCCCTTAGTTTTAACGAGCCGAAAGTTCTCGCCGCGAAGACCATCGGCCACAATAAACGGGACCATACCAAACCCATGCATCAACGCCGTAATCGTGTGGTCATAGCCGTTGTTGCGCTGCGCACAATAGTAGGTTGTGGAATCTGTGAGAAATGGCTTACCTCCTAACTCTTTGACCCTGCGGACTATGTCGTGAACGAAAAAGGGCTGTACGTGATAGGGGTTACCTAACTCGCCTACATGCAGCTTGACAGCAACGAGATCGCCCCTTTCTATGCAGTCAAAGGTGCCGGCCGCATCATATAGGCGATTAACTTCTTTTAACATATCATGCGAAGTATTCCATTGAATGAAATGGACAGACACAGCATATTCCCCCAAGATAGGTAAATTCATCACAAACAGAATATTTAAACTGCTATAGGCTTGCGGGCAAAATTGCATATTTCGAAATATCTCTTGGCAAGAATCTGCTTCAGACAGACTTTGAAGAAGCACTCAAAAAAGTTTTTGTCTTCAGGATTATTTTTAGGCTGTTTTATTTAGCTGGGTAACATAACAACATTATTGATACAAACAAGTTTCTTTTCTAGCAAAAGCCTCCTGTATATTTCATAGAGACGTTTTCGGTTTTTCTCTGTCACACGGCTAAAGCCAAACACTTTTGCAGTTTCAGCTATCAATGAATCAACGCTTATGCTTAAAGCGTATTGGGCGATCAGTAGCATGGCGTTTGCAATTTCTTCTGGTGGGATATGCTCAAGAGCTCTTTTTGATTCGGGAATATCAGCCGCTGGCACACGCACCGGCACATTTTGCATATTAGGCGGCCAAAGGAAATATCCTTTAACCACAACCTTTCCATCTAGAAGCAAGAGATTAAGTGCCTCTCTCACAGCTTGAAGGACTTTTGGCCCACAGCGCTTTAATCCCCATGCAACTGCTAACCTTCTAACTGCGAGGTCAAAGTGAATTGGGCCTTCTTCTCTTACAAGCTCTTCTAAGAGGCGACTCTGCAGTTGGCGATTCTCGTCAGAATGGAATTCGCTTGATGGAACTGCCAGTTCATACCGAGAAGATGGCGCGTTCATATTCGTATTGAATTCTATGCGTAGGGCATGCACCTTGTAAGGAATGCCGATCTTGTCTAAACCTGAAAATTGAACTCTTTGAACCTCAGCGCTCAGCCTCGCGCTATCTACGTGCTCTTCTATCTGGGGATTAGCAGTTGAAACTATTGCTGTTTTCTGGGATTTTCGGGCTTCTTCCAATGCAGCGGCTAATCGTTTGATTTCTGATTCTCTTCTTGCCACCCATGCTGGCGACCATATGCGATGAATCTTCCAAGATAATTGGCTAAGAACTTGCTCTCTAAGTCGATCTCGGTCTCGGGCGCTATTGGCCGAAGCGTATGTTGCGCCGTCGAATTCTATTCCCAGAAGATAATTGCCAGAATCGGGGTCGATTACGCCTATATCAATTGGGCAACTACTGTAGCCCACTTTGGGAACAACCTTATAGCCAAGGCTTTGGATTACTTTTACGACATCCTCTTCTATAGAAGATTCGAACTCGCCTGCTTTCTGCTTAGGCAGATTCAACGCATCAGGGCCTTTTTCAGCGTATTCAAGATACTTCTGCAGAAGTCTTATGCCATCAGATTTGGTTGATTTAACGTCAATATCAGAAGATTTTATGGAAGTTACAAGAATTGTGCGTTCTCTAGCGCGGGTAATTGCAACATTCAATCGCCGCTCTCCGCCAGCCTTGTTTATAGGCCCAAAATTCATCGTAATCTGGCCCTGAGGGTCGTAGCCATAGCCAAGGCTTAATATTATAACGTCACGTTCATCTCCTTGGGCGTTCTCCAGATTCTTGACGAAAAATCCTTCTAGGCGATCTTCCTTGAAGAAATGTTCAAATTCAGGATGCTGCCGCCTACGCTGCTCAATCGCTTCTTCAACAGCGGTCATTTGCGCTATACTGAAAGTTATTACTCCAAGCGTTTTCTGTGGATACTTTTGGAAGTGGTCAAAAACTAAGTCTGCAACAACCTCTGCTTCTCTAGGGTTGTCGCGTCGTCCTCCACGGTCATAAACGCCGTCTGGAACATAAACTAGCTTCACGCCTAAAGCTTCATGCTTCGCTATTGCGGATGGGAAAGTTATGAGATTACCATTATAGAAATGATGGTTAGAGAAAGCTATTAGTTCCTCGTGTCTGCTACGGTAATGCCAGCGCAGAGTTTTGACTGGCAAGCCAGCTCCAATACATTCGTCTAGTATACTGTCGAAAACTTCAACATCTTCGTCCTTGATTTCGTCCCAGTCGATTTCTTCAAGCAGGGATTTTAGGAAGAATGATGTAGGCGGCAGTTGCTTGTTGTCACCTGCTACTATTATTGTTTTTCCACGATAAATAGCGCCGATGGCATCTTCAGGAACAATCTGAGAGGCTTCATCGAAGACAACAACATCAAACTTCATCAATTCAGCGGGAAGGAACTGGCTTACAGAAATTGGGCTCATAAGTAAGCAAGGTTTGAGACGGAACAGAAGATTAGGGATTTTCTGTAAGAGATCGCGGATGGGCATTAACCGCTTCTTTTTCATCGCCTCTTTCATTAATGTCGTCACTTCCGAATCATCTGCTTGAACGAGTATGTCCTGTGGCTTTCTACTGTTTGCCGCCGCGATAACTCGATTTGGCGAAAGGCGAATTAATTCTTTATCAAGCTTTCTGAATTCGTCAATTAACTGCTCATGGATTTCTCTTCTAAATTTGCCTAGTTGCGGATCTTGAGCGTAGAGGTGATTAAGCCATTCTTGGTAAACTGACTTCCGAAATACATCGACAAGCTGCGAGGCAGGAGGAGAATTTTTGACAAGGCGGTCAAAAAATGCAGATAGGCCTTCCAGTGTAAAGAGGTTTCTGACTTCTTTGAAATCAACCCAAACTTGCAGATCGTCCACTCGTTCTCTAAGCAATTTGATCTTGCTTTGAATTGCCTCAAGACTAAATTCTTGCAGTCTCTTACCTTGATATGTTGGTGCTGTTTCGAAGCGAGACTCAAATGCCTCCAGAACCTTTGATGCCTCATCATAATATTTAATCAAGTTGCTGTTAGATGGAGCGCAATCAGCGCCACGAGAGATTACATATGCGAAAAGTTCAGGTATAGAAGAAGACCCAAATGCAGCTTGAACCTTTTTAGTCCAACGAAGAACCGAGAGAATTTCTTCCCAGCACGTCTCAAGTCCTGCAAAGCGGAACCCAAATTTTGCTTGAAGCGCCATTGCCTCCTCGAGGATTGTGGCCTCTTTTTTTCTAACATTTTCGGCATCTTTTAAGTCAGCAATTAATTGTTTGTAATTCAGCAGTGCATCGCTCTTGTTCGTCTTTAAAGTTTCTTTTGTCATTTCGCAGAGAGCGGCAATCTGCCTTTCAACTAGCCGCGCCCACTCTTGAAGCATTGCTATAGGTGTTTCATGTAATGGCAAACTAGAATTAGGCATAGAGGCTGGTAGTAAGTCGCTTAATTCCACAGCAAGCTGATTCCAGTCCTCACAGGATTCCTGTAATTCATTACCGATTTGCTTAATCACGAGTGGTGGATCTGACCCGTATGAAACTAGCTTAGTTAGGTTGGCAGGTACACCCCTTGGCGCTAATAATTTTAGGAGTTCTGATGTGTTCGCCATTGCTTTTTCTATTCTCTGAAAATCTGTGCCGAATCCCTTGTAGTAATTCCCCAGTAAACTTTGAACAGTATTTGCAGAAGCCTCAATTTCGGCACGTAACATCTTTAGCCTGCGCGCCTCAATCAAATCTTGCAAAACAGACTTCGGAACCTTGCCATCACGTGTTAAAAGAGCTATTTGCTTCTGGTCTCTATAGAAACTTTGGCGTAACCATCGAAGGAAACTACGATATGACTCACTATAACGTTTTATTAAACCATCGAGGTTTATTTTAAAAATTTCTTCGGTGTAAGTTTGTTCTAGCTTAAGCTTCAAGGCATTATATTCTTCATACGTCTTCTTTATTTTTGGGAAAGCATCTTGCACTTGCTGGAAATGAGATGGATCCAGCCATAAGGCTTCAGGTTTATTCTCTGCGAAGCAGAGAAGAGCGATGCGGGATAGTTGTCTAATTTGGGCAAGTGTAAGATTTTCTGCTGGCAAACCAAACAGCAAAGCAAGCTGTTGTGCTTTTTCTTTCCATTTTTCTGATAAAGTAATGGTCTGTTTAGCGAAATCTAGGAGCTTCTCCAGTTTTTTAAGAAGTGCACTTTCTTCTATGTTTGAGTGTAAAAGCAAATTGTTGATTGCTAAAAGGGCTTCTTCAAGTTCTTCGGATCTATTAATGGGCAAATTGAATAAATCTGGGTTATAATGCTCCAGTAAACGGTTGCGTGTTGCTTTACACCATGCGGCCATTGAACTATATGTTTCTGCTTCAGAGATTAGTTGATCAAGATTTGGATGCAGCACCCAGCTTGCTTCAGGTTTAGGACTCTCCAATAAAAGATTACTTATTTCAATTAGCCATTTAATCTCATCAAATGTTATGGGAGCTTTTAAGCCCAATTGGTTTGCAAATTTTTCAGATTCTACTCTCAACGCTTCTATGGCTGAAATTAGATTATTGAGAAATGTGGATAATTCCGAACGAATCTCTACGTTGTAATTGTTCTCGCGATAGCCCCGCCATGGGAAATCCGGGTCTTCCACAACTTGCCAAACATGTTTCAGACGATGCATCAAATGTTCTATCTCATGCAGTTTCTGTGGAGTTAAACTTTCCACATTGGGAAATTCAACTTTGACAAATGGAACATGTTCTAAGCGCGAAAGCTCGCCTAACACTTCATATGCGCTTTTCTGTAGAGGAGCCCGTTTTTGATGAAGTGAAACTACATAACTATTCAAGCTTTCTCGTAATTCAGCAAAGCGCTTAAACTCGTGCTCAGCGGGCAGTTTACAAGGAACCAGCTGTTCATCAAGGCAACGTTTAAGCTCAGCCACAACCTCCTGCTTATTGGCTTTGCTGCTATGAAGCTCCAAACAGAATGAGGATAAACCAACCTCGCGTAGCCGCTTATAAACCACCTCGAGAGCAGCCATTTTGTCGCTAACAAATAGGACAGATTTTCCGTGAGCTATGCCTTCCGCGATAATATTGGCTATTGTTTGGCTTTTGCCTGTGCCAGGCGGACCTTGAATCACAAAGCTTTGCCCGCGCAACGCATACTCAATTGCTACTCTTTGACTGCTATCTGCGTCGAGAACTTGAAATGTCTTTTCAGGCAGTTGCACCGTATCTACGTCTTTTTCTGTAGGAAGAGAATTTTGAGTGAAGGGGATTTTCTCAACGCCGGCAATGGCGCGAATTAGAGGGTGCCGCTTTATTATGGCTTCATTTGCGTCAAGATCATTATAAACCACTATTTTGTGAAACGAGAAAAGCCCAATTGTCACAGTATCTTCTACTCGCCAACCGTGTTCGGCAGCAAGTTTCATAACAGCACTAAAGTATTCAGTTAGACTTTGGTATTCCAAATATTCAGGTAAAGGTGGAAGTTCGATTTTAAAAACAGCTTTCAAGTTCACTTGCAAAGCAGGATTCAGAATTACCTCTTCTTCTACAGGAGGAACGGAAATAAAGAAGGGCGACCTAAAGGATTCTCGTTTTAACTCGATTGGTACAAGGATTAGGGGCGAACGGACTTCTTCGGACGTTTCTTTTTCTTTCCATACCAGCATTCCAAAAGAGATATGCAATAGCCGTATACCTCGTTCTCTATAATCTAGAAGCGAACGTCTGTAGAGGTTCTTTAGGATTCTTTCAAGATCGGTTCTGTTGATCCCATTGCACACAAGGTGATTTGCTGCTGGCTTGCTTTTTTCACTGCTAAGTGACCCGTTCCCGAATTGCAGCGGCTGTTGAAAATGCTCCTCTTCAGGAGGGTACCAAAACTCCATTTTCCGTTTTCTTAAAACAAGTCTGTTGAAGATTATTTCCATGTTTGGACGAGAAATGAAAAGATTCCCTCTTTTACTGGGCGTGAAATACAGTAAGTTGTTTCGCCGTGATAGATCTATGAGCCGATATTTCCAGTCCTCAATGCGGCGCGACATCGGTGAAACATATTTTTCTCGAATTGACAGGAATTCATCCTCGGACATCAAATTCACTATTCTGAACCATAGCTTTTAACAGTTATTATGAGGTTAGGTTACTTTAACATTTGTGATTGGTGTTGAACGAATTACTTTTTCCAGAAAACATTAGGCGCACATCCACGTCACTTTTCTAATTTAACATTTAAAAATCTATTTATGTGGAAAGATGAAGAGCGGATTGTACTGTTCTAAAATCAATTTGACATAAAAAACTTGCAGGTTTTAATAGGTCAATAAGAAAAAAGAGGAAGATGATTACCAAAGTTTAATTGGACCTAAACGTTTTTCACGCTTCTTCAAGAATGCACTTTCTACGCCAGTTACAACAGCCATCACTGAAACCGCACCTTTTAGTTCTTTGTCAACTCTCGCGCCTCAGATGATCTTCGCCTTTGGCGGTAACGAACGCTTCATAATCTCAGCGGCATGGTTAACTTCAAATAGCGTCAGGTCATCGCCACCTGCAACATGAATAAGCAAGCCACGTGCTTTCGTCACATCTTCGATGTCCAGAAGGCGATCGTTTAATGCCTTTTCAACAGCTTGCTCCACCCTGCCTTCTCCAAAACCTTCGCCTATGCCTATGGACGCTAACCCTGCTCCTGACATTATTGCTCTTAAATCAGCGTAGTCCAAGTTGATCAAGCTCGCGGTGGTGATTGTTTCCGTGATGCCCTTTACGAATTTGCCGATTGTAGTATTAGCTACACCTAATGCTTCTTTGAAAGGCAAATTTCCTGCTACTTCGACGAGCCTGTTGTTATCGATAACTACAACCGTGTCGCATGCTGCTTTTAGCCTGTCTAAGCCTTTTTTAGCAATTGACATCGGGCTGTTTCAACATCAAAGGGAAGTGTAACGACGCCGACAACCAGATGGGGCAAGCCTGAAATTGAAAACTTGTTGCGTAATGCTTCAGCTAAGCCTATTATTGCACCTGCTCCTGTGCCTCCGTCTAGACCGGTCACCAAAAATATTATGTTGGCGCTAGCGACTTCGTTCATGACTTCGTTTGCGGTTTCTCGTAAGGCTTTTTCGCCTATTTCAGGGTAGCCGCCACAGCCGAGCCCACGTGTTAGTTTTTCGCCTATTAGAATTCGTTTGTCAGCTTTGGTGATTTTAAGGTGATTCGCATCGGTGCTTACTGCTACGAGTTTGCCGCCTGCTATACCTCTTTCCTTGACCCAGCTTACAACGTTGCATCCTGCGTCTCTGCCTACCAGCTAATGAAAGGTTGCGTAGAAAGGTTTAGGTAGTATACTCGTTGGGTTTAGTCGACGGGCTTTTGCGGTGCTCTTTTGTGCACTCCTCATAATCCTTTCAAGGAATCATAAACACAAGCTCTTCTTATTTCGCATTATTGATGCAACATTAAAGCGACCATTATTTTTAGAATTTAAAGGAACAGATTATTTTCAGAGCTTCTTCATGCCTATAATTTTCAATTTTAAATATTCGGTTAATCAATTTTTCCACAAATTTTCCTTAAACAAATGTAAGAAAATTACATTAAATCTATTCTTCTTGTATATGCGTTCTCGATAAGCATAATCAACATTCTCGTTACCGCAGACTTCAATATAAATTCCTAAATTCGGAAGGTAAAAATCAGGAGTCCACACTCTTGGGCGCTCTTTATCGTCGTAAACAAAAACTGGCGCTTGATAAATCCACCATAGATTTAGCTTCTTAAGGAAATCAGCCACTTCTCTTTCAGCTTCAGTCATATCCTAATAGATAGAGCCTTGCACCGTTATTCAACTCTCAATGGTTGCTATCGCTTGTTTAAAATGAGAATATCTGACTTATGAAAACAGAATAAATATCAATAAAACATGCGTCCACACTAAATATTTTGTTAAAAGTGAGTCTTCCGACATTTACTTTTATTTACAGTTTATTTTATCCCAAGACAGACCCCAAAGCAAAGTGTTTAAAATATCAAAGACTCATACTTCCAAAAAGAAAGCAGTTTAAAACGGCTTTTCCCTATAGGTTTCTGCATAGAATTTCTATTAGCCGCCAAATATGTTCGTGAGATTTTTGCTTGTTCAAAAGAACCGCTGCGCAGGGTTCGTTTTGTTTATATATCGGTGTTGGTGTTTATGCTGTGCAAAAGAGGATATAGTCGAATGGGTTCCAAGTCTCCAAGAGGCGAGTTCGCCGCAAGACAGTTAAAAAGGAAGCGGAAAAACTTCCGCTGGTCAGATCGTTACTATAACCGCCGCATGCTTCGCTTAGATGAGAAAGTTGACCCGTTGCAGGGTGCTCCGATGAGCAGAGGCATAGTGTTAGAAAAAGTGGGTGTTGAAAGTAAGCAGCCTAACAGCGCCATCCGCAAATGTGTTAGGACCCAGCTTATCAAGAATGGCCGTGTGATAACGGCTTTCCTGCCAGGAGACGGCGCGCTTAACGTTGTAGATGAGCATGATGAAGTGATCGTTGAGGGTATAGGCGGCACAAGAGGCGGCGCTATGGGCGACATCCCAGGTGTCCGCTACAAAGTCATCATGGTAAACGGTGTTTCACTGAAGGAACTTGTCTATGGGCGCAAACAGAAGCCGGCACGGTGAGTAACGTGAGCACAGAAAAGAAGGAAATTAAACTTTTCCAGAAATGGTCTTTTGAGGGCATAGAGGTTAAAGATCCAGGCTTAAAGCGCTATTTGAATTTGACCCCAATGGTTGTGCCGCATAGCATGGGGCGTCACGAGCATCAGCGCTTCAGAAAAGCAAACGTCAACATAGTTGAGCGGTTAATCAATGATCTTATGCGGCCTGGGAAGAATGCAGGTAAAAAAGCTAAGACAACCAACATAGTCAAACAAGCCTTCGAAATAATCTACCTGCGCACAGGCAGAAACCCAATAGAGGTGCTTGTTCGAGCAGTAGAAAGTAGTGCACCATGCGAAGATACAACAAGGATAAGCTACGGTGGAGTTGTTTATCACTTAAGTGTGGATGTTTCGCCGCAGCGTCGCATAGACTTGGCGCTGCGCCACATCACCGAGGCAGCACGTGCTGCTTCAATTAATAGTCCACGTAGCATACAAGAGGCGCTTGCAGATGAGCTTATTCTCGCAGCAAACAATGACATCAAAAGCGTCGCCGTGTCTAAACGGCACGAGATAGAACGCATTGCGCAGTCGTCACGTTAGCGCACGTGAATCTCCACTATATCCCCATCTTCTAGGGTAAAGCCCAAGCCTACTTTCTGAGGACTAAACGCCAGGCGGTCAGCCCACACTCGGGCATAGGCAAAATTACGCTCAAAATCTGAATGGATATTACGAGCTAAATCTGCCACTGTGGCGCCACGCCGCAACGTGAATGGACGTTGCGAAGGCTCCTTAGCGCTCGGCTCCTTAGTATAAACCCGAATTACGCCTAACGTGTCAAACAAAACTTTGCCAAGCCGCTCTAAACCTATCTGCCTCTCACAGGAAACCGTAATCACAGGCATACGCCCAGCCACGAAATTCTCCAGTTGCTGAAGTTTCTCCGCCGCGCCGGGCGCATCCAGCTTGTTAGCGACAATAACCGCAGGCTTGTACGTGGTGCTCTCAAAAATGGCATCCTCAACATCATCTAAAGTAACCTCTCCAGAAATCTTCACGATCGCATCGTTGATACGATAACTTCGCAAAAGCGCCTCGACATCCCGCATTGTGCAATCCACAAGTTGCCCAACAACTATTATGCGCAAACCAGCACCCATATAACGCCGATCAACATCCACTCTGCCACGCGGCTTATTGACGAGCACACGTGCCTTCTCTAGCTCCGCGAGAATTAGGTTTAACTGCGCCACGGGATCAGAAGACAAATCCACCATCAAGATTAAGCCATCCGCGTTTCTCGCCAGCGCAAGCGACTGCAAACCCCAGGCGCGTCCATCAGCAGAGCCTTCCATTACAGCAGGCGCTTCCACTAGCTGAAACTGAATATCCTCGAAAGGCATAATGGCAGGCACAGGCTCACGCGTGGTATAAGGCGCCGCTGAAACAGCCACATTCGCATTCGTCACAGCTGATAGCAAGCAGCTTTTACCCACATTTGTCAAACCCAGAAGCACCACTTGCGCAGCACCTTCTTTTTCAATGAAAAACTTTGGGCCACCTCGGCCAGCACGCTTGGTCTTGCGTTCTTCTAATTCCCGGCGTAAAATAGCAATTTTCTTTTTAATCTGACCCCGCAGCTTGAGGGTGCCCTTATGCTGCGGCACCAAGCTTAAGAATTCTTGCATACGCTGAAGCTTCTCACGCGGATTCCGTGTAGCTTCAACTTCAGCCCACTTATCCTTAGCTTCAGGAGGCAAATTCGTTGGCATACTTTGTCAATTTAATACTTCGCTAGAACAAGTTTAATACAATTTCTAGCTATTTTGCGCCATTTTAATTTAACATTACAAATGTAACAAGTATGCTTAACCGTGTTTTGCGGCAAAAGTAATGTGGATATAATTAGGGGCAAGCGCATGCTATAAAGAGCATGCCCGCTACAATGCCAGCAAATTAATTTCATTAATCTTCGTTGATTTAGCAAGTTTTGATGGAATGAGGTGGGCTTGCTCTGGCTTTGCAATCTTTGCAGAGTAGCTCCTCTTTTTCTCGTAAGAATAATTTGCCACATCTATAGCAGAGAGCAACGTCTAAGCCTAGGGAGTGCATTTTGATGCCGGCGGCTACCTTCAAAAGTACAACCTTTTCTTTTCCCATATTTTGCCCTATAGAGGTCTCTATATTTTATCTTTAAGTGATATTTTTAATTTTCACATAAAATGTTATAAAAAATGTCTCTTTAAGTTGAATTATTTTTTAATTTTGATGAAACAACTTTTTTCAGCCTGATTTTTTTAAGACTATGCAGCACCACAGAGACATAGATGCGGCGAAAGCATCGCAAGTTGCCACGCAATAATAGCTAAAGAGCAAAAGAAATGCGAAATAAGAGCTACGATTACTTAAAGAGAAGAACCGCATCATACTGCCCAAAAGACCTAAACGCTTCGAAAAACTGGCGAATAAACGCAGAATTAATATGATAAGCTTAAAATAATTGTAAGAACAGTTGTGTTAACGCATTAAAATTTAAGGAAAAATAAAATAGAGGAAGAAAAATGAGCAAAAGCACAAAACCACACATAAACCTCGTAATCATGGGACACGTTGACCACGGAAAATCCACCACCACAGGACACTTGCTTTACTTAGCAGGTGCCATTGACGAAAGAACTGTCAAGCAATATGAAGAAGAAGCTGAAAAAATGGGCAAAGGCACATTCAAATACGCTTGGATACTCGACAACCTCAAGGAAGAACGCGAAAGAGGCGTAACCATTGACCTTCGATTCCTGAAATTTGAAACAAACAAATACAATTTCACAGTCATAGACGCACCAGGCCACAGAGACTTCGTCAAAAACATGATTACAGGCGCAAGCCAAGCTGACGCTGCTGTGTTGTTCTGCTCTGCCAAGAAAGGCGAGTTCGAAGCAGGCATTGGTCCAGGAGGCCAAACACGCGAGCATGCATTTCTAGCATTTACACTCGGCGTCCGCCAATTGGTCGTAGCTGTCAACAAGATGGATGATAGCACGGTTAACTGGAGCAAAGAGCGATACGAAGAGATCAAAAACGAAGTCGCACGCATGCTGAGGATGGTTGGGTTCAAAGTTGAAAAAATCAACTTTGTGCCTGTTTCAGGATGGACCGGTGACAACCTAATCAAGAAGAGCGACAAGATGCCGTGGTACACTGGACCCACGTTGATTGAAGCGCTGGATCTTTTGGAGCCGCCACCAAAGCCGGTTAACAAGCCATTGCGTATTCCAATTCAAGATGTTTACAGCATTACGGGTATAGGCACTGTGCCCGTCGGCAGAGTCGAGACAGGCGTACTCAAAGAAGGCATGAACCTCGTTTTCATGCCATCCAATAAGACGGCTGAAGTAAAATCCATAGAGATGCACCACACCAGAATCCCAGTTGCCGAACCAGGCGACAACATTGGCATGAACGTAAGAGGCATAGCTAAAACGGACATTCACCGTGGTGACGTAGCAGGACCAGTAGATAATCCACCAACGGTAGCTAAAGAGTTCATAGGCCAAATCATCGTGATTTATCACCCAACTGCCATAGCCGCTGGATACACACCAGTGCTACACTACCACACAGGCCAAATTGCCTGCAGATTCACGGAGCTTCTAAAGAAAATTGATCCACGAACAGGCCAAGTTGTTGAAGAAAAGCCGAGCTTCATCAAGACAGGGGATGCAGCGCTTGTGAGAATGGAGCCTTTGCGTCCAATAGCCATAGAAACCTACAATGACTTCCCAGAGCTCGGTCGCTTCGCAGTCAGAGACATGGGTACAACCATCGCTGCCGGCATCGTAAAAGAAATAACAAAGAAAGGACCATAAACTCTTCCATTCTTTTTTTATTAATGATTTTGAGCATTTTTGGTGTACTTTGGCGCTAGTTGGAATAAATTCTGTTAGCAGCAGCTGTAGAAGATTGTTATAACGCATCTAATTATTCTTCTAACTCATAATTAAAGGCCGATTGCATCATGAAAAACACAACTTTTAAAATAATGATTTAACATAAATATAATTTTAGAAAGAAGGATTAAGGCGATTTTTATGAATTCTCGTGATAGAAAATCGAGGAGAAATAGGGCAGGCAAGGAATCTTGGGGGTCTCTGCAGAAAAAAATTATTGAACAGCGCTATGAAATTTTGGAGACTGTTTCATTAAGGGATGTGCCTTTAGAAGAAAGGCGCAGGGAAGCGCAGAAACCTTTGTTCTTAACAAGATATGAATAGGTAACATTGACTAAAGCTGCTGAACACGACTTCATAGGGCACACCCTTTAATAGCTATGTTATCGGAGTAGCTATTTCACTTCGAGACTTTTTGGATAGAAAGTATGCGCTAATCAGAATTACAATGGTTGCACTTGCGGATGCGGCTGTAGTAAATTCAATTGGCAGGGTAGGTGCAATTGACCAGATGCGCATGTCTGGATCACACAAATTATTTATGCCCATGCATCCCACAGTCACTATCTCCATTTTTCCGTCATTGTCTAAATCACCTGCGCCTACATTCCAAGCGCAGACGCCGTCGCCAATGGTCCAGTCGCGGCTATGCTCTAGAGATAGGGTTTCGCCATTCCAGCTCCAGACCCTTAATTGCGCATGATTAGGTTTCGTTTGGCTTGTGTTAAAGCTTCCGTAAGCTGCAACTATGCCGCTTGTAACTATCTCCATGTGTAAGTCGCCGTCGACATCGCCCAGCGAAACACATTTGACTTCGGTAAGGTAGTCGCTTGTCCATTCCCGGCTTCCTTCCAGCAAAAGCGCCGTGCCATTCCAAGACCATATTCCAAGCTGAGCAGCAATGCACTCTCCTGTGTAGGTGAATCCGCCTGTGACTATCTCTGCGGAAGCATCACCGTCAACATCGCCTATTTTCACGCTATTAACCACGGTGTTGCCTTGGACGCCGCCGGCAATAGTTAAGCCATAGCCGTCTTCCACAGAACGCCACTCCGCATTCGTCCTCAACAGGAATTCAGCGCCGTTCCAGTGCCAGACGCGGAGTTGCCCGCTGCTGTTTTCCAGCTTGCCGGAATATCCCGCGGTGATTACCTCGATTTCTCCATCAAAGTTTAGGTCGCAGGCGTAGACTGTGCTGGCGCTGGTTACGTTGGCAGCGAACCTTTGCGGCGCGCCCTGCATGGTCAAGTTGCCTTCGCGAAGCCGCCATGCAGCAAGCTGCGTGCTTGACCAGTTGACAAGGCTGTCTCTTCCGATCGTGATGATGTCAAGTGTGCCGTCACTGTCGAGGTCGCTGGCGAAGATTGCGCCGTCATACGTGCCTTCGCGGCTTGCCTTCAGAGTCAATTCTTTGCCGTTGTAGCTCCAAACTCTAAGCGCGCTGGAAACGCTTGTGTCGGTGATCAAGCTTCCTGCTGTGATGATTTCAACTATTCCATCGTTGTCCACATCAGCCGCGTAGACACATTCAATAGTGCCTGTCCGCTTGTGGCTTTTTTCCAGTGTAAGATTTTGCCCGTTCCAACGCCAGATTTTAAGCGGCGCCTCCAAAGTCAGCCTTTTGCCCTCCTGCAGCTGGTACATCAAGCCGCCCGTTACTACTTCCATTACGCCATCGCCATCTACATCTGCCAGATGGAGGTTATGTGATCCGTGGATGCATGTGCCGCCTACACCGTAGGTTTCCCAGTGCTGCTCTGCCTTCAGAATCAAAGCGTATGGTTGATAAAATGTATATGCCATTAGTGCTGTGATAGACAAAGTCAGGATAAGTGCAAAAGTTAAAAATGCGGTGTTTCTTTTCAAACTAAATCATCTTTTTAACTTGCTATGTGGACAAGTCAGATATAGGCTTTGACTTGGTGAAGCGATATTACAAGAGTAGGCGGCTGAAACTTGTTTGGAAAACGAAAGTGAGATAAACAGGGGATGCTTACGCAATTTTAGAGTTGAGTTTATGTCTGGTGCTGAAACGCTTCTGCCCTACCTGAACGAGAAAAAGAATGGTGAAAAGCCAACGATTATCGTCGATAGCCGCGAAGCCAACTCTGCCGCCAAGATTGTTAAGGGCTTAATTGAGCGCGGCGTTAACGTCAAGACGGAGACGCTGGAAAAAGGCGACTACATCCTGTCTGACCAGTGCGCGGTGGAGCGGAAAACCGTAACAGACTTTGTTTACACGCTTACGCGCCGTTACCTTTTCGAGCAGCTGTTCCGACTTAAGGAGGCCTATCCCAAGGCGCTGATACTCTTAGAGGGCTACTTGCCGATAACCTACAAGTTCAGCCATATCCAACCTGCAGCGGTTTGGGGAGCCATGTTCAACTTGGCAAAGAATGGCATAGCCATAGTTAACACGACGTCCTATAAGGAAACAGTAGATTTTCTCTATGTCGCCGCAAGGCAAGAGCAGATTGTGGAGAAACGAGCGCCAACAGTTCATCCATGCAAGAAAACTGAAACCTTGGCTGATGCGCAAGTATATTTCGTCGCAAGCTTGCCCAACGTTGGCAGGGAAAAGGCTGTTGCCATACTCAAGACATATCAAACGCCATTGAACGCGTTCATCAACGTGGATGACTGGGCAAAAACGGTTTACGGACTTGGACCAGTAACAAGCAGCAGAGTCAAAGAAGTTCTAAGCACGCCTTACAAGGAATAGGCAGAGGGCAAGCACTTTTGGGTGTTCACGGGAAGTTCGCGATTTATTGTTTAATAATAGTGCATAAACCATAAAAGTTCAAGCCGAATATAGTGTCTAGAAAGCGTAGTGGAAACATGGACAAAGCACGGTTGATTTTGACCCTAATCACAGTGACCATCACTGTTGCGCCCATAGTGGGCGTTGTGCTTGTGCATCAAGACAACTTGCTGGGCATGTTCATTCCGCCCGAAATTGAGGAGATTCAGGACAAGTTAAGTGGCGGTTCTGAGGAGCCAATGTTGGAGCCTGTTGGCAAGCCGCAGTATGATTTAACCTTGCGGACGATTACGCAGCTAATCGAGTTCAAAAACCCGTTTCCCTTCGAAATCACAATCAATTCCATCACCGGAGATGTCAAGTGCGCCTCGCATTACTTTCACTTGGGCACGGTAACTCTTAACAAGCCTGTTAGCATAGGCGTAAACGAAACCAAAATTTTAACAGTTATCATGACATGGACCGCTGCGGCGGAAAGCCATCTTGAAGCGGCGCATGCAGATGAAGAGACTGTTACGGTTGACTTGGCGGGTTTAACGGTGGACGTTAAGGGCGTACAGATCCAAATGGAGCAAACGGTTGAGATTCCAAACCCGATGAGGCAGAAGTAGGAGGCAGTCAGCATGAAAGCAAGCTTAGCGCGTGTTAACTGGTTCGGGTTTGCCGGTGGCGTCTTCACGCTTCTAACCGCTGCCGCATCACTGCTGCAGCCGTGGTGGCAGCTTACAGTTGGCGACAACTTGCTGCAAGCAAACGTTTCGCCTGTAAACACGAACTTCGGCTTTGCAGACACAATGTTCACGATACCGTTTATTTGGGCGCTAAATATTTCGTCCCTGCTAATGTTCATTGCAGGCGGCGTGGCAATGCTAGTTTACTCTTTCGCGCCAGCCAAGTCATATGCTAAGCCGCTGCTTGGCTTCAGCTACAAGAAGCCACTTTACACGCTTATCTTCTTCGTCATTGGATTGATTGCGGCTACGATGATTGCGCAGATGATTGTTGGACTTAATGTGCCGCTAACAGGCCTAACAACAGCGACGCTACCGCAAAACCTCACAGAAGGCGCAACCATAAACGTGCCAATAGCCACAGGTTTTCAGTGGCCTTTCTGGTTAGCCGCTGTTGCCGCAGCACTTTGCATCGCCGCAAGATTATACCACAAGAAAGTCGGCGGTGCACCAGCAGTTTCCTCAACCACCCAAGCGCCAAAAGCGTAACGCCAAATGCAGTGCAATTTTTGAGCCGCCCCACTCTATTTAAGGCTTGAACTGCAGCATGAAGCGCGCTTTGACGGCAAACTGCCGTGGCGAAGGAATACTTATTTCTATAAGTTCTGAAATGAAGAATACGCCCGCAGGCGCTTGCGTAGGGGCTGTCGGCTAGTTTGGTCTAGGCTTGTAGCCTCGGGCGCTATAGACCCCGGTTCAAATCCGGGCAGCCCCACCATGGAGAAACCTGCGTCTTGGTTGAAGTCAAATTTCTCAGCTGCATGTCGCTAGTGCAACTTCCCGGCTGTGCATTCTGGGTGGTGTCGCGAGTTAAAATTTGACTGTTTCGAAGAGGTGAATGAAGGTTTAAGTAAAACATTAGATAAAAGATTATTTTGGTGTTCAATTATGGTTTCGGCATTAGTTCTTCTCGCGCCAGGATTCGAGGAGATTGAAGCTTTAACGGTAATTGACGTTCTCAGAAGATGCAACATCAAAGTTGTGGTTGCAGGGCTTTCTGCAGAGCCGACGACAGGCGCTCATGACGTGAAAGTTATCCCTGACACTTCGATAGACAAGGTGAAAGTGGAGGAGTATGACGCCATAATATGTCCAGGCGGAAATCCTGGCTACATTAACTTGAGGAAAAACGCCGCGGTTCTTTCAATTGTTAAGCAGGCTTTTGCTTCGGGCAAGCTTGTGGCAGCCATTTGCGCGGCGCCTGCGGTGTTGGCGGACGCGGGCATTTTGAGGGGCAAGAAGTGCACCATATACCCGGGCATGGAAAGCGAGCTTGAACGGGTAGGCGGGAAAGTACAGAGGGATTTGGTGGTTGAGGACGGAAACGTGATTACCAGTCAAGGACCCGCAACAGCCTTGCATTTTGCGTTTAAAATAGCTGAGCGGCTTGCAAGCAAAGCCGTGGTTGACACGGTTAAAGAGAGAACACTGGCAAACCTTCTAATCTAATAGCCAATGAGATTATTTATATATCCACAAGAAGATTAGGTTAGATGCTTTTCGTTCCGCATTTTTATGGAGATAGCTTATGGCTCAGGAAACAGTCTGGCACAATCTAAGCGTTGAAGAAGTCTTCAAGCAACTTAATACAAGCAAAAGAGGCTTGACAAACGCTGAAGCAGCGAAGCGACTGCAGATTTACGGGCTGAATGAGCTGGAAGAAGAAAAGAAAACCAGCAAATTGGCGCTGTTTATAAGGCAGCTGAAAAGCCCGCTTGTAGGCGTGCTTGTCGCGGCAGCGTTAATCTCGTTTTTTGTTGAAAAATACATTGACATGACAGTTATCCTCGTAGTCATCGCTTTGAACGCGGCCATCGGCTTTTTCCAAGAATACAAGGCGGAGGCGGCTCTTCAAGCGCTGAAAACCATGGCTGCGCCAGAAGCCGAAGTAATCCGTGACTGCCCGGAAACAGGCGGCTGCATCGAAATGCGAGTGAAAACACGAGAGATAGTTCCAGGCGACGTGATAGATTTGGACGCTGGAGCTAAAGTGCCAGCTGACTCCCGCATCTTCGAGGCCATAAACCTAGAAATAGACGAGTCAATGCTCACCGGAGAGTCAACACCTGTTAAAAAAGCGGTGGGCGTCCTCCCGAAAGACTTGCCCGTTGCTGATAGAGCGAACATGGCTTTTTCAGGCACAATAGTAACGCGTGGAAGAGGCAAAGCAGTTGTTGTCGCCACTGGAATGAAGACGGAAATAGGCAAAATAGCCAAGTTGATAAAGGAAACAGAAAAAGCTGAAACACCGATTCAGAAGCAGACAGTAGACTTAAGCAAAAAGCTTGGCTTGCTTGCGCTACTGGCAAGCGGCTTAATCTTGATAATTAGTCTTCTCCGCGGCTTTGAATTTCTCGAAGCATTCCTATTTGTGCTGGCCGCAGCAGTCTCCGCCATTCCAGAAGGCTTACCAGTCGTAATAACAATAACCTTAGCCATTGGCGTGCACAGAATGGCGAAGAGAAACGCCATCATCCGCAAACTGCAAGCCGTTGACACACTGGGCTCGGCCACAGTGATCTGCACGGACAAAACTGGAACGTTAACTACCAACCAAATGACTACACAGCAGATATTTGTAAACAATAAGCTCGTTAAAGTCACCGGAGTTGGATACACTCCAGAAGGCCATTTCGAAGTTGAAGGCGCAAAAATTGACGCTGCAAAAGAGGAAGCACTCAGTTTATTGCTTAGAGTTGCTGCGCTGTGCAACGATGCCCGGCTAAGGCGGCACAAGCTCGACGGCAAACAACAATGGGAAATTTACGGCGACACCACGGAAGGCGCGCTGGTTGTGGCCGCTGCAAAAGCAGGCTTACAAAAAGACGATTTAGAAGCCAAGTATCCCCGCGTAGACGAGATACCATTCGACCCCAAAAACAGGTATATGGTTACCTTCCACAAAATCGCCCCGGAGAAACTTCACGTCTACGTTAAAGGCGCACCGGAAACCATACTTGAACAGTGCGTTGAAATCCTTGAAGATGGCAAAACAAAACGGTTAATTCAGCAAAGAAAAGCAGAAATCCTCGCAGTCAGCACCCAGATGGCCAGCGAAGCTTTGCGCGTGTTAGCCATCGCTTATGCGAGCATAGATGCCGCGGAGCTTGAAGACGTAAAAACCGCTATCCAAGGAGGACGCGCTAAACTCGTTTTTATAGGCCTTGCAGGCATGCTGGATCCGCCTAGGCCAGAGGTCAAGTCAGCTGTTCAGCTCTGCAAAAAAGCAGGAATAAAAGTGATAATGGCTACAGGCGACCATAAGCTTACCGCCGAGGCCATCGCGAAGGAAATAGGCATTCTAGAAGCAGGTCACCGGGTTCTAACGGGCACAGACTTGGACGGCATGTCTGATGACGAGCTTGACGCGGTGATAAATGAAACCGCGGTGTTCGCGCGGGTTTCCCCGGCGCATAAGTATCGCGTCGTGGAATCTCTACGGCGGAAAGGCCACATCGTGGCTATGACAGGCGACGGCGTAAATGATGCGCCCGCGTTGAAGGCAGCGGAAATAGGTGTCGCAATGGGCATCACGGGCACTGACGTCACAAAGGAAACGGCGGACATGGTTTTGACTGACGACAACTTCGCAAGCATCGTCAACGCCGTGGAAGAGGGTCGCGTAGTTTTCGAAAACATCCGAAAAGTCGTGAAGTATCTTGTTTCAACCAACACGGGTGAAATAATCACTGTAATAGCGGCGCTTGTGCTTTTGCCTGGTGTGCCACTAATTTTCACGCCAGTTCAGATTCTCTGGGTTAACCTAGTCACCGACGGCTTGCTTGACAAGTTCTTGGCTATGGAGCCTAAAGAGAAGGGCGTGATGGAGCAGCCGCCGAGGAAACCCAAAGAGCGGATAATTAACCGAGATATTATGTTGAACATTGCTTACGTCGGTGTATTCATGGCTATTGGCACGCTATGGATGTTCATAACGGGCTATAACAGCGGCGGGCTTCAAAAAGCACAAACATTCGCCTTCACCACCATAGCCATGTTTCAAGTATTCAACGCGCTGAATTGCCGGTCAAGAACAACATCTGTCTTCAAACTTGGCTTAACCACCAACAAATATCTGCTAGGCGGTATTGCGGCGTCTGTATCTCTACAAGTGCTCGCAACGCTCTTGCCGCCGCTACAAACCGCATTGGGCACCATTTCGCTTTCGCCCGTGGACTGGCTACTGATAATTCTTGTCTCCAGCTCGGTGCTATTTGCTGACGAAATAAGAAAACTTGTAAGAAGCAAAATGAAAAAGGTAAATGCCTATGGCATCAAAATATGAAGTTGAACTTATCTCCATTGAGGACAAGAACGCATTAATGGAAAAATATGTCGAGCGCCTGCTCTATGAGGAAAGAGCTGACATATACGGCTGCTGTATAAAACTCTTAACGGACAGCAAATACATCAAAGACCGCTGGGAAGAAAACTTTTACCCTATGTCCGCGCACACCCGTTCTCACGGAAGACTAATTGTCGTCCAAGAAAACAGTGAAAAGCAACATGTACTCTATGACCCACTCTCGAAAACAGCCTTTTTGATTAACATTGACTATTATGGCTGGGTGAAGTCAATAGCCCTAAGCGTCGCTGGCGACATACTTGAGGATGAACACGGCATAAACTCGGTTCACGGCGCCTGCGTAAGCGTAGCTGGTCAAGGTGCCTGTTTAATAGCGCCCTCGGGCACAGGCAAAACCACGCATACTTACGGGCTGCTGAGGCTAAAAGGCGTCAGCGCCATATCCGATGACTGGTTCTTTGTCCGCTTCATGGCCGACCAGAACGTGGCATTTAGCTCTGAAAAGAACTTCTATATCCAAGCAGACATCGCGGAAATCTGGGGTGAATACAAGGCGCTTGTGGAAAAAGCCGAGTTTGACGCGAAAGGCAGAGCTGTCGTTAACATCAGATGGATTGTTGGGAAAGGAAAAATCTTCCCCATGACGCCACTGAACACAGCAATCTTATTGAAACGCGACCCCGGCGATTGCACAATCGCTAAAAAGTTAACGGCGACTGAAGCGGTTGAGTACATCAAAAGAGTGGACTTCTGCAATCCCCATTTGCTGGTTAAGGATTCAAGGAAAACCATGTTGCGGGAAAAGTTCTTCAAGGAATTCTTTAGCCGTGCAGAAACCTACCTTGTGAATACCACGTTGCCGCCTGCTGAGACGCACAAAGTAATAAAAGAAATTTTAAAAGTAACTTAAGCATTACGCAGTCAAGTGCTTAGCTTATGCAAAACCAGACAAAAGAGAAAGTCGCATATTTTTCCATGGAAATCGCGCTGTTAAATGACATTCACACTTATAGCGGCGGCCTCGGCGTCCTTGCAGGCGACACGATAAGGTCAAGCGCTGATTTGAAGCTTCCTCTTGTAGGCGTCAGCTTACTCAGCAAGAAAGGCTATTTCAGACAGGAATTAACGCCTGAAGGAAAGCAAATAGAGCATGAAGACCCCTGGGATCCGGCAATGTTCATGCAGTTGCTTCCAGAAGAAGTCACAGTACAGATTCAATCACGCGATGTGCATGTTAAGGCGTGGCTCTACAAGGTTCTAAGCCAAACGGGCGGCGTGGTTCCTGTCTACTTCTTGGATACAGATGTTGAGGGAAATAGCAGCGAAGATAGAGAAATCACCTCTTTCCTTTACGGCGGAGACGAGCGATACCGCCTCAAGCAAGAGATCGTGCTGGGAATAGGCGGCGTGAGGATGCTGGAGAAATTAGGAATAAGCGTCCGCAAATATCACATGAACGAGGGGCACTCAGCTTTTCTTGCGTTAGAATTGCTGCGACAGTATGAGATGGATGTTGATAAAGTTAGAAGTAGCTGCATATTTACCACGCATACACCTGTAGAAGCGGGGCATGATAAATTCTCTTATGGCCTTGTTAAGGAAGTCTTGGGCGACTATGTCCCATTGGAAGTGCTGAAAAGCATAGGCGGCGAAGACCAACTGAATATGACGCGGCTTGCACTTAACCTAAGCGATTACATTAACGGCGTAGCAGAAAGGCACAAGGAATCTTCAAAAGCGATGTTTCCAGGATATGAAATACACGCCATCACCAACGGCATCCACTCGTATACTTGGACATGCGAAAGCTTCAGAAGATTATACGATAAGTATCTACCAAGCTGGGCAAATGAGCCTAACCTGCTTGTACGAGTGGAGGTAATACCTGATGAGGAAATTTGGCAAGCTCATCGAGAAGCAAAAAAATTATTGATTGATTACGTTAACAAAGTCTCCAATATTGGCATGAATATTGACGTATTAACCATTGGTTTTGCTCGAAGAGCCACAGAATACAAGAGAGCCACACTAATATTCTCTGACCTGCAAAAGCTGCGCAGAATAAGCAGGAAAGCGCCTATCCAGATAATTTTTGCTGGGAAGGCACATCCAAAAGACTATTCTGGCAAGAGAATTATTGAACAAATCTTCGGCTACATTCAAAAATTAAAAGATGACATCAAAATTGTTTACTTAGAAAATTACGATTTGAAAACTGCGGCCATGGTGATTGCGGGAGTTGATGTCTGGCTGAACACACCTCACCCGCCTTTTGAGGCATCGGGAACCAGCGGCATGAAAGCAGCGCACAATGGCGTTGTAAACTTTAGCGTGTTGGATGGCTGGTGGATTGAAGGCTGGATGGAAGGCATAACAGGTTGGTCGATTGGGCCGCCTCCAGAAGAGCGCATATCACCTGAAGAGCGAGGCAGCAGAGAGGTAGATGACCTTTATAATAAACTAGAGTACATTATCGCGCCTATGTTCTACACGAAAAGAGATGAATGGATAAAAACCATGAAAAACTCCATTGGAAAAATAGCATACTACTTCAATAGCCACAGAATGATGCGAAGATATGTTACAGAAGCTTACTTTTAAGCAAATCACAGCGGAAAGCCACGTTATCATGAGCTTTATATGCTAGAAAATTGCATGAACGCAATTGCTATCACCGCGGAATGGTGGGGCTGGCCGGATTTGAACCGACGACCTTTACCCGGAAATCGGCGCTTGGCCGTTCCTACGGGTTTCTCTAAGACCGCTCCAGAACTTCGTCATCCCATGCGGTCAGCAAACCCGTTGTGCTTGCTTTCTGGAGCCCGTCGTCATGCCTGCCTAGACTACAGCCCCTTTTTCATGCCAACGCTGAATGGATTAAGTTGGATGTCCAAAATAAAAATATATTCATCAAATCTTCTTGCAAAACGAAGCAATTATTGAGAAGAGCGTTTTCTTAACTGACCGCAAAAGCTGATTTTACCACGAGCAAAAGACTCATCAGATTTCAAAAATGCTTTGGTAAACGTTGTTAAACGCAAAATTTATAACAAAAATCAAATAATAACTCAACTTTTGAGGGATTAAAATGGAGATTGGGCTAATATCAAAATGGGCGTATCTACTCTTTGTCGCCATAGCCGTCGTAATGGGGCTTGTGGTTGGCTATATGGCGTGGAGCCAAGGCGGATGGAACGCGGTTGCCACCGTTAACGGTTGGGTTCTTTTGGTGTTAGTGGTGCTGGGCATAATAGTCGGGCTTACAACCATAACCGCCAAAGAAGTAATGCCCTTCCTGATAGCCACGATTGCTCTAGCTGTGGCTGCCGGCGCAAACGTCTGGGAACCCTTATGCGCGATTCATGATCTACTATATTTCTGGGCTACAGGAATCCTCAATTACATCGTAGCTTTTGCAACGCCCGCAGCGGTGATAATTGCAATCAAAGAAATCCTAACAATAACTAAGGAAAAGTGATAAGTCAATTTCCCTCACTCTTTTTTTTTATCACCGTAAAAAATAAACAACTGCAACCACTAGCTTGCCCATTCCACTAATACTACATCACTTCCTCAAGCCACCAGTCAAGTTTTACGGTGCAAGGTCTTTTCTAAAAAGCGAAAAGTTAATGAAGGAAAAAATGCGTGTATTGCTGGGTTTGCCGGCCATAGGGCACGGGTCCCACCTGATCCCATTCCGAACTCAGAAGTTAAACCGTGCTCCGTTCCCAGCGGTAGTGTGGTCTTCGGCCACGCGAAACTGGGAAAGCTGGCAGCCCACTTAAACGCTTGAAGATGCGGAGAGATTTAGCTAAGATTTATAACTTAGTGCTGAATGTTTTTGGAGACGTGGTGAAAACGTGAACATGCTGGCAGTTCTGCCCGCTTTAACAGGTCAGTTAGGAGGGGCAGGTGACAGTATATCCCAGATTCTAAGTATATTATTCTATGTTATCTTCATAGTTTTCCTGTTTTATGGTCAAAGAATTCAGATGTACGTGATGATCCGCGAGGTTGAAGGGTCGCTTTACAAGCTCAAGTACATAAAGGATGAAGGGCGGAGAATCGCGATAGAAACGATAAAAGAGCTTGGAAAGCCGCAAACTGACCCATCCGCAAGAGTTGATCGCTATCTGGATTATTTCACAATTTCACCGCAGAGTATGGATCCCGCAGGCGTCGTTTACAAGCTTGATCACATCCTCGACGTGAGAGACACGCGCCTTAAGGACGAAGTAAAGCTGATGGCGCCTGCAAGCGACGAAGTTCAAGTAAACAATCTGGAGAACACGCTGGAAGCAGCCATGGCGCTTAACTACATCTACAAAGTTGTGCGCCACTATTATATCCAAGGCAAGAAAACACTAAGTCTTTACATCATAATGCAGCTGCAAATGATACTGCCGCTGGTTATGAAGGAAGCAGAAGCGTACGCCAGCGCATTGAAAGCCTTCGCTTACGGGCAACCCATAGGCGACGGCGTCGGCCCACTGGTAGCAGCGAAGCTTATGCATGGCTACGAAACACGCAAGGTGCCGAAAGACTGCGTCATCGCCGAAGTACCTTTAGAAGGCCGCACTGCACTCGTCATGAAGGCTGAAGGCCCAGGCGGCAACGTCGGCAAACCAGGCGACGCCATAAAAGCGGTTATCGAGGAGAATAATGGGAAAATCGCGGCTGTAATAATGATTGATGCTGGCTTGAAGCTTGAAGGCGAAATGGTCGGCGAGGTTGCTGAGGGCGTTGGAGCCGCAATCGGTGGACCAGGCGTGGACCAGTACAAGATTGAAGAGGCCCTAGTGGATTATCATATCCCAATTTATGCCGTGATAGTTAAGGAAGACATCGGCGACGCAGTTTCGCCAATGCGCAAAGAAATTTCAGACTCAGTGGACAAGGTAATTGAGCGGGTGAAAAGCGTTATTTTGGAAAGAACAAAGGAAGGAGACAAAGTCATCATCTTCGGCGTAGGCAACACAATTGGCATAGGACAATAGGAGGAAAAATGGCGTGAGTGAAAATTCATCTCCCACAACTACCAAGATTTCAACGTATCTAACAATGATTGTGCTGATAGTTTTAGCCTTATCCATGGTGGCGCTTATATCATCCGTTAATCTTTTCGTTGAAGGCAACGAAGTTGCAGCTGGATACCTGCTGATTATAGGTTTGATTGCCATGGTTTTATCGCTTTATGTCATGGTTCAGTCACGTAAACGTCTCGCAGATATGAGAATTGAAGCGCCAAAAGTCATGACCACCATTGAGTGCAAAAAATGCGGATTCAAAAACGTCAGAGAATTTCAGCGTGGTGACTTCGTGTTCAAAGAGCTGGATCCCTGCCAAAAATGCAATGAGAAAATGCTAATAACCGCAATTTACAAGGAAGTTAGAGAAAGAGAAAAAACTTTTGCATTTTAGGTGAGAACTTCGCAGCTGTTCTCCGTTATTAGCACTGTATGCTCCGCTTGCGCAACAGGCCTTCGGCTTGCCTCGATAAACACGGGATACCCCATAAGCGCCTTGGATCTGAAAAGCTCGTTAAAGGCTTCACGATACCGATCCACAGGCATGATGCCTGTTAGCCAACGCTCAGCAAAAGGCAGGGTTCTAAAATTATCTTCAATATACTCAAGAAGTTTTTTGGCGTAAGGATTTTTCATAGATTTGGCTTTAACTAAACGAAAAATCGTGACGTCTGGACCGTCTTCAACACGGCCAACGGCGTCTGGAAGCGTGACGAACGGTTCTATAGCGTAAACTTCGCCCGCTTGGACCTTCGTAAATGAGATTTGTGCAACGTTTGGGATAGAGGTTCCAGCATGGATGAGGTATCTGCCAACAGAATGCCCCGTCAGATTCGAGATGGGCTTGAAACCGCGATTCTTTATGGATTTCTCGATTATTTCGCCAATTTTTGAAGTCGCCATGCCTGAATGAATGCTGCCTATGGCTACGTTCAACGCATGCTCAGCCGCCGCCTGCATGCCCGCATAGGCTGGGTCGAAGCAAACTGTGAAGGCAGTGTCTGTTACGTAACCGTCCACATGAACGCCTATGTCAACTTTCACGATGGCTTTTTCAGGAATCCGTTGCTCATCGCTAGGCGGCGAAGTGTAATGAGCAGCAACTTCGTTTATGGAGACGTTGCAGGGAAAAGCAGGTTTACCGCCTTTTCTGCGGATAAGCTCCTCAGCTTTTTCACATACTTCAATTATAGGCATATCTTCGCGGACGAAACCGCACATTTCTTCGCGAGTTTCCCGTAGAATCTTGCCGGATAAGCGAAATTTTTCTATGGCTTCTTCATCATAGCGGCTCATTCCTTAGTCACTTCTCTGTTAATCTGCTCTTTTGCAAGAGGATAGTTTGTTGTATAACTTAAGTGTTAGTATAAAAGCGAGTAGAAAATTACAAAAGAGCGAAATTAAAATTTACTTGCCTGCCGTCGGTTGTTAGGGCGTGTAGACCTTTGGGTCTAGAGTTGCGAAGACGTTTCCGCCTAAGTGGAAGAGCATCCGCGCTTTGCTTATGTCATACTTGTCAGTAAAGACTTCTTTGTCAGCATAAGCTTCTACAACTTCTCCGACGAAAATGGTGTGGTCTCCGGTTTTGAATTGACTATACAGCTCGCATTCTAGATGGGCTATGCACTCTTTTACGATTGGCGCCTTCACTTTTTGGGCAGGCAGCGGCGTCAAACCTGTCTCGCGGAATTTATCGTGGCTTCGGCCGCTAACTTTGCCGCATGCCAATGTCTGCTTAACAATTTCCACCGTTGGAATGTTAATCACGAACTCTTTTGTTTCCTCAATAAGCATATGCGAATAACGACCCGGCGCAATGCTCACCGCAGCCATCGGCGGATTCATCGAAGCAGGCATCGCCCAAGCTAAAGGCAAAACATTAGGCTTCCCTGCCTTTCCAACGCAGGAAACGAGAACCGTGTGCATAGGATGCAGAAGCCGGTAAGCCGAAGAGAAATCCACATTAATTTTTTCTGACATGCGCTTTCACCCTTTTTAACGTTTTATGTGGAATCAGCTATAATGGTGTCGTAAAAGGGTTTCCCTATCTCCCGCGCCTATCTCCCCTTTTTTCTCTTTTTGTCTTTGAGTTTACTGCGTGCATGTAGGGAAGGGTGTTGAAGGGCGCTTAGCGTTGAAGTGTTAAATAACAAATTGCGTGTTGTTGAGGTATAGCTTAGCTTTTTTGTTACAAATGGGACATTGAAGCCTCAAAAGTCCATGCGTCAGCGTCGAGGGCTTACGACCGCTACGTAACAAAGCTTGAATTCTCATAGGCGAAGGGCTAGTGCAGCAGCTTCAGGAAGCAGCTTTCGTGATAGTACTTTGTTGCTGTCTTGATTATGCAGTCGCCTATGCTGAAGGGTTCGCCGCATAGGGCGCATGTTTTGCTCTTGCATTTGTATCGTTTGAGGATAAGATGCTTCATGACTAAACCTATGGCCTTCCAGATTTAAAGAGGTTAAGTTCTTCAGCATGTGCTCTTGCTGCTTCCCGCAGGAATTCTTCCACATTTTCATAATATTGATGCTTGCTTACGTATTCTGAAAGGATGTCGTAGAACTGTTTTGGAAGCCTGATCGTTACTTCAACATTTTTACTCAAATCTTTTTCACCTCCATTACTTCTTTAGCACTTGTGATTGTTTGTTTCGAGAAGCCGCTGCTCCTTCTCGTTGATTATGGCAAGTCTAAGCTCTTTATCCTGATTAGCTATGGCAACTGCTAAGGCGTCTCCATTTGTAAGCCATTTGCGAACTTGTTTATGGACTTCTGCGGGCACAGGAAAAACCACATAGTTCCTTTTGACTTCAATCTTTTTGTTGCCAAACAAATCAGGAATAGCCTTCTCTAATATGTCTAGCTTAGTTCTCTTACGCAAATTTTTCACTTCCCAAAAAGGAGAGTTTTCAATGCTTCTTTGAGTTTGCTTTCATCACCGTTTACGCTGGCCAATATGTAGGTAGCTCCTTTTTTGCATTGAAGAATTAAGCCTTGGATAACTTCGCTTCTTGTAGCATTGAAGTAAGTGCAGAGTTTTTCTAGAAATTGGAGGCTTTCAGCATCTAAGTAGATGCTTATGTTTTTTCCTTTAGAAGGGGTTTCTGTTAGATTTTCTGTTATACTATTTGGCTTTTTTATGATTCTTTTCATTTTTGGCACCTGATTTTAGGTTTTCATCTATTAGATTTTAACGTAGAAAGTATTATACGTTAGACGTATTTAAGCGTTTGACTTGGTGATAAAAATGCCGAAAACCAAAACCTTTGATGATAGAACTGCTTTGCGGCTTCCTAAGAAACTGCGAGAGCAGATTGATCAGTTAGTTGCTGAGGGTAAGTATCGAAGCCTAAGCCATGTTGTGAGAGCAGCGCTTGAGCAGTTCCTTAAGACATAGGAGGCTTTAGGCGCATGGATGGGCTTTATGTCCTAAAAGTGATTGTGGTGCTTGCGGTTTTTCTCTTCATACTGCTGTTGATTTGGGCGCAAGCTAAAGATGGCATTGATCCGATTTGAGCAGAGGCGAAGCATAGTTGAACGCTGAGGATGCACGTAGTAAATGCTCAGGGTGTGGATGGAGAGGGACAAGTGAACGCCGAGAAGATGCAAGGGAGAGATGCTTGCTTGCCTCTGGCGTGGCCCTCTCACATAGAACCCTGTTTCATGGGCTTCTGTTTAAAAGATTTTTGCAAAGGAGCGGCTAAACCATGACTGCCGACTCAGATGAAGAGAAAACGCTGATTACTCCAGGCCTTGCTACACAAACAGAAATCTTTGAGCAGGTAGAAGGCGGACACTTCCTAGTTTGGGACAGGATAGAACAGAAATTCATCATTAATGCAAATGATGTTTGGCGCAGCTACAGATTAAACGGTGTCTGTTATGTGCCTTTAAAGCCGTTGCCTTGGCCCAGTGCTACAACCGCAGAATTCTACGAAAGCGAAGAGCGCCTATTCAATGAAATACGACAATTCTTTATAGAGCATTTAGACGTGCAGAATGAGCTTCTCTATGATGTTTACGCAGCTTTCGTTTTAGCTTCTTGGCGCGTGGAAGACTTCAAAGTAGTGCCCTACCTCTTCTTTCTAGGACCCATGGCCAGCGGAAAAACACGCGCTTTAGAGTGCCTTCAGCAGCTATGCTTCAGAAGCATTATCGCTGCAACAGTTTCTTCTTCATCAGTTTTTCGCGCAATAGAGGCTTGGCATCCAACCTTTCTTCTGGATGAAAGCGAAATTTATAATCGTGAAGAAAAAAAGGAAGTCCTGGCACTTTTGAACAGCGGCTACCGTAGAGGACAATATGCCATTCGCGTCGAGAAGATTGAGGAAGGAAACCCTGTTCTCTCATTGTTTAACACGTTTGGCTTTAAGGGTATAGCTGGAACGGAAGAGTTAGCTGCTACGCTTCAAAGCCGCTGCATAATTACGCATATGAGCCGCGCAGTCAGGGAAGTGCGCTTATTCATTGATGAGGAGAAGGCGCAAGCACTTAGGAATCAGCTTCTCTTTTACCGCTTCAAGAACTTAGGCAAAAACATTGACTACTCAGCTTCAGATTTCATAAAGGAAAATGGCTACTTCCGTAACGCACGTGTTATTGAGCTTTTCATTAGCCTTATCCAGGTTGCGCCCTCGGTTGAGGTAAAGCAGCGCTTGCTGAAGTGTATGCGGCAAATCGCGCAGAGCCGCCTAGAAGAAGAGCAAGCAAGTGTTGAAGCTAAAGTTTTCGAGGCTATTCTAAAATGCGAGGATAAAGTCGAAAATGGGAAGCTTAGCACGCAAGCCGTAACAGAAGCATTCAACGAGGGATTACCAGAGAAGGAGCATGTTTCAAGCCGCTTTATTGGCCGTAAGGTTGCAGCGCTTGGCTTTGAAAAATGCAGAGTAGGAGAAAGGGGGCAAGCGGGTTTCTATTGGGATGAAAAGTTAGTTGAGCGGTTGAAGATGCGGTATAGTCTGAAATTAACTTCAGAAACCTCAGAAACTTCAGAAACTTCAGTCGGCATGGATAAAACAGCGGCTTTAGCAACTTTTTCAACTGAAGTTTCTGAAGAAAATTCTTCAGCGAATCCACGGCTTGAAACCGCAAAAAGTCCATTGAATACTGAAGTTTCTGAAGAAACTGAAGTAACTGAAGTTAAATCTGGTGTAGGCATAAAGAACCAGCTTCTCGTAGGCAGAACTAAGAATGCTGAGAAGTGTTATTATTGTGAACTAGTTGCCAGCGAATATGAGTTAGATGATAGTGGCAACAAGTATTATGTTTGTTCAGGTTGCCTTAAAGAAGTCATTATTCCAGCATACAAACGGCAAAACTATGAAATAACATTTGTCAGCGAGGTTTCTTAGGCTTATGGTTGAAGCTGCTTCTCCGCTGCTGCGATGCCCAGAGTGCGGTTCTGAGAGGCTTTACCGTGATGGCATGCGCTACTTAAGAAGCGGAGAGGCGCGTCAGCGTTGGCTATGCCGAAACTGCGGCTATCGTTTCTCAGAGAAGCGTTTTTCTGATAACGCTTTTAAGGAATGTCAGACAGAATACGCTAATCGCCAAGTATGCGCTATCCTTGAGGAAGCGAA
>JAWCNL010000011.1:0-84516 GCA_038848695.1 Bathyarchaeia archaeon
CCACACCTGATGTTTCGCTTACGGGCTTCTTGCCATATAATTCGAGCACCGCATCCTCCAGGTCGCGTGCAGAGAAGTGTACGTAGCGCGCGGCCATTTTGCTGCCGTGTACCCAGCCTGCGTAGCGCTCCAGCTTGGCTTCGGTGAAGCTCTTCGCCAACTGCGTAAGCGTCGAATGCCTGAAAAGGTAGGGCCACACCGCCTTGTCGAGGCCAGCGCGTCGTGCTATGCGCCTAATTATGTTGCGAAACTGATAATAGCACAACACTTTGTTTTTGCGGTTCGTAGCGAGGGGGCACCATAGGGGCGCATCTGGATTCATGCGGTAGGGATGCATCTCCAGCCACGTAAGCAGCGGCTGATAACTCGCCACAAGCGGCAGCACCTTCAAACCTGTTTTGCCATTTACGCTGATCACGCAGTAGTTCACCTTCTCTTTTACGGCGACACCGTTCTCGACACGCGTGGTTTCTGCCTGTTTGAATTTGACGCTGCTTATGCGCATGCTCAGCAGCTCGCCTGGGCGTAGCGCACCCTCAAAGAGCGTGTAGAGCATGGCTTTGTCGCGGGGGTTTTCTGCCGCCTGCACAAGCGCCTCAAACTCCTTCCGCGTTAAGAGTCGCTCAGGCGTAACCCGTTCGTCCTTTGCCTTTATCGTCAGCTTTATCCATGCTACCTCGGGCGGCACCGGCGTTTCACGCGTGCAAGCGCCGTATTTAGCGTACTGGACGAATTTGCGTAGGAAAAGTTTTCTGTCACGTTTAGTCCACTCTCGCAGCTGCGGGTTAGCGTTTATGGCGGCTACGACGCGTTCAACGTCGCTGCGGGTTGCCTCTGCAACTGGAAAGTCTATCATGTGGAGTATCTGCACGAGGTAGTCGGCTATCTTGCATATGCGCGCTTGGCTTAGTCCTTGGCTTGCCATGTGATCGAGAAAGCGCAGCGCCAACTCACCATTAGCGCCGAACTCGGCTATTCTGCGTTTGTAGGCGGCTGTTTGGCGGTCGAAGTGGTATATATCGTTCACTTTGAACCCTGTAGTCTGAGGGTTCTGGACGTTAAAAGGGGAAGGGCTTTTATCCTGAACCTGCTCAGCCCGCTCGAGGCTCTCTTTTAGTGTTGTGTATTTGTGTTGTTCAAATGCGCAGAAACATTTATAAAATATTGCTAAAACCGATATCTCTGAAGCGCCTGCGAGGGAAGCTGAGTCATGCCATTGTTTCACTTTCGCCACCACGAAGATAAACTCAAATGTCCCTACAAAGGCTGCGAAAAAACCTTTGAGAAACCCACAATTATAACAGACTCATCTACCTTCCCGAGGCAATCCTACTATGCGTGCCCACACTGCATGTCCAAACTCGAAATAACGGTAAAAAACATGAAAATAGTAGACGTAAAACCTGCAGAGTACCCCAAAGTATTCGATTCGCCAGCAAAATGCGCCCACTTCTCCAGCCTCCTAAACGCGCAACTGCATGACGGCATGCTTCCTGATGAATGCTTACTCTGCCCAAAAGTGCTTCAATGCCGCAGCCGCAAATAACCAACAACCACATGTCTTTCATCCAAACTTAAAATGCTAATTTTAATTTTCAAAAAGGCTGTGGGCAAAAAGCCCGCCATTAGCCGCTGAACACAAAACTGTTAAATGAGAAAATCAAATTATTGAAAACAAAACTCTTAAAACCAAGTAATAACTGAAAATTGACGGCGCTTAACATGCGGGGCTGTCGGCTAGTTTGGTCTAGGCTTGTAGACTTGGGCTCTATAGACCCCGGTTCAAATCCGGGCAGCCCCACCACTCAAATGTTAAATCACTGAAGTTTTTAGGCGACAGAAATTTAAGTATGTCTGCGCTCAACAGATATCCATGTCAGACAAGCTTGCTGAATACCTTACAAATTACATTCAAGAAAGAATCGGCGTATACAAAAAATACATTATAGCCGCCTTTAATAACAAAGACCACTGCATCTGGTATCTGGAAAGCAGTGCAGGTATGCCCGTGCCCTCATCTGACCTGAAAAACTGCGAACTCCTAAGAGACGCTAAAATCTTCACAGAAGACACGCGCATATCTCGGAACGGTCGTAACATCTACAAAGTTTTCTGCTTAACAGAATTCGGCAAGCAACTTGCAAAAGCAATTATAAAAGAGAACCAGATGCCTGAGACCGAAGAACTTGCGCCTGATGAAGCAGCCAAAAAAATAGAATAACGCACACACAAAATTAACTTGCTTGAGCCCTTTGCAAGCGGCAAGGCAAAACATCATTTTTCTCCTTTTTACAATGCCCTATTCAATGGTATGGGCTTAACAAGCTCTTTAACTATTTTGTGGCAAGATCTTAGCAATTCTCGAAGATTCCATTCCATTTATGCGAATTAACTACACAAAAGTTTAAATCCAATATTGATAATTTGCGTGAGTCGTTTAAAAATCAAAAATTAAACAGCAAATAATCCAATACGCAAGTGAGGTCTTTCAATGGCTAATGTGCTATCCCCATTGGAATATGGCGCACTATATGCAGTTGTAGGCATCGCGATAGTAGCGCTCGCTTATGCCTTCTTTCTTCGAAGGCGAATACTTAAAGAACCCACAGCAACTGGCCGCGTAAAAGAAGTCTGGGAAGGCATACGCGCCGGAGCAAACGCATACTTGCGCGTTCAATTCAAATCCATGCTGCTGCTGATAGGCTTCTTGGCAATCTTCCTTTACTTTTCCGCCTCGCTTGACAATAGCCCACTATTTGTAGCAATCGGGCGTGTCGGCGCCTTCCTCATGGGCACCTTCTTCTCTGCTATGGTCGGCTACATCGGTATGAACATGGCTGTCCAAGGCAGCATACGGGTCGCTGAGGCTTCAAAGAAGGGATTCCGTGAAGCGCTCAAAGTTGCATACCGCACAGGCACAATAACCGGCATGCTCACTGACGGCTTAGGTTTGCTCGGCGGCGTAGCTATCTTTCTCATATACGTTGACCATTCCCCTGAAGTGCTATTGGGCTTCGGCTTTGGCGGAACACTATTGGCGCTTTTCATGCGTGTCGGCGGCGGCATCTACACAAAAGCCGCTGACGTAGGCGCCGACCTCGTGGGCAAAGTTGAACGCGGCGTCCCAGAAGACGACCCGAGAAACGCTGCGGTGGTCGCTGACCTCGTAGGCGATAACGTAGGCGACTGCGCAGGCATGGCCGCAGACATCTTCGAATCCTACGAAGTAACCATGGTTTCAGCGCTCATACTTGGTTTAGCCATCGCTACCCAAGGACCAATTTTTGAGGCAAAATGGATTGTTTTCCCCATTCTTGTACGTGGCATCGGTGTAATCAGCACACTCATCGGCACTTACATGGTGGCTAAATGGCCTGACAAGCTAACGAAAGGCGACGCATTCAAAGCCATGGATCTATCCTACGACCTATCAAGCGCCATTTCTGCGGCAAGCTTCCTTGTTCTATCAATCTTCTATGTGAATGACATACGCGTGTTCCTCGCAACCACCGTAGGCATAATCCTTGCAATAAGCTTCAATAAACTTGCAGACCACTTTACCAGCCCAAGCAGAAACCCCGTTGACGGCGTAGCAAAATCAAGCAAGACAGGACCCGCAACTGTAATTTTGCAGGGTCTCGCACTTGGCTTCGAAAGCACCGTTTGGACAATATTTCTCGTTGCATTAACCATAGTCATCTCAATGCTAATATGGTCCGGCGCCGGCTTCCTGTTCGCATCTTATGGCATAGCTTTGGCGGGAATAGGCATGCTAACGCAGACAGGAAACAACGTTGCCATGGACACCTTCGGACCAATCGTGGATAATGCGAACGGCATAGGCGAAATGGCTGGGCTACAAGGCAACTCAAGGAAAATCCTCGCAGACCTGGATGCATCAGGAAACACAACAAAGTCTGTTACAAAAGCCATAGCCATCGCTTCAGCCGTTGTCGCTGCAATCTCGCTGTTCTCATCTTTCACAGAAACTGTGCATGTGAGCCTAGACATCGCGGCTGACCCGCTGGTTTTCGTGGGCCTACTAATAGGCGGCGCTCTACCATTCCTGTTCAGTTTCATATCCATAAGAGCCGTAGGTAGAGCAGCAGGCAAAATCATCGAAGAAGTACGAAAGCAATTCCGCATACCCGGCGTAATGGAAGGCACCAAGCTACCTGACTATGCCAAAGTCGTAGGCATATGCACAGCTGCAGCGCAAAGAGAACTTGCAAGCATAGCTATCATCGCAATACTAACGCCTCTAGCCGTAGGCCTAATCCTTAGCCCATCAGCGTGGGGAGGTTTCCTAGCAGGAGTAATCTTGACAGGTCAGCTTCTTGCCGTTTTCATGGCTAACTCCGGAGGCGCTTGGGATAACGCCAAGAAAAAAATTGAAGACGGCTACTATGGCGGCAAAGGTTCAGAAAGCCACAAAGCCTCAGTCATCGGCGACACCGTCGGCGACCCCTTGAAGGATACAGCTGGTCCAGCGTTAAACCCAATGATTAAAGTCATAAACCTTGTGTCACTTCTATTCGCTGCCTCAATTCTAGCGTTGAAGAATAGTTTCCTCGTTCAAGTTCCAATCCTAAACGTTGAGATTCCAATCGTTGCTACAGTGCTTGCAGTTGTTCTGATAATCTTGATAGGTGCAGCAATTGTATACAGTAAACGGGAAACGAAAGAGGAAGAGCAAGTTCGCGATATAGACGCGCCAATATTCGAAAATGTTATCGCCAATCCCAACCCCGTAATTGCGAATACACTCTTCACGCTAAGCGGAGTTCTTGACGATTCAAGAACAGGCGGCTCAAGGATTGTTTCAGCAGAATACAGCTTTGATGGAGCTTCATGGTTCCCCATGACTGCTGAGGATGGACAACTGGACACACAGCTTGAGCGGTTAACCGCGAAAACCCTCATTGAAAAACCAGGCATATATCCGCTCATAGTCCGCGGCGCAGACGAAATGGGCAATACAACCGCACAGGAATGCGGCGTAATCATTGTTTACGACCCAAATGCAGGCTCAGCAATCGGCGAGGGCTGGATTGAGTCCCCTGAAGGCGCATACACAGAAAAGCCGCAAGCCAAAGGCAAAGCTACCTTCCAATTCACTGTTGGCTACCAAAAAGATACAGGTGCACCGGTAGGGCAAGCTGAATTCGACTTTTCCGCTGGTGAGTTAACTTTCAGAAGCGAACGCCTCGAGTGGCTCGTAATAACCGAAAACAAAGTGCACTTCACGGGAACAGGCTTGCTTAATGGCGCAAAAGAATGTGCATTCGCATTGATTGCAATACCCGCGAAAACCGCAGAAAACAAACCTGCTAAATTCCGATTAACCCTCTGGGAAAAGCAGACTGGTGAAGTGATCTATGACAGCGACTTAGGCAATCCTGACAGCGCCTATCCAATAACCAAGGTTGCCGGCGGAAACATAACCATAACTTCAAAAGCGCAGACAGCAGTTAAAAAGAAATCCCGCAAAGCAAATAGTGCCAACTAAAGCACAAGTTAAAATGCGAAAGGGCCAAAATCGAGGTCTATAGAAAAATCCCCATTTTCTCTTTTACACATCTTTTTAGTTTAGAAAAAGACACTAAGTGCCTCAGAGACGCACATGATTCTTCCATAACTAAGATAATGCAACTTTGGTTTACAATGGAAATGTCAGTATTCGAAACGCAATTCCGCCTAAGAGTATTGCGAACACTATCTCAAACAATGTTATAAACAGCGCTTTTTTCCAGCCGAACTCCTTAACCAGCGCCGCTATTGTTGCTACGCAGGGTATGTAGAACATTGCCACCAAAGTAAAAACAACCATCTGCACCGGCGTCAACACAGTGGCGAAGTTGGTTGTGCCCAGAAGAGCCGCCAGCATCACCAATGACAACTCCTTGCGTAATACGCCGAATATTAATGTTATCCCTGTGATAGCTGGTAGGCCAAGCCATGTTACGGTTATGGGGCTCAGCGCTTCACCTATGGGCTCTAATAAACCAGCAATTTCCGCGAACTTTAACGATAGGCTACCTGCAATTATTAGTGGAAAGGCTATTTTTATGAATTCAGCCACTCTGAACCAAGTCTGCTTTAGGATAGTTTTCATGTGGGGCCAGCGGTAGTCATGCATCTCCATTATTAAAGCGGTTGGCTCGCCAGGGACAACCTTGAACGCCAATCGTCCCAACACGAAGATTATTATGAAGTTAAAGAGGTAAAGCGCCAGCGCCCAGTGAGTGCCTAGGAAATTGCCTACAAGCCCGAGTATGATTACTGTGGTTGCAGCGCATGGCACAAGGGTAGTGACGAACGCTGCAAGCAGTTTTTCCCGCTGCGTTTCCATTATTCTGCATCCCAAGCAAGCGGGCACGTTGCAGCCGAAGCCAAGCATGATGGGGATGAAGGCTTTTCCATGCAAGCCTATTTTATGCATGATGTTGTCCATTAAGAATGCGATGCGGCTTAGATATCCCGAGTTCTCGAGGAAGTAGAGTATGAGGTAAAAGGGGATTATGTAGGGTAGAACTATTGTGATACCCGCGATGAGTCCTTCCATGACTCCGCCCCAAATTAAGTTGCCGGCGATTCCCGTTCCTAAGGCGCTTCGGAACAGCGGCTCTAGACCATAAAGCAAATCGCCAAGTAACCCTGAAGCGGCGTCTCCGAACGTGAATATTGCGTAGAAGATTAGAACCAACGAAGAAATCATAGTTAAGTAGCCCGTGATTTTGTGGGTTGTAAAATTGTGCAACCGCTCGCCTAAAGTGGGCTTTATAGGCGGCACTATTGTTTGTACGGCTCTTGCTATGCAGCCAGCGGCTTCGTATCTTTCTGATGTTATCACTGTTGAGCATCCATGACCGTGAAGCCTCTCAATTTCTGCTGCAAGCTTCTTAGCGGTAGCAACTACATGAGGCGCCATTCTTTTGATTTCTCTTTCTATTTCTTCATCTCCTTCCAGCAGCTTGATAGCCGCATACCGCCGTGGATAAACAAACTCAATACCCTTCAGTTCATCAATGAGTAAACGGATTTTCTCTTCAATATCTTCTCCATATCTTACCTCCGCTGGCTTTTTCTCTGGTGCCTTTTCAATGATTTCTATGGTCTTCTCCAGTAGCTTGTCAATGCCTAGGCCTTTCACGGCAATAGTTGGTATCACGGGTATTCCCAAAATCTGCTCCATCTTTGCTATGTCCACGTTGATGCCTTTGCTTTTTGCGATGTCTATCTGGTTAAGCGCAATTATCATTGGCGTTTCCAGTTCCATAAGCTGCAAAGTGAAAAAGAGGTTTCTCTCAAGCACTGATGCGTCCACAACGTTTATCACCATGTCTGGCCGCTCAACTGCTATGTATTTTCTTGAGATTACTTCTTCCAGCGAATAAGTGGACAGCGAGTATATCCCGGGCAAGTCCACAATGTCTATAGTGTATCCTTTATACTGAAGTGTGCCTTCGGCCTTTTCAACTGTTTTTCCCGGCCAGTTACCTATATGCTGATGTAAACCGGTTAAATTGTTAAAAATCGCGGATTTTCCAACGTTGGCGTTTCCAGCTAATGCTATCTTAAGGCGTCGGCTACTTTCTTTTCGGCTGGTGCATTTCTTGTTTGCTGGGCAAGAGCTGCATGACATAGAATTCACCTGTTAGCCTGCTGCTTTTTCTGGTTCAACAAAAATTTTTGAGGCAACTCCTTTTCCAATGGCAAGTTTTGTATCGCGCACTTCCAGCTCAACGGGGCCTCCAAGCGGCGCGATTCTGACGATGCATATGGTTGTTCCAGGTGTAAGTCCCATGTCCAAGAGCCGCTGAACCATGTTGCGGCCTCCTCTTATAAGCGCGATTTTGCCGCGCTGTCCTTCTTTGAGGCTACTTATGGCAACTAAGCTTTTCTCGTGTTTTCCAGTTTCCTCGAAGCCTTCTTCGTGTAGCTGTATGCATTTGGCGCAGCTTTCTACTTGGAGATTGCACGGCGGGATTATTTTTCCGTCATCTGGGCAGCGGTCAGGATGCCTTAGAAATCTGCATAAGGATTCTTCAGCTTCATCTGACAGCGAATGCTCCATTTCACATGCTTGACTGTGAACTTTCTCTTTATCAATACGTAAAACATCATGCAAGAAGCGTTCCAGTAGCCTATGCTTGCGCGCTATTTTCTCCGCTATTTTTTGTCCTTCATTTGTTAAGGTTGTTCCACGATAAGGTGAGTGTGTAATGTAGCCTTTGATAGCGAGTTTTTTCAGCATTTCAGTTACGCTAGCTGGCGCGATTCGGAGTGCTTGTGAAATTTGTGTGGTGCTCACTGCTTGTCCATTTCTGGATAAATCGTATATCGTTTTCAAGTAATCTTCAATGCTTCTGCGCGCCATGCACTCACCCTTTTTTAGGCACACCTAAACTGCAGGTAGCAGCAGCCGGACTAATAAACTTTTAGGCACGCCTAAAAATATTAAACATGCAATTTACCGCGAAAACAACGCAAGCGCACAATCTGATCCTTTCTATAAGGTAAATACGCTAGTAAGGGCTAAATATTTCCAAATCTATTTCGCTTGCGTCAAACGAGGGAACAAACAGAATGGACGATTTCGCAGAACTCTTCCTCAAATTAATAGAAGCAAGCCGTAACCACGAGCAATACCGCGACGTAGAATGCATAAACCTAATCGCCAGCGAAGGCCTCAAGTCGCCAGCCGTCAAGCAAGCGCTCAGTCTAGCCTCCGATTTAGAAGGGCGCTATGCAGAAGGCGAAAACGACTTGGAAGGCCACGTGAAAAAGCGCTATTACCAAGGCCAAAAGTACATGTCCCAAATAGAAGATTACACCACAGATCTCATGAAAAAACTGTTTAAGTGCACATGGGCCGATGTGCGCTTAGTTTCCGGCACACACGCAAACTTGGCCACCTTCAAAGGCTTATCCACAGCAGCAAAAAACAGAAAAATGGTTGTAACCCCGCTAAGCTGCGGAGCCCACATCTCCCATGATTACGCAGGGCTAGCTGGCTCTGTGCTTGGGCTTGAAAACATAAATCACGTTTACAGTATCGAAGAATTCAATATAGATCCAGAAAAGTCTGCACATGTGATAAGAGCTGCAAAACCCGGCATCGTAACCTTTGGCGGAAGTCTATTCCTTTTCCCACATCCAGTTAAAGAACTGAGAGCCGTGGCTGAGGAAGTCGGCGCATATGTAGCCTATGATGCATCTCATGTTTTGGGGCTTATCGCCGGCGGAGTCTTCCAAGACCCCTTCAGCGAAGGCGTCGACATCATAACCTCTTCTACCCACAAAACCTTCCCTGGCCCCCAAGGCGGTGTCATACTTGGAAACGCGAAAGACGCACGCATGGAGAAGGCAATAAAAGCTATTCAATTCGCCATATTCCCATTAAGCGCTTCGAACACTCACCTAGGCCGATTGCCCGCACTAGGCGTGGCCGCATTGGAGATGAAACTTTTCGGCGCGGAACTGGCGCGGCAAACAGTAAAGAACGCACAGATTGCAGGGCAATATCTGTATGAGCATGGCATCAAAGTTCTGTGTGAAAAGAAAGGCTTCACACGGTCACATCAGATAGCCGTGGATGTCTGCGACTTCGGCGGCGGCAAAAAAGTGGCGCAAGACCTCGAAGATGCTAATATAATTGTAAACAAGAACCTATTGCCCTACAACAATCAGAATGACCGCGATAACCCCTCAGGCTTGAGAATCGGCTTCCAAGATGTCACGAGGCGCGGCTTCCGAGAAAGCGACATAAAACATCTCTGTGATCTAATGATCAGCGTAATCAAGGGCAAACGGAAGCCAGCAGAAGTCAAGGAGGAAGTCATCGCTTTTAAGAAGGAATTCAACCAAGTTAAATACGGCTTCCAAAGCGTGGAAGAGGCGATAAACTATCTCAAAAAAAGCCTAAAATAAACCGCGATATGCCTAATTAAACAAAGGAAAGTACAAAAATATGAAAGTCTTACTGAACGATGGGTTAGAGCAAGAAGGCATACAATTATTCGAAGCTCATGGAATAAAAACAGATACAAAGAAACGCGATTCAAATCAATTGATTAGGGACATCGGCGACTTTGACGCCTTGATTGTAAGAAGCGCCACAAAAGTCACGCGCGACATCATAGAAGCAGGCGCTAAAGGCAAGCTAAAGATAATTGGGCGCGCTGGTGTGGGTTATGAAAACATTGATGTGGCTGCTGCATCGGAAAACGGCATTGTTGTGAAGTCAGCACCTTACGGAAACACAAATGCAGTGGCAGAATTAACTATCTGCCTAATGCTGGACATTTCGAGGCATGTTTCTCAAGCGCATTACTCTCTGAAAAATGGTGTATGGGAAAAAGCAAAGTTCCGCGGAACAGAGCTTTCCCACAAAACCTTAGGTATCCTCGGCTGCGGAAAAATCGGGCAGCGGGTCGCTGAAATAGCTCGCCGCGGCTTCGACATGGAAATCATCGGCTACGACGTGAGACCTTGCTATAATACAATCATAAAATTCATGTCTAAAGAAGAAGTGCTATCAAAAGCCGACTACGTTAGCATCCACACAGGAGGCACCGACGTCATAGTAGGCGAAAAAGAGCTTCGGTTAATGAAGCCAACGGCTTACCTCATCAACACCTCAAGAGGCGCAAACGTTGACGAGGAAGCATTGTATCGTGCGCTGAAGGAAAGGCGAATTGCCGGTGCAGCGCTCGATGTTTATGCTGATGAGCCTAATGTTAGCGGTGCAGAATTTAAGAGCAAACTACGAGAGCTTGACAATGTCATTTTCAGCTCGCATTTAGGCGCTTCAACCATCGAAGCACAAAAAGAAACATCTATCGAAATCGCCCGTGTGGTAGCGGGGTATTTGCTTGGCGGAGACTTCGCTAATGCGGTGAATGCTGGCGAAAGCATAGAACTCGAAGAAAAACCAGTTTACACGCTGTTTATCCATCATCGGGATGTTCCTGGGGTATTCGCCAAAATTGACAAGGTCTTGGCTGATAACAACATAAACATCCGTGCAAACTACTCTAGGCAAATTGGGAGCGGCGGCTACGCCGTTTCAGTTTACGTCCTGCATCAACGTGTAACGCCCGAGATAATAGCGACACTGAAAAAAATCGAGAACGTCTGCAACGTGAAAACATAACTGCGCCGAAATAAACCTACAAAAAGAGCTACCAACTCTTTTCCCATCTCTTCATAATAGAAAGAAAAAAAATAGAAAGTTGCTACAAAAACTTAATGCTTTGTTTCTTCTGTTTAGTTTAGCTCTACTTCTTGAATGAAGTTTCCATGCCATGTGTGATACCATACTTGCCCTGTGTAGCCATTAACGCTGAGCATTCCGTAAACTTTGCCGCCTGCGAGTACCGTAGCATGATAGTACCCGTAGAAGGGTTCCGCATCATCAGGTGTGGTTCCTGGATAATAGTTCTCCAAGTATTGCTGAGCGATAGTTTTTGCTTGTTGTGCAGTTATCGTCATTGGTGCTGTCGGTTTTCCTATGAACCAGCCCATCATGCCGCTATGCATGCCATATTTAGTGTTCCACATCATATTTGGGCCCATTTCAGGATAGATGCGGCCGCTGTACTTGTCAATGAGCATTTCGAAAGCGCCGACTCCCGTGCTTTTCTCGTAATATTGCACATAGAAATTCAGTGTGTACTCTTCAACTTCCTTCACGGCTAAATCTGAATTGTTCAGTTGTAGCAGATATTGTTGCGCAATTGTTACTGCTGTGTCTATTGTTATTGGTGCCGAAGTAGCGCCGCCGCTTTGAACTGGTGGCGCAGCGTAAGTGTTCCAGCCTATTCCTCTGCGGCATCCTACACCGTAGGCGTACGGCGCAGGAGCATTTGGTTGATTTGGATATTGCTGGTATCCATAATTATTCCACATCATCCCACCCATCATTCCAGGTGTATACGCGCCGTTAGCGTAAGTCCCATACGCGCGGTATGCATTTTGCCCGCTTACGTAGGCAAACACCGAGACAGTTAATAACGCTGCGGCTGCTACCGTAATTACTGCGGCAACGAGTATTTTCCAGCTTTTCATTTGATTTCACCTCTACCCTTTATTGGGGCAGCGGCTGGTAAAAGAGTTCGCTGAAACAATTCTGAAACGATTTTGAAACAGACGACACATGGTAGAAAAGTCAAATTTTAGACAAATAGGTTTAAATTTAAAGTAAACAATTTTTCTATTTAGAGCGGCTATGCAGAAAATCCACGTATTTTTGCTACTCCTAATGGCTTCACTTGCATTGTTAACAATCCTAAGCGTAGCGGGCTTCTACTTGCTAGCGGCATCGCCGTACCCGTCAAGTTGGATGAGTGACATGTGGAGTCACATGAGTGGCATGATGGGTGGTACGCCGGTTACAACCCAAAATCCGGCAGTTCTCTATTTCGGCGCTCTTTTTGTAATTCTAATAGTTCTTATCATAATCAGCATCGCAGGCTTAGTATACTTCGCCGCGTTTCCCGCAATTAAAACAGCAACTCCCTCCGTATCCGTAGCCACCGAAAATCCCGTGCTACAAAACACGATTACGCCATATGATTCTGTGATTAAGACCCTAACGGATGAAGAACGTCGGATTATCGAAGTGCTGAAGGTGCATGATGGAAAATACTTGCAAAAGTACCTGCGGAAAGAAGCGGGGCTCAGCCGGCTTAAGACACATAGAATTCTCGTCCGCTTAGCGGAAAGGGGCATAGTGAAGCTAGAAAAATTCGGAAACACAAACCAAGTGGTGCTGGCAGAGTGGCTCCGCGACTAACACAGCCAGCAGACTATATAAGTGAATTTAACTCTAAAAATAGGCAATGAGACTCGGGATTCTGTTCTCAGGCGGTAAAGACTCAACACTCGCGCTTCATAAGGCTGCAGAAAGCGCTGAAATCGTGTGCCTAATCACCCTAGTTTCGGAGAATAAAGCGAGCTTCATGTTTCATACTCCAAACATCGACATAACCGCACTTCAAGCCGAAGCGCTAGGTTTGCCGATGATAAGAAAAGCGACAATGGGCGAGCCTGAAAAGGAACTTAACGATTTAGAAGAAGCTATAGCACAGGCGGTTAAGGACTTTAGAATCGAAGGAGTTGTCACAGGCGCCGTGGAATCTGTTTATCAAACTAAGCGCATTCAACGCATATGCGACCGCTTGAACATCTCATGCGTTAATCCCTTGTGGAAGCGAAACCAGAAAGCCCTTTTAGAAGAGCTTGTGGCGAAAGGCTTCGAAGTAATCATCTCTGGTGTTTTCGCTTATCCACTGGATAAAACATGGTTGGGCAAAAAAATAGACTTGCCGCTGATCGAGCGTCTTGCCTATTTAAGTGCAGAGTTCGGCCTAAGCATGGCAGGTGAAGGCGGTGAAATAGAAACCACTGTTTTAGATGCGCCCTTGTTCAAAAAGAAAATTGAAATCTTGGAGTCGACTGTTGAAGCGCAAGGTAACTCGGGTGTTTTCATAATCAAAAAGGCGCGGTTGGCGCCAAAATAACTGAGTAGCGGCGGGCAGCTATGAACATTAAGAGTTAAATGTTTCCTCAGATTAGATTAGGGCTGACGAGGTTTAAGAAAATGATAGGTAAATTACCTCCAGAAAGCCTTAGAAAAGAATGCGATACTAGCCTCGTGCGCTGCAAGACAACACAAGAACTGACGCCACTTCAAGAAATAATCGGTCAGGAAAGAGCCGTTCGAGCTTTAAGGTTTGGTTTAGGCATCAGAAATCAAGGATTCAACATTTATGTGGCAGGTTATCCTGGAACAGGACGGAAAACCGCGGTTAAAAGCTTCGTTGAAGAAGTAGCTCGTGTTGAACCTGTTCCTCCAGACTGGTGCTACGTAAACAATTTTTCCAATCCATACGAGCCAAAGGCCATGCAGCTGCCGGCTGGAAGAGGGCGGCAGTTCCGTGATGACATGAAATTCCTTATCGAAAGCGTTAGGACAGCGCTTCCTAAAGCCTTTGAAAGCGAGGATTACGCTGCAAAAAGGGATGCTACCATCCGCGAGGTAGAACGGCAAAGGAAAGAGTTAATTGACAAATTAAACGTGAAGGCCCAGCAGGAAGGTTTTGTAATTCAAAGCACCCCTGTTGGCTTGCTTCTTATCCCCGTAGTAAATGGTCAACCGCTCAGCGAGGAAGAGCTGTTAAGGTTGCCGCCAAAGGTGCAGCAGCTAATTCAGGAAAAGCGTGAGCGTTTGGAGGCAGAATTCCGAAGCGCAATGCGGCAGTTCATCGATTTAGAACGGAAAGTTACTGAGGCGCTTAAGAAGCTTAACAGGGACGTAGCGCTATACGCAATCGGCAACTTGGTAGAAGACTTGATAGAAAAATACAAGGATCTGCCGGAAATTACCTCCTACTTGAGAGATGTGCAAAATGACATTCTCGATAACATAGCCCAGTTCGTAAAACAAGGTGAGCCTCAACAGCAGCTTCCCTTTCCTTGGATGAGAGAATCGCCCTTCAAAAAGTACGAAGTAAACGTAATCGTTGATAACTCTACACTTAAGGGCGCGCCTGTTATAATGGAGTTCAACCCTACATACCAAAATCTTTTCGGCACAACCGAGAAAGAAGTACAATTCGGCGCTCTCATAACAGACTTTACCATGATCCGCGGCGGCTCTCTACACAAGGCCAATGGCGGCTATATAATTATCCCTGTGGAAGATCTGCTTCTAAATCCGTTTTCTTATGAAGGATTAAAACGCGCGCTGAGAGATGGCAAAATCGTTATCGAGGAGCCACAGGAGCGATTCGGTTTTATTAGTACTAAAAGTCTTAAGCCGCGGCCGATACCCTTGAAAGTTAAAGTAATCCTCATAGGAAGCCCCTACATTTATCAGCAACTATATCTTTTAGACATGGAGTTCGCGGAGCTTTTCAAAGTTAAAGCAGAATTTGATACAACTATGCCGCGTACAGAAGAGAATATACGGCAATATGCAGCTTTCGTCTGCACATTATGTCAAAAGGAAAACTTGAAACACCTTGACAGCACAGGCTTGGTCAAAATAATTGAATATAGCCAAAGGCTATGTGAGGATCAGCAGAAGCTGTCGACACGCTTCGCTGAAGTCGCAGACATTGTTCGCGAAGCCAACTTTTACGCCAGCCAAGAAAACTCCCGTTTCATAACAGGAAATCACGTAAAAAAAGCAATTGAAGAGAAAATATACCGGTCAAAGCTTATCCAAGAAAAAATTCAAGAAATGATCAAACGAGGAATACTCTTAATCGATACCGACGCGGAAAAAGTTGGGCAAGTCAATGGCTTATCTGTTATGAGCATAGGCGACTTTGCTTTCGGCATTCCCTCCCGCGTGACAGCAAGCGTAGGGCTGGGTCAAGAAGGTGTAATTGATATTGAGCGAGAAGCAAAATTGGGCGGGCCAATTCACACGAAGGGCGTTCTCATTCTAAGCGGCTACTTAAATGAGAAATATGCCCAGGATAAACCTCTCAGCCTCTCTGCTAGACTTGTTTTTGAACAGAACTATTCTGGCGTGGAAGGCGACAGCGCCTCAAGCACTGAGTTGTACGCTATACTCTCAGCGCTTTCCAATCTACCAATAAAGCAATACATTGCCGTTACGGGTTCAGTAAATCAGAAAGGCGAAGTCCAAGCTATAGGCGGCGTGAACGAAAAAATTGAGGGCTTTTTTGAAGTTTGCAAGGCAAAAGGTTTCACTGGTAAGCAAGGCGTGATTATTCCCGAGAGTAACGTGCAGAATTTAATGTTGAAAGAAGAGATTGTGGAAGCCGTGAGAAATGGGCAGTTCCACATATACGCTGTTAAAACGATTGATGAGGGCATAGAAATCCTCACGGGAGTTAAAGCTGGTAAAAGACTTCCAGATGGAACTTTCGAGGAAGGAACAGTGAATCACCGAGTAGACAAGACGCTTAAGGAGATGGCTGAAAAACTCAGAGAGTTCACTTCTGCCGCTGGAGAGGTAACAAAAAGCGAAGATTAACGGCAACTTTACTTTCGCTCGATTAACTTTATTTCAAAAAGTTGCGCCCACAATTTTCCAGTTACAAAAAGCCTCTCAGCTTCCTCATCATAAGCAATTCCGTTTAGTACACTGTTTGGGTTTTGGTTTACTTGCGTGTAAATCCCTGTTAAGTCTATCCAGCCCTTGACTTGTCCCGTTTGCGGGTTAATTACTGCGATTCTATCTTCACCCCAAACATTAGCGTAAACGTCTCCTTTGACAAATTCCAGCTCATTGAGTCTTGTCACGGATACGTTTCCATCGCGAACCTCAACTTGCCCAATCCTCTGGAAGGTTTCTGGATCCAAGAAGTATAGGTTTGCTGTTCCATCACTCATTATTAGCCGCTTGCCATCATGCGTAATTCCCCAACCCTCAGTTGGATAACTAAAATTTTGCAGCAGCTCAAATGTTCGCTTATCATAGACGAAGCCTACTTGATTCTGCCAAGTTAACTGGATAATCTTATCGCCGAAGATTGAGATGCCTTCACCAAAAAAATCATCAGGTAAGCTGCGCATTTGCTGCACGGTGCCTGTTTCTAAATCTACTCGGCGCAGTGTAGAGTAACCCCACAACCCCGTACTCTCATATAATATACCCTCATCAATAACTAATCCTTGAGTAAACGCATTGGGGTCATGTGGATAAACTCTAACAACCTCGTAAGTATAGCTTATCGGCGTCGTGTTTGCAGGTGTTCTTGGCAGCAAAACCACTGCGCAGATAATTACTCCTACAGTGAGTGGCGAAAGAATAATGCCTAATTTTCGTTTTTTCATGGCGCTTGCAGCCTATCTTCCCTGTGAAATACCCTCTTTAATGCTTTTCTCTTTCCATTTTTACTGCAAAATTGGATACATTTAAATTGAAATACATGCAAAATATGTAATGCAAGCGTTTGTGGATGGTGCTATTTTTGGCCAAAAAAGGTGATAAATACAAGTGCGAAGAATGCGGCCTAATAGTCTTGGTTGAAGATCCCTGCGGATGCGAACCACTTCAGATACTCTGCTGCGGAGCGCCGATGAAACCCGTGAAAGAAGCGGTGAAGACGCAAGCAAAAGAGAAGGCAAAAGCCAAGAAACAATAAACTTCAATTGTCCTCTTTTTTTATTTTCCTTATGAATTTGGCATCTGTATTATACGTAAATAAAGCTTATTTTATCTCTGAAACTATATACTCATTGGGTGCACTTTTGAAGATATTCCGAGAAGAGCGTAAACGCAGCAAAGCGCTTATTCTTTTGCTTCTTCCCGCCGTTATTTTCCTATGGGTAATTGGGTGGAGTCTATACTGGATTGGCCACCAAAAGGAGCATCAGAAGATGCGACAGACAGACTCTCAAGGGACAGACCATGTTCACTTTATGCTCGCGGTGCTTGAAGAACCTTTAGACGCGAGAAGCGAATAAATGCCATAACATGCAAGCGTGATACCGCCAGCGCCGAGTGCAAATAAATCAAATGTGATAATCCGCAGCTTTTCGATTTCCATTTGCTGGACTGCATCAAAAATCAGTATCTATCGATGTACAATGTTTTTGCTTACTGTTGCATTAGAAAAATCTGCGCTTCTTTTTTTCCTGACCCTTGGGGCCTTCCGCTAAGGCGCTACTCTCCACAACTGTTACTGCAATTGCCTCCTCACTTTCAAGTTGCACCGCTTCAGTTTCCTCCGGAGAGGAGAGCAGCTCCGCTGTAGCTTGTGTCTGCTGAAGTTTGGCTTCAAGCTCTTTCTTTTTTGCCTTCATTTGGTCTATGGCTTCTTTTAGGGCTTTATTGCGGTTTTTCATCTCTTCAATTATTGCCTTTTCTCTTTTCAACTCTTCAAGGGCAACTTTTTCCTCAAGCGCCTTCAATGTATTCTCTAATTCGTTCTGTTTTTCTTGGAGAGAACGTGCTTCCGCCTCAAGTTCCATTCGCATAGCGCGTAGCTGTTCAAGTTCCTTTTGTACGCTCATCGTCATCGGGATTACAACGGTGATAAAGTAGAAAAATAATTTTATGAAAAACTAATTCATACTCCAAATCCGAATTAGAATCCACAGCAAAAGAGATGTCACTTAAGCAAAATTCCCGCGCGCTTGCTGAAAGTTATTAAGGAACCACTTGTTCTCTAAATGCAATCAAGTGATAGAGTTTGAGCTTCAAAAGACACATGCACCCAAAAGTCAGCAACGCCGAGATGGAATTGTTCAAGGCACTAAGCGCCGCTGGCCTAACCAAAGGCATGGTAACACAGAAGCCGATTGTGCTAAAGGCGACAATTCCTGATTTCTGCTGGCTTGACAAACGCAAGGCTGTCTACTTGGATGGCTTACAAGCGCATTCAAGCGATAAACAGCAGGAGCGCGATGAGGAAATCCGCGTGCTGCTTGAAGAAAAAGGTTGGGAAGTACTCCGGATACCATACGAGCCACCTTTAAGCGAGAAAGAACTGCAGCGGATAGTAGCGTTAATAAAAGAATTTTTAGGTGCAAATGAAGAATGACGCTTTTTCATATGCTCAAACTTTTAATGATTTCAGGATTTCGCCATTTCTTAGGTTTATAGTGGCGTTTCAGATTTTGAAACGCTTATTTCGCAGTATCCCTTAACTATAATCATACAACTGTATTAGTTGTGATGTAAAGTGATAAACAAAAAGCAAATTATTACACTATTACTAGCAGCAGCCTTTATCATAGCGGCTACTGCCGCATCCACTGTATTCCTTGGGCAAGCTCAAATTCAATTGCAACCCGCGGAAGCGCTAGTTAAAGTAGCTGACAAAGCTGGGCAGCAAGTTAAAAATCTAATAGATCTCGTATATGCAAATGAGACGGCGCTGCAAAGAATTGAAGAAATAACTCTTATCGATGAGTTGGAAGGCAACGTCACGCTTTACGATGAAGGCTTGGGAAACCTGACTGAAGCGTACGATGCGCTTGAGGCAAATGATTACGAAGCAACTATCGACTATGCAACTGAAGCGTTACGTATTTTCAGAGAAGTTTTCAGCTCCATACACGTAATCCTCGAGAAAGTTGGGCTTCAGAAGGGGCAGCTAATTGACAATCAAGGCTTATTGGAGGCTATCACACGCCAACTGCAACGGATAGACCGTTTGAGAGAGATTCTGCCTGAAGATGCGCCCGACGAGGTTAAGCAGCTACTTGATGACGCTGAGGCGTTATTAGACATAAACGTTGCTAGAGCGTTGCTTTTGGAAGACAATGCTGCTAAGGTTATTTCCAGTTTGCAGGAGGCAAAAGTGCTAGTTTCTCAAGTCTACGATTACTTGAAAACACAGGCTGCAGAATCTAACGCGTGGCGAATCTATGGTTATTGCGAAAGAGTTCGTGAAATGATTAGGGAACGATTCAGACAGGGCAACCAAAGTGGAATCGATTTCACAGATGCTCTTAAATCTCTTGGTTACCAAAGCGAAAACCAGTTCATGGAAGCGCTGGAGCACAGAATCCAAGAAGCACAAGGCAAGACAGATCTCCAAGATGCATTGCAAGAATTAGAAGTTATTGGGCAAATGGTTCAGAAAATGAATCACGTGCTCACACAAGAAATGAATCGATACCAGGGTGGTTCTGGCTCGGGCAGTACTGGCGGCGGAGGCGGCGCTGGTTCAGGTAATGGCGGTATGAGCGGTGGCTACGGTTATGGTAGCGGCGGCAAGCCTTAAAAGCAAGCTGAAGCAAAAGGGTCGCCGAGCTATTTTCTAAGTTCTACTTGGTTCTCCAGCCCTATCCTTTTTATTTCAACTATCTCTAGCCTCTCGAGTCTTCTGACCAGCCTCCAAAGGCTTGTTCTCGGCATGTCTGGGAACCGTTCTCTTATCTCTGATTCGAAAGCTTTGCCGCCTTTTTCTGCTAGAAACTCTATTACTTCTTTATCTTCTTGCTTTAACTGGGGATTTGCTTTCAGTATTTTTTCAACATTATGTCCTCTTCGCCGTATAATAATTAATCCGGTTGAAAGAACCGCGGCAGTAACCGCGATTATGGCAACGATTAAGTATTCAAGCGGGATAGCAGTAGAAGATGCATCCTTGCTTTCGTTTTCATCTTCTGGATGTACTGGCAGAACATAGCTTATCTCCCATCGGCTGGGATGCAATGACACCGCTATTCTCGTGCCGCTTATGTCTATTGCAGTTGGCATCTCACTTAGATAAATCAGCGTTGCATTTTGAGGTAGATAAATCGTTAGGTTATAAAGTGTATCAACGACAAGAGTCCACACTTCCGCTTCTTTTCTTGTAAGCGCAAGCGTATCATACTCAATTGAAATGTGTTTTGCGCCTAATGTTAAAAGGGTCATTTCGTCGCCGTTTACTTCATAGTCTACAAGCATCTGGTTTTCATCAAGTATTATTATGTTCTCAATTGATGAAGATAAAAGAGGCAAAGTTATCTCTGGAGCCAGTTCGTCTACGACTAATGTTTGTGTAACATGAACCAAGCCGTCTCTGTATATAGTGAGCTTTACGTCTTCTACTTTAAACTGGTCTTGCCCCGCGGCTATAGTAATAGTAACTACAAATAACGCTATCAGCATTAAAGCTACGAGTGTAACTATTTTGCTACGGGCCTTCATTTTTATTTCATGTTGAATTAGCCTTGTTTATAATTATAATTCTTGTGTATTACGTATACATGGCACTTTGGCGAAAGTTGAAACAGTCATTCCTACTTTTGAAATGCTTTTCTCACAGTGTCCCTTAAGCTACACTTTTAGCATTATAATAGCACGGTGATTTGGAATGATAAACACACGTTTCGTGAAAAATCGAATAAACCTCGTCGCTGCCGTAGTTGCTTTACTGATGACACTCTATTTAACACCCCTATGCATGGCGTCTGGCGGCGCTGGACAAGGTGCTACTGCCGGCAAGATCGGCGTTCCCGGCGTCCCTGACAATGCTGTGCAATATAATAAAACTGACATAACACCTGTGGCTGAAATGGAACAAGTTAGAGCCGGAGAACCTGCGCTGTTCTGCTACAGAAACACAACTATGCTGATGAACTGTACGAGAAACTGCAGCGTGGTTGTTACTGTGGACCCTACTGTTAAGCCTAAGCTCTTTGGGTTTTCAATAGACTCGAACCAGACTATGACGCTTACAGTGAATGTGAGTGGCTCGCCGCTTGAAGGCGCGCGGGTGATGGAGCGAACCCTCAACTTCTATTTGGGTATCGAGCCTAATGCTAATTGCAGCTGCGTGCGCAGATACGCCTTTACATTAACCAGACAGAACTGAATCAAGAGCTTAACAGGGAAGTTAACGTTTCAAGGCTCACGTGGATGTATTGGAACAGGACACGCGCTGAATGGGAAGCCGTGCCAAGCTACATGGATCAAGAAGGCTACTTGGTCTGTAACACGGATCACTTCTCCACATGGGCAGTCGCTGAGATTGAATCCACAGCAGAAAACGCAGGTACAATAGAAACCACCGATACTGCTGCATCGGCACAGAATGAAACAGAAAGCACATACATTTACGCTGGTATTGCAGCGGCGGCGATAGTGATTCTCGCAATCGGCTTATATGCACGTGCGAAACGCAAATGAAAAATCAATAATCTTTTTTTCTTTTTAACGATAAAGGTGTCGCTATCTACTAATGCAGTATCACTTTTAAATGAGAAAGAGATAATTTACGGCGTTTGAGGTGATATTTTTGTCCGTAGATAAGAAGGCACAAATAAAAGAAGCGCTAAGGCAATTGCATGCGGGCGTCCCTCCCGAGCAGGTTAAGGAAAGGTTCAAGCAAATTCTAGAGAGCACAAGCTCTGTAGAGATTGCTAAAATCGAAGAGGAGCTCATCAAAGAAGGTGTAAAACGCGAGGAAATGCGGAAACTATGCGATGTTCACTTGGCAATCTTTAAAGAACAAATAGAAAAGCAAAAGCCTGATTTGACTCCAACGCAGCCCATTCGTATTCTAATGGAAGAGCATAGGATAATGCTGCAGCGCGCAGAGCAGCTGCTGTCCATTGCCAATAAAATGCTGAAGGTAAGTGACATGCGCTATGTTGCCGAAGAAATCCACACAGTTACACACATAGCCGAAGATTTTACCGATTCAGAAAAGCACTATTTACGAGAAGAAAACGTGCTCTTCCCCATCATCGAGAAGCACGGCATCACCGAGCCGCCGGCTATAATGTGGATGGAGCATGATCAAATAAGAGGCTACAAAAAGAAACTTCACCAGCTCGTGCAAGGTCTAAGCGAAACCACCTTCCAAGATTTTAAATCACAATTGCATGATACAGCAAGCGCTTTGAATAACTTGTTATCAAGCCATTTCTATAAAGAAAACAACATCCTGTTCCCCGCAGCACTAACTGTAGTCACCGATCAAGAATGGGTGGATATTCGAAAAGAGTTCGATGAAATTGGGTACTGCTGCTTCACCCCAGCCGAACTAACCACTTCGCCTATACCTAAAGCTGAAACCGCCACTATAAGTGCTCCTTCGGAAGGGATTCTGCAATTCGAAACCGGCAGCCTCACAAAAGAAGAACTTGGCGGTCTACTAAACACGCTTCCTGTTGACATTACATTCGTAGACGCTAACGACGTGGTCAAATACTTCAGCAAACCTGATAAACGCATTTTCGTGCGCACAAAAGCTGTAATTGGCAGAAAAGTCCAGATGTGCCACCCGGAAAAAAGCGTTCATGTGGTAAATGAAATTCTAAATGCATTCAAGGCTGGGAAAAAGAATCACGCCGAATTCTGGATAAACCTCAGCAACCGCCTAGTCCATATACGCTACTTTGCTGTGCGAGACCCTAACGGAAAATACTTGGGCACGCTGGAAGTAACGCAAGACGTAACTGACATCAAAAAACTCGAAGGTGAGAGGCGACTCTTAGACTGGAGCAGATAGTTTTTGCATTCTTATTCACCCTATTTTTATTTCAAAATGCATTTTATGTGTTGATACTCGACGAGCTATGTTTTGATTAACTTTGCCATAAGGCTGTAGTGTCAAAATTTTTATAAACATACTCTCTTAAAGAAGTGGCTGAGGGAGAATGGAGTTGAAAAATTCGACTCTAAAAACGAAATTGTCTGCTGTTGCTGCTACTTTAATCTTAACTTGGCTAATGCTAATAGCAAGTATTTACACAGTAAATGCGCAGGCTACAATAGAGCTTGATACTCACCTGTTCCTTTCGGTTGCACCAAATCCAGTGGGCGTTGCTCAACTAGTATCGATTGCCGTTCAGATGGATAAGACCTCGCCAACCGCAGCTGGCGTAGTAACCGGCGAATTCTTCTCAGGCTTTACTGTCGAAATAACAAAACCTGACGGGAGCAAAGAAATTCAAGGGCCCTTCAAAGCCTATTCCACTTCCGGCTTTTTCTTCACCTATACGCCAACAATGGAGGGCAAATACACATTCCAAGCAATATTCCCAGGTCAATGGATAAACACCACCACCTTTGCTCAAACAGGATTCGGCTACAGAACAAACACAAATTACTATTTCCGACCCAGCAAAAGCCCGTTGATAGAGCTTACAGTGCAAGCAGAGCGCATTGAGCCGTATCCAGATGTGCCTTTGCCCACTGAATATTGGACTCGCCCTATATATGCTGAGAATAAAGGCTGGTGGAAGATAGCTGACAACTGGCTTATGCAATGCTATAACACGCCCATCCGCGATTTCTGCATGACTACGGCTTTCGCTCCGTACACTGCAGCGCCTGCAAGCTCTCACATTCTATGGACAAAGCAGATAATATTCGGCGGCATCGCCGGAGGGTCCTTCGAAGACAAAAAGTACTACGCAGGCCTAGCCTATGAACAATATTATCTTCCACTGATACTTGAAGGCAGGGTAATTTACGTTGAGCACCCGCCAACTTCAAGCGCGGACATCTTTGGTACGCGATGCATTGACCTGTATACTGGCAAAGACATTTGGTTCATAGAGAACGAAAGCATCAATTTCGCACAAATATATGACATAGAAAATCCCAATGAGCACGGCTTAATAGCGCACCTATGGGCTGTGTCTGGATCAACAACTAATGCTACCGCAAAAATCTATGACGCATTCACAGGCAAGTTCCTGTTCACAATTACCAACATAACCTGGGGTGGCCTTTCGCGATTCCGTGCAGGACCCACAATATTCGGAGAAAACGGCGAGATACTCTCATACTACCTTGATAATACAAGGCGGTCGCTGCTTTTGTGGAACTCCAGTTTAGCCATACACAAAGCATTTCCATGGGTTAGCGGCGAAGTTGGCAACATCTACAGCCCAAGAGTAGGCGCAGTCGTTGATGGCCGCTTGGGCATACAATGGAATGTTTCAGTCCCAGCTTTACCTGGAAACCCCAGTATTACTGTTGTTGGCGAAGGCTACCTGCTTGCACAAGACCGTGTTGGCGTTTCAGCATCAGGCCATTATAAGTCTCAATTTATAACAATTGACGTTGCATTTGACGCTAAGACGGGCCAGATGCTTTGGACGCAAAATAGAACAGACTTGTACTCTGCTTACTTTAGACCGCCGATGGTTATCGGTGAAGGCAAGTACGTGCTGTTTGATGAAGCTGAGCTTCGTTTGCACTGCTTTGACATTAAAACTGGAAACAGAGTATGGATCAGCGATCCTGCGCCTTCAGCATGGGACATATTCACCTATCAAATTCACATAGCCTATGGCAAGGTCTATGCTACAAGCTATAGTGGTCATGTGTACGCGTATGATCTTAACACTGGGAAAGTAGCTTGGGACTTCTACATGGGCAATGCTGGCGTTGAAACCGTATATGGTTCTTGGCCCACATACAATGGCTTCACCATAGCCGATGGAAAAATCTACGTGGCAAACGATGAGCACTCGCCTGACTCAGTCGCTTGGAGAGGCGGAAAAATCTGGTGCATAAACGCCACAACAGGCGAATTAATCTGGAGCCTTTCTGGGTGGCTAAGGAACCCCGCAATCTCAGACGGCATTCTAACTGCGCTCAACTATTTAGATGGCAAGGTCTATACTATAGGCAAAGGGCCGACAGCCGTCACAATTGAGGCTTCGCCTGAAATCGCTGTTCATGGCGGCAAAGTGCTCGTGAAAGGCGTGGTCACTGACATCTCACCCGGCACCAAAGAACAAGCTATTGCAGCAAGGTTCCCGAATGGTGTTCCCGCTGTGGCTGACGAGAGTATGGGTGCTTGGATGGAGTATGTGTATATGCAGAAGCCTAAGCCGACGGACATTAAGGGCGTGGAAGTTACAGTGACGGTGCTCGATCCGAACGGTAACTGCTATGATGTAGCCACGGCTACTACTGACGCGAACGGCTTCTATAGCGCTACTTTTGAGCCGCCTGTTCCAGGTAAATACACGATAATTGCGACTTTTCTGGGTTCAGAATCATATTATGGTGCATCTGCCGAGACCGCTATATACGTGGAGGAGGTACCTGCCGCTGCTCCAGAGGCTACACCTGCTCCGCAAGCGCCGGTTGAAACCTACTTCGCCATCTCCACCGTTGCCATAATAATAGCAATCGCTGTTGCCGTCATAGTACTATTAAGAAAGAAGTAATAACGGCAGTAAATGTAGAATTTCCCCATTTTCTTTTTAAATCATCATGGCAATGTGGTTCATTATCGTATTTTATCATCTCTGACCCGTAAATGCCAAAATAGAAGGCATGCATCAAAATTAATTAAAAAGCGCTGATCCAGCAGTGATCCATTTATGCGTAATTGATCGATCTCAAGCATTGTCGCCCAAAGAGGAATAGGAAGTATTGCAGCACAGGTTTAGGCGCCGGGAGTGGGATTTGAACCCACGCGGCCCCGAGAGGCCACAAGCTCATTGGTGCTTTACATATCTCCAGGCTTGCTCCCTACCTGGCTAGGAGATCCCGGCGTTGCGCGTTTACTCATGCCATGAGCTTTTATTATAGTTTCCCTCATGAAGCTTAAAAATTTGCAGCTATGCTTTTCAAAGCTGAAATTACTGCTTTTGCGCCATTAGCACGCGGTAACCACTTTTTCTTGCGAGAATTTGGCAGTTGCCAAATGCTTCATTAAACACTGTGTGCAGCGTTTTCGCACCGATTTTGGATCTGATAACCATTTGGAACGTGGCTTTCTCCGCCATGACCTGCGGTGCTTGGGCTATCAGGTTTTTCACGGTTTCCATGCCTGCGCTTACCGGTGGATTCGTGAGGATGCAGTTGAATTTTAAATCCTTGACCGGATCATACAGGTAGCCGTGTCGGACTTCGGTGTTATATACCTTGTTTATTTCCAAATTGCGTTTTGCAAGTTGGACAGCGCGCCGGTTCACGTCAGTCATGACTACGCGGAGCTGTGGATTTGATGCCGCGGCAGATATTCCTACCGCGCCGTAACCGCAACCTATATCCAAAACGGTGCCCGCGTCTGGAAGAACCATTGCTTCAATGAGCAAGCGTGTTCCAGCGTCTATCCGCTTTTTGGAAAAAACGCTTGATGAAGTTAGAAACCTTAAAGATTTACCTCTCAAGGTTGCTGTGATTAAGCCGAGTTTTTCCCGTGATATTGGTGCAGTGGTGAAGTAGTGCTCCGTGTCATGCTTCGGCTTTTCGGTCATTTTGCGTTTCCGCTCTTCCACGCTTTTGGGTATGTGCCTCGTGGCATAAGCACGCGCTGGAGCAACGCTACGTTCCCATGTTCCATGTCCAAGATTTCTTCTGTGGAAAAAAGCGACTTTGCTAAGGCGACGGCTTCACCTTTTAGAGTGAAAACTGCGGTTAGTGAGCCTTTTTTTATGCCTGTTTCGACTGATAGAATTCCCGGTGCTGTTAGGTTTGCACCATGGCATAGGGCATCAACCGCGGAGTCTCTGACCACAATTTTGGGAATCAGCGTTAATGCTGTTTCCATGGGTTTAATAAATTTCCGCAAATTTTGCTCATCTTTTTTTTCTTCCCACTCTGCGAACCAGTAGGCTACCTCATGCAGCGTAACCATGTCGTTGCCGCTTTCAATAAAGGGTCCTGCACGTGTTCTGCGAAGCTCCTGCATATGTGCACCAGTACCAAGGATTTCGCCTATATCATAACAAAGTTTGCGTATGTATGTTCCCCCCTCGCAGCCCACTTTGAAGAGCACATTGCGGCCGTCCTTTTCAAGAAAATCAATGTAGTATATGCGGCGAGTTCTCAGCTGACGCTTAACTGAAGCACGTAGTGGAGGACGCTGATAAATGACGTCTTCAAACTCTTCAAGAATCTTTTTAACGCGGTCTTCTTCGGCGTCGCCGTGAAGTTTCATGACACAGACGTATTCTTTACCGCTATAAAGTAGCGCCTGCACAACTTTTGTTGCATCTTCAAGCGCAATGGGCAAGACGCCAGTGACTTTTGGGTCTAATGTGCCGCCGTGTCCTATTCTTTTTAAGTGCATAATTCTCTTTAACCATGCAGCTACTTCATGACTTGTGGGTCCAGCTGGCTTGTCCAAGTTTATTATGCCGTAGCGGATGTATTCTTCCGCGGGCCTCTCATCGGGTTTATGACCATAAGCTGGATCTGTGGTGTCCTCTGCTTTTATGCATAGTTCTCGTTTGATTTCCCACGGAGCGGCCGTCCTAGGCAAGTATAGTTCTCCTTAAGGTTAGAAAAAGAGAGTTTTGGGTATTAAGAGTTTACACCTGTTTTGCAGTAGCAGCCATAGCGTTCAGTTTGCCGGCCGCCTCCAGCATTTTAATAACTTCGTCGTCAGAGGCACCACGTGTTATTGGGATGCTGTCTTCAGTGGGTGCAATGTGGTTGATGTTGACGCGTCTCCTTTTTACTCCTGTGACCTTTTTAGGGCCAGTTACCAATACGAAACTCTTGTCAATGATGTCGACTATCACGCATTTCTTTCCAGCTTCGCGACCTAATTGTTTCAAACATATTCTGCCAACTTCAATAGCAGGCAACACTTAAGCCTCCCCTAAAGTAAAATGTGAAAATACAAGAACCTTAGCGCATATTTAAACATGACACAATCTCACCGCCAAAACAATGAAAAACTCACGCAGTGCACAACAAACGCTGCTGTTAAGCTGCGCATAATTTAGAAAAAACTATAAAAGGCAAAACCCAGAAAGTACTCTTGGCACCTCACGTACACAACTGCGTCCCAAAAATGGGACTTTGCGCACTTCGAACTGGCTAAACTAGTTTTGATACGGAAAGCCATATAAATCGCAATTGCGCTGTTGAATTGCACAGTTGGAGAAGATAAGAACATGCCAAAATGGGGCTACTCCATAATCGAGGAAGAGCTGGATCCTGAAAAGACAGCGAAAGCCAGCGGTCGAGAGCTTAGAGTATCTCATAAGGCATCTCGCGAAGTATGCCGAGCGATTAAGGGTATGATGCTTGCTAAAGCGAAAGCATATCTTAAAGCTGTTATTGCAAAGAAGCAAGCTGTTCCCTTCAAGAGATATAAAAAGAAACTTGGGCACCGCGCTGGGCTTGTAAGAGCATATGCAGGGAGGTACCCTGTGAAAGCGGCGAAACAAATCTTACGTTTACTCGAATCTGCAGAGGCTAATGCGGAAAACAAAGGGTTAGATGTTGATAGGCTCCGCATAATGCATGCTGCTGCTTATCCAGGCGTGAAAATAAAGCGGTACATGCCCAGAGCACATGGGCGTGCAACGCCAAAATATGAGGTTACCACGCATGTTGAAATCGTTTTAGAGGAGAAGCCGGAGCAAGGAGGAGCGCTTTAATGTCCATTGTTAAACGTTTTATTAGTGAATCAATTAAACGAACCGAAATAGATGAGTTTCTGCAAAAGAAACTGGCGCGCGCCGGCTACGGAGGTGTCGACATCTCCAAGACGCCGCTGGGAACTCACGTGGTAATTTATGCCATGAGGCCTGGCCTCGTAATCGGTCGTGGCGGAGAAACAATAAAAGAACTCGCCACAACGCTAGAACAAAACTTCAAGATTTCAAACCCGCAGATTTCTGTTTCCGAAATTGAGGTTCCTGAACTTAACGCGTTTGTAGTTGCCTCACGCATTGCTTCAGCCCTTGAGAGGGGCGTTCACTTCAGGCGTGCAGGTTTTTGGGCTATTAACCAAGTTATGGCCGCAGGCGCTTTAGGTGTGGAGATAGTTATAAGCGGCAAATTGCGCACTGAACGAGCGCACTTTGAGAAATTCCGCGCCGGATACTTCCCCCGATGTGGTGATCCAGCATTGAAATATATGCGGAAATCCGAGTTTCATGTTCAACTTAAACCAGGCATTTTCGGCGTGAAAGTTAAGATAATGCCGCCAGACGCCAAGTTTCCAGACAAAATCGAAATTGTAGAAACGGCTCCGCCTGAAGAGGGCGAGGAGAAAATCGAGGAAACAGCGGCCAATACTCCAGAAGCAGCGGAATCGCTTCAAGAGTCGCCTGAAAAGCAAGTTGAGGCTGACGTGAAAGAGGTTAAGGAAGGCGAGGAGGCGAAAGAGTAAATGCCTATACTGCGGCTCAAAGATATCCGTTCCATGTCCTCTGCAGAGCGGAAAAGCAAGTTATCTGAGTTAAGGTTAGAGTTAGCGAGATTGAAAACGATGATCAAAGCTGGTGGCGCCGTGGAGAATCCTGCTAGAATTAGGGAGCTGCGCAAGGCAATTGCTCAGATACTTACCGTTGAGAACGAAAGCAAACTGGGCATTGGAAAGCAAGAGAAGCAAGAAGTGAAAAAGGAAGTTAAAAACAAAAAGGAGAAGAAGACCAAATGAAAGTAACATCCGACATCATACGTCACGAATTTATAGGAACTGAAGGAAAAATCGTGGAAAGCCCCCACGTCGGCTATGTTGGGCTACACGGTATAGTAATTGACGAAACAAAAAACACATTTACAATCCTGCATGAGGGCAAGCCAAAGCAAGTAGTAAAGAACACAGCGGTTTTCCACTTCAGTTTTCCCGACGGAACTGTTGTTGAAATCGACGGCAGACTTTTAGTTGGAAGACCTGAAGATCGACTTAAAAAGAGTGTAAAGAGGTTGTGGTAATATGTCGATGACTTTTAAGAAACCAAAAAAGTCCTGTGACGATAGAAATTGTCCTTTCCATGGGACATTAGCTGTACGAGGTCGCGTTTTAGAAGGCGTCGTCGTCAGCGCTAAAATGGATAAAACCGTTATCGTAGAGCGTGAGTATCTTCAATTTTCACCTAAATTTGTGAGGTACGAGCGGAGAAGTGGGCACATCCCGTCGCATAATCCGCCCTGTATCGATGCAAAAGAGGGTGAAAAAGTGAGAATTGCAGAGTGTCGCCCAATAAGCAAGACTGTATCGTTTGTTGTTGTGGAGAAGTTGGAGGAGAAGTGAAATGGCAGCTAAGGCAAAACAGAGAGCACTTGTCGCAAAGGGAATGCTTTCGCATGGTCAGAAGATTACCCGCGGTTTGATAGCCGGTTCGTTATTGCGCTGTGCGGATAATACCGGCGCCCGCGTGTTACGTTTAGTTCAAGCAATGGGCTATAAAGGCCGCCTAAGACGCTATCCAACAGCTACTGTGGGTGACAGAGTCACTGTCTCCGTCAGACAAGGCACGCCGGACATGCGGAAGAAAATCTTTCAAGCCGTGATAATCCGGCAGAAGAAAGCGTTTAGACGAATTGACGGTGTTTGGGTTCAGTTTGAAGATAACGCCGCTGTGATCATAACACCTGACGGCGAAATGAAAGGCTCCGAAATCCGCGGTCCTGTAGCAAAAGAAGCGGCTGAGCGATGGCCAAGAATAGCAAGCGCCGCAAGCATAATAGTGTAGGTGAAAAATGGTATGCAAGTAACAAAACCCGTGAAAGCTCCGAGAAAACAGCGAAAACAGCTCTACACCGCGCCTGCGCACTTGCGTCATAAATTTATGACAGCGCCGTTATCGCCAGAACTTGCTGCCTCAAAAGGCGTTAAGGCTCTTCCCGTCAGAAAAGGCGACACCGTGCAAGTGATGCGAGGAGACCATAAGGGATTTGAAGGGAAAGTCAGTCGTGTAGATCTAAAGCGACGTCGCATTTTTATTGAAGGCTTAACCCGAGAGAAAGTTGACGGCACAACAATATTCGTGCCAGTGCACCCGTCAAAAGTTATGATTAAAAATTTGAAGCTTGATGATAAATGGCGGCAAGCAGTGGTTGAAAGAAAGAAGCAGGCACTGCCTAAAAAAGAGAAAGCACCAAAGAAAGTAGAGAAGCTTCCTGAGAAAGCAGCGGTCGTTGAAGCAGAAAAAGTGGTTAAAGAACCAGAAGTTGCCGCTGCTCATGAAAAGCCGCAGGCAGAGACGCCAGAAGTTAAACCTAAGGCAACAAGGAAAACGCTTGCTGCAAAGAAGACAAAGGAAGAGCTTTCAGCGGAGGAGAAAGCGCCTGCGAAAAGGGCAAAGAAGGCTGCAGCAGAGTCTGAGGAAAAGCCTGTTGAAAAAGAAACTAAACCTGAAAAAGTGAAAAAGGCACCTGCTAAACGGAAAAGTGATGCTTCTACGAAGAAAGGAGGAACATAGTTTTGGGTAAGAAGGGAAAAACAGGAAGATTAAAGAGAAAGGTCGCGCCAAATTTCTGGCCGATTCACAAGAAAGAGTTCCATTGGGCAGTACGGCCTTCACCTGGGCCTCACTTGCTTGAGAAATGTTTGCCACTCGCAATTGTTCTGCGCGATATTCTAGGTGTAGCCGAAAATAGAAAAGAGGCGAAATCTATAATTGCACAAGGCAAAGTTTACGTTGACGGCAAAATCCGGCGCAGCGATGACTTTCCAGTTGGTTTAATGGATGTAATCGCAATACCTGAGTTAGACAAGTTCTTCAGGATTTTACCCTCGCACAAAGGTTTAATCCTTAACCCAATTAGCAAAGAAGAAGCCAGCTTCAAACTGTTCCGAGTCGAAGACAAAACTTTAGTCAAAAATGGCTTTACACAACTTGCTCTTCACGACGGATCAACCTTGCTAGTAAAAATGGTTGAATCAGAAAGCTCAGCAGTTGCCTATGAAACCTTCGACACTTTAAAGCTGGGAGTGCCTGAACGGCAAGTGCTTGCTCAATTGAAGGTCAAGGAAGGCAATTTAGCGGTTATAACTGGCGGAAAGAACATTGGCAAATATGGCAAGATAGTCGAAATCGAGAAAACCACTTCAAAGAAGCGGCGGCAAGCACTGGTAGTAATAGAAGACGCGAAAGGTAACCGGTACCAAACAGTTTTAGACTTCGTGTTTGTAGTAGGCGAAACCACGCCACTAATATCTTTACCGGAGGAATCTTCCATTGTCTGAGGACGCGTTCATTAAAATGTGGGAAGAGCAGCCTATGCTTAAACCCAGAATAGAAAAGGTTGTCGTTAACATCAGCGTTGGGAAATCAGGAGAGCCACTAGAGAAAGCAGTTACTGTATTGAAGTCGTTGACTAATCAGACGCCTGCTAAACGAAAAGTAAAAAAGACCATAAGAGATTTCGGAATAAGAAAAGGCGAATCAACCGCATGCATTGTTACTCTGCGAAAGCAGGCGGCAATTGATTTCCTCAAGAAAGCATTGCCTGTTGTTGATAACAAAATTTCCCGCTCATCTTTCGATAAGCAAGGCAACTTCGCCTTTGGCATTAAAGAGCACATCGAGATAGCCGGTGTAAAGTATGATCCCAACATTGGCATATTCGGTATGGACATATGTGTTTCTGTGAATCGGCCTGGTCAAAGAGTTAAAACCAGAAGAAGGAAGAAGTCACATATTGGTCGTAAGCATCTGCTTACGCCTGAGGAGTCAATTGCCTTTGTTAAACAAACTTTAGGAGTTGAAATCGTATAAAATTAGGTGAAAGGGAATATGGCAAAGCAACAGATTAAGAAAGTAAGAAAATTCGGCAAAGGTTCAAGACCCTGCATTCGATGCGGCTCATATGGGCCTATTATCCGACGTTACAATTTATATTTATGTAGGCACTGTTTTAGGGAGGCAGCGCCGAAACTTGGCTTTAAAAAATATGAATAATGAGGGAAAGCGATGGATACACTGGCAAACGGTCTGATAACAATAATAAACAATGAAGTTCGCAACAAACGCGAATGTGTAATTAGCCCTGCCTCTAAACTTTTAGGCCGCGTATTAAGAATAATGCAGTTGAACGGTTACATAGGCGAATTTGAATTCATCGATGATGGCCGTTCAGGCAAGTTCAAGGTACAGTTGCTGGGTAGAATAAATAAGTGCGGCGCCATTAAGCCTCGCTTTCCTGTTAAGGTTAGCGAATTTGAACAGTGGGAAAAGAAATTTTTGCCCTCAAGAGATGTGGGTATACTGGTTGTTTCCACATCAAAGGGTGTAATCTCTCACCGTGAAGCTGAAGAAAAAAACCTTGGAGGAAGACTGTTAGCTTTCGTTTATTAACGGGTGTTTCTAATGCGGTTGCCAGAAATCTCCAAAGTTATTCAAGTTCCAGATGGCGTCGAAGTAACCGTTGAAGGACGTAAGGTTACAGTTAAAGGCGCCAAAGGAACTCTGACACGTGACTTCTCTTTAGCACCGATATCCATCGAAAAAAACGGCAAATCCGTTAGAGTTTATGCTAAATGGCCCCGCAAGAAAGAAGCGGCAATGGTAGGCACGGTGCATTCGCATATTCAAAACATGATCACTGGAGTCGAAAAAGGTTTCTCGTACAAGCTGAAAATCGTGTTTTCTCACTTTCCAATATCCGTTAAAGTCCAAGACAAGGCTGTTGTAATCGAAAACTTTACTGGCGAGCGGCGAGCCAGAAAAGCCAAAATAATTGGCGACGTGAAAGTCAAGGTTCAAAGCGACGACGTAATTGTTGAAGGCATAAACCTTGAGGACGTAAGTCAAACCGCCGCCAACATTGAGCAAGCAACAAAGGTTAAGCGTAAAGATCCGCGTGTCTTCCTTGACGGCATATACGTGTATGAACGAAATGAGGGAATGACATAATGGCAGAGAAAGATGTATCCGCAATACAGAAAGCACTAAAAGCTCGAAAACGCGCTAAAGAGAAGAAACCCGAGTTTGTCAAGTCGGAAAGCTGGCGATATGTCCGGGTTAAGGCAAAATGGCGCAGGCCTCGCGGAATAGATAACAAAATGCGCCAGAAAGTTAAGGGATGGCCACCCTCCGTAAGTACTGGTTACAGAGGCCCTAAGGAAGCTAGGGGGCTTCATCCTTCTGGATATAAAGAAGTCTTAGTGTATAGCCCAGAAGAAATAGCTAAGGTTGATCCCACATCTGAAGCAGTGCGAATCGCCCACACGGTAGGCAAGAGAAAGCGTGTTCAGATTTTAGCTGAAGCCAAAAAGCGAAATGTAATCATTCTGAACTTCAAGCCTGCCGCGGAAGTGCCCGAAGAAAAGGCTAAGCCAGCGGAGACAGCAGAACCGTCGGCTGAGACGAAAGCTGAAAAGGCGACAGAAGTTGAGAGCAAGGAAATGGAGAGTAAGCCTGCTACGAAAAAGAAGAAAGAGACTGAAATAAAGGAAAAAGAAGAGAAACCGAAAAGGGCACGCTCAAAAGCTAAATCTGAGAAAGGAGATGCAAAGCAATGACTGACCTTAGTAATCAAAGACGTTTGGCAGCGCAAATACTGAAAGTGGGTCAAAATAGAGTATGGATTGATCCTCAGCGTATGGAGGATGTGGAAGCCGCCATAACCCGCGAAGAAGTTAGAAAGCTGATTCATGAAAAGGTAATTCAAGCTTTGCCTGAGAAAAGCGTCAGCCGTGCTCGAGCAAAAACAATTCAGGAAAAGAAAAAGAAGGGACGCCGTAAAGGTCCTGGCAGCAGATCTGGAACTGGCTACGCAAAGATTTCCAAAAAAGAAGCTTGGATCAGCAAGATCCGCTCTTTGAGGAAGAGGCTTCGAGAGTTGAAAGCAACCCGCGCTATCACCGAAGAAACTTATAGAAAAATGTACAGGGCAGCGGGCAGCGGAAGGTTCAGCTCCGTCGCTGATTTAGAACGCTATTTGAAAGCTCATGATTTGTGGAGGAAACGTTAATGGCACGAAGTTCAATTTATCGAGTTCCGCTTAGGCGGAGAAGAGAAGGGAAAACCGACTATAGAGCACGCAAGGCGCTGATTCTTTCCGAGAAGCCGCGGCTTGTAGTTCGCTGCTCACTCAAGAATACTACTGTGCAAATTATCGTTGCTAAACCGCATGGTGACGAGGTTTTGGCTTCAGCACACAGCCGCGAATTAACGAACAAGTATGGTTGGAAGGCTCCAGCGGGCAATGTTCCTGCGGCTTATCTGACAGGATTGCTTTGCGGGTTAAAGGCAAAAACAAAAGATGTGGAAGAAGCTGTTTTGGATATAGGCTTAGCTGCGCCAACCAAAGGCGCCAAAGTTTTCGCCGCTTTAAAGGGTATTTTGGATGCTGGAATTGAGGTTCCTTGTTCTGAAGAGAAATTTGTCATAGAGCGAATAGAGGGAAAGCACATAGCAGAGTACGGAAAGAGCTTAGCATCCAATCCCGAAGTTTATGCAGCAAAGTTCTCTAAATATTTGGCGCAAAAGCTTTCTCCAGAGAAACTTCCTGAACATTTCGCTAAAGTGAAAACTAACATTATCAATGCATTCAAAAAGAAGGGTGAAAAGAAAGCATGAGCCGTAGCTATAGTGAAACTGAAAGAGGATCAAGTTTAGATAATTGGGTTCCTAAAACCCGCCTAGGGAAACTGATTCAGGAAGGCCGAATAACTTCCATGGATGAGGTTTTCTTAAGTGGCCTGAAAATTGCGGAGCCACAAATTGTTGACGCCTTAATTCCCGACTTACAGGAAGAAGTGATAAACGTTAACTTGGTTCAGAAGCAGACTGACGCAGGCGAGAAATCAAGATTCAAGGCCATTGTAGCTGTCGGCAACAGAGATGGTTATATAGGCTTAGGCTCCGGCAAAGCTAGTCAAGTTCGAACTGCAATAGAAAAAGCCGCCGCAGTAGCGCGCCTAAATATTGTTCCCGTTAAACGTGGCTGCGGTAGCTGGGAATGCGGCTGCGGTAAACCTCACTCTATTCCGTTCCAAGTTGAGGGCAAATGCGGCGGCGTACGCGTAGTCATAGTGCCTGGACCAAGAGGCCTAGGACTAGTTGCAAGTGAAGTTGCAAAAGTGATTTTGAACTTGGCAGGCATTAAGGATCTCTGGGTAAGGAGTCGCGGTTCAACGAGAACGGTTCCTTCTTATGCACATGCTATCTATGATGGTTTACGCAAAACCTATAGTCTCATAACTCCGGAGGACTGGGTGAGATAATTGACTGAACAAGCCAACGAGCGTAAATGCTTAGCTGTCGTAAGAGTACGTGGCACAATCAGCGCTCAGCGTGAAGCCCGCGAAACCCTTGAAATGCTCCGCTTGGCCAGATGCAACCATGCAGTGCTCATTGACAATCGCCTTTCATACTTGGGCATGCTACGTCAAGTGCAGAGTTACGTGACATGGGGCGAAGTCTCAAAGGAAACCGTGGCTCTAATGCTGAAAAAACGTGGTCGCTTGGCAGGTAACAAGAAACTAACTGACGAGTACGCTCGCAAAGTCGGATACGAATCATTAGACGCACTTGCCGAAGCAATAGCCGCCTGCAAAGTGGAATATCAGAAACTACCTGATACCCAACCTGTTTTCAAACTGCATCCGCCCAGCAAAGGATTCAAGGGGAAAACTAAGAAAAGCTTCAGCGCAGGCGGAGAAGCAGGCTACCGTGGCGAAGCAATAAACGAACTCCTGAAGCGCATGGTCTAACCTCGTAGAACCTCTAATCCACCTTTCTAAAACATCTTTGGCAATTGAACCTACTGCCTAATAGAATTTTATTGCATACTAACATTCCATGCTGGAATTCTGCGTGATCCCCCTCATATTTGGCGGCTATTAGTGGTTCATTGCAGAAACCAGTAGAGGGTATGTCTCTGTTAACGCCGAAGCCTATTTGCCGCCTATTAGCCAATCAATGCAGAAAACAGTAGAGGGGATCCTATCGCCTTTATGGTTCTATGTGAACAGTGACCACTGTATTGCTAAACCGCTCTTTTATTGCATGCTCGATGCGCGATGCCGTGGTGTGCGCCTTTTTCAGCGCCACTTTCTTTGCGAAGCAGCAGTCTATATTCACGTAAACTTTGCCCTCCGCGCCATACGTTACTATACGCTTCGCATAAAACTCGTGCTCGCCTTGCTCAGTTAACGTTTGAATTATATCCCGCAGCTCCTTCTCATCTATTTTCTGCACTTGTGTCTCTGAACCGTAGGGCTCCACATGAACTGACACGTGCTCAAGCTGTTTTATCCCCGACTGAATGCGGTGTTCGATTTCCTCAGCGATTTTATGGGCTTCCTCTACCGACAAATGTGGATCCACGTATGCGTGAAGAGTCACATAAAGTTTGCCGCCAGCATATACCGTGGCTACATCATGCACTTCGCTCACGTCATCAACCATTGCCAACTGCTCTATGCGTTGCTTTACACTTTCCTCTTCTTCTGAGGGCTCAATGTGAATTGCTATGGTAATGTTTCCAAACCGTTTTTTCAAGTCTTCCTCAATTTCAGAAGCCAAGCCATGGGCTTTATCAAGGCTCATTAAGCTGGAAACTTGAAGCGCACATTCAGCAAAAATTTTTGAGCCCACTTTTCGCACCTTGAGGTCTCGGCAGCCGCGAACGCCCTCATGAGCTGAGATTTCTCGCCTTAGCTGCTGAACAAGCCCCTCAGATGCTGCGTCGCTTAGTTCTTTTATGCTGCTTCTTGCAAGCTTAATGCTCATATAGCTAAGCAAAGCACCCAGCACTATCGATGACAGCGAATCACTCTGATTAAACCCAACCATGGATAGGCCGAACCCGAGAAAGGCAATCGCCGTAGAGCTCAAATCAGCTAAAGCATGGTAAAATCCTGCTTTAACCGTGCTACTTTCGCTACCAGTAGCCTTCCTGAAAATAGCCATCCGCAAAATATCTATTGAAAAGGTGTAGCCTATGGCAATGAAACCCAAAAAGCCAAAGTCCGCATTCACTCCCTCGCCTTGAAGCAATTTCGCAATGGCCTCAAAAATTACGAAAACGCTAACTCCAATTAGCACGATGCTGCCTAACAAGCCGCCTATAGACTCGAACTTTTCATGCCCATATGTATGCTCCTCATCTGGCGGCTTAAGCGATGCCTTAGTCGCCAAATAAAGCATAACGCCCGCCATAACGTCAAGCACCGCGTGCAACCCGTCGCTGAGAATTGCTAAGCTAGACGCAAGCAGACCCAAAAGAACTTCGATAACCACCACGCTGGCTATGGCAATTGTGGAAAATTTTAGGGCGCCAAGCTTGTAAGCGCCTTCTGAAGCAGCTGACATCAACAATCAGACTATATGCTCAGAGCAAGGGCGATTTAAGAATTACGGGCAACATGCACATTGTTATTCTTCAAAAACATTCACTTCTCAAGTTTCCCTTCGGAAAAACTTGGTGCAGTGCTATTTTTGGATAAAATTTTTAAGGCAAGTGAAACCAAAACAGTAAACTGCGATGTAAATCGCATCGCAAAAATATAGGAGAATCGAGAAGATTGGGACTTTCAAAAAGAACAATTGCTGCTGCAGTTTCTTTGTTTCTGATTTTCGCTATGACCACTTCAATAGCCATTTTACCCGTAGGCTGCTAAATTAACTGGGAAGGCCACTCAAAATCATACGCGTACATCGGCGCTGTACCTAACCCCGCATATGTAGGAAGAAGTCTTACTTCACATAGGCATCACACGAGAACTACAAATCACACAAGACGGCTGGAACGGCTTAACAGTTACGGTCACTAAGCCTGATGGCACTACTAAGACGCTTGGCCCGTTCCGCACTGACTCAACAGGAGGCACAGGCTACGTATTCATACCTGACATGCCAGGCACCTACAAGCTGCAAACACACTTCCCCGCACAATGGTACAACTTCAGCCAATTTGATATATTCTCTGGGCAACAGCAAAACGTACGCATATACTATGAAGCTGACGACAGTCCAATACTGGAACTCCAAGTGCTGGAAGGAACTCCTACATATTGGCCCGGCGTTCCCCTTCCAACAGAATACTGGACTCGCCCAATAGACAGCCAAAACCGCGAGTGGGCAGTAATCGCTGGAAGCTGGCTTGACCCTGGCGGCATCTTTGGACAACAGGAAGCCAAAGGCCAGGAAGACGCGCCGGAAACCGCACATGTGCTTTGGCAAAAACCGCTGCAAATAGGAGGATTGGCTGGGGGCGAACTTTCTGAGCCCGCGGCCATCTTTCCAGGCGACGCGTACGAAGGCAAATGGAGCAACAGCCTAGTTATAATGGGTGTGCTCATATACCAGAAGTTTGACAGTGTCGGAGGTAACTCCGTCGCCAACTGGGTTGTTGCTGTTGACATACACACCGGCGAAGTACTATGGGAGAAGGAGCTCAAAAACCCAAATGGAAGCCGCGTAACACCCCTATTTGGACAAGTAATGTACTGGAAGAGCTTTAACACGCAAGGTGTTCACGCATATCTAGGGGCTGGAGTTTCCGGCGGATTCTTCGGCGCAGCACCAACTACTTGGGAAGCATTTGACCCTTACACTGGACGATGGCTATTCACCTTTAGAAACGTGCCAAGCGGCAACCGCGTGCGCGGACCAAATGGGGAGATCATCATTTACACGGTTAACCTGCAGAGAGGCTACATGACAATGTGGAATTCTACGGCTGTCATTAGCGCTTACTGGGGCACAACTGAGAACAGCCCCATGTTCGGCTCATGGCAGCCGCAAGGCAAAACCATTGACGCCACAGGCGCAGTCCCCGTAACCTCAGCAACACCCTTTGGGCTAAATGGCTACCAGAAAAACATTACAATACCAACAGGTTTGCCGGGAAGCGTCTCTTACGTTTTCCTTGAGGACACAGTATTTGGCTATTACCGAGGCAACACCATAGGCACATTCAGCACACTATCATACAATGATCCTCCATTCACAATATGGGCCTTCGATGCCAAAACAGGTAACCTGAAATTTAACAAAACCCACGCTACGCCACCAGAAAACGTTAGTCTATCCGTCGCCGCTGCAAGCGCCGAAGACCGCGTTGTAGCTATTTGGTGCAAGGAACTCTGCCAATTCTGGGCATACAGCCTTGACACAGGCGAAAAGCTCTGGGGGCCAACGGAACCACAGCATTATCTGGACATCTACGTAATGTATCCAACAATTAAATATGGAATACTCTATTCAAACGGCATGAGCGGAATAATGTACGCCTACAACGCCACGACAGGAAAGCTGCTCTGGACATATTCTTACCCTGACCCATACCGCGAGACACTCTGGTCAAACTACTGGTCATCCCTAAGACCACGCATAATCGCTGACGGCAAAATCTACCTCGGCCAAGCGAACACTCCGTCAACCAGCCGCAACCTCGCGGCGCACCATTCGTTTGCTTGAACGCAACAACAGGCGAAGTCATATGGTCAATTTACGGCATGTTCCGACAAACCGACTGGGGCGGACCCGCAGTCATGGGCGACAGCATCATTGCAACCATGGACACCTACAACCAAATGATATACGCCATTGGCAAGGGCCCAAGCAAAACCACAGTGACGGCGTCTCCGAAGGTTTCTGTGCACGGCAATAAGGTGCTCGTTGAAGGCATGGTCACAGACATCTCACCAGCAACAGAAGATACTGTCATCCGAAAGCGGTTCCCGAATGGTGTGCCCGCCGTGGCTGATGAAAGCATGAGTGACTGGATGCTCTACGTCTACAAGCAGTTCTCGTGTCCAGCTGACGTGAGGGGCGTTGAAGTTGTTATTGAGGTGCTTGATCCGAACGGCAACTATTATGAGGTTGCCAGAGCCACTACGGATGGCAGCGGCTTCTACAGCGCCACCTTCACGCCGCCAGTACCAGGCAAATACACCATAATCGCCAAGTTCGCAGGCTCTAAGGCATACTACGGCTCGCATGCAGAAACCGCAGTGTTCGTCGAAGAAGCTCCTGCTGCTCCTAAACCTACACCCACGCCTGCGTCAATGACTGACATGTATGTGATGGGCTTTAGAATCGGCATGATCGTTACTATCATCGTAGTTGGCTTACTGCTCTATTTGCTTCTCAAAAAAAGATGAACAAAGCAACAGAAAACGCGTAAACTTCCCCTTTTTTCTTTTCTGTTTCTTAACCTATTGCGCAGAAAATGCTGCCAAGGATGCTGTAGATTTCACTCATTAGGCAAATGGTCGTTTTGCGCTTTAGTTTTCCATCTAAACGATAGCAATAACAACAAAGTTACGAGTGCCAGAAATAGCCCGCCGAATATTGAGAGAGGTATCCTAAATATGGGTTCGCCATGCAGAACTCTGTTTGAAGGAAGGGCCAGCGCATACGAGGCTATAAAGATGACGAAAAATATTGCACCTATTCCCTGCGTTAAAAATATGAGTATGACAATCGGGTTCCCCTTCAATGACGCAACCTCTCTAAAGCTTGAATATGCCCTGCTCTCTTTATAAGGCTGTTCATTTTAGAATAGCCTTTGGTTTTAGAAACCGCAATTATAATATACTCAACCGTGGCAAAATCAAGCCTAAAGAGGATGGGCTGAAAAATAACTGAAGCAAACCGCCATCTACCGTTAAAACTTGGGCTTTTACTAGTTTCCATTTCATGGTTCTCTTACATGCTCTATGAATTCGCTAACGGCATAATCAACCGCGGACCCCTTGACGTATTTTTCATATTGATAACAGATGTACCCGGCTGCATAGGTATCGGCTTCAGAACAGCCGCAGCATTCATCGCCATTGTCATCAGCCTATTCTACATCGCCAAAAAAGATCTGTCAAAGCAGGAATTGCTGATGGCGCTTCGGCTGGTTGTGCTCTTTGAGGCTGGCTACTGGTTCCTAAGCTTCTTCATGTCAGGCATTTGGGGGCTCGCAGCCTTTGCAGATCCATCCGTAGGCTTCGGCAGCCTAATCCTGATGACAATCATGAACACGCTGCCCTGCTTTGTGCAGTCAATAGGCCTTGTCAGCGTACTAATCAAGCTATTTCTGGAGTTAACTCCAAACAAGCCAGCAAAGAACGTCATAAAATGGGGGCTGATCACAGGCACTTTTTATGTTTTCGTTTTCTGGCTAAATAATACAGGTATGTGGATTGCTACGCTGGTTGAAAAGGGTATAGACTACATTCTACTTTATTCCAGTAACATGTTCAGTTTCATTTTCTCCACCGTAGGCCTTTATCTGCTGGCACTTTACACGGCCTACTTCGCAAAGAAATCAATGCATGCCGAATCCATAGAAATGATAAACCTGCATACGGTAGGCGTAATCGTAACGCTTGTTGGCTTGTATTTCTGCGCTAACTACCTCATGTGGATCTTCCTTGGCAGCGTCGGCGGATGGGGCTCCTGGTACGCATGGATCCTAGGGCACAACTTGGATCTGTGGGCAATGTCACTGCCCTTTGTAGGATTACCTTTGCTGTTTCAGCCGAAGTTACGAGAGTAACCTGCTATTTACCATATAATAGTGTAGTAAACAATGGTGTCATCATAGTCGGGCGCTAGATATTGCGTTCTGTCCCAGTATGGTTGACCGATCGTTAAGGTCATTATTCCATCATCTTGCAGTTCAATAAACACCACTAAGCCTCTATCTGTGGTGTTGAAGCAAACTATGGCATGGGCGGAATCTGGAAACCTTATGTAAACAAAGCCGCAGCGATAGCCTATCTTGAAAGCGTTATTTTTAACATCTGCTGTAAAATGGAAGCACGTATAGGTTTCAGGAACATATGCGTTTTTATCAGTCGGATCTTGAGTTATAAAATTCATTGCTTCTTGATATGTTGGATCTCTGATGTTGAAGCCTCTACCAGCGCCATCCACTATTCCTTGAAGATACCCGGAATCGAACCCGATATTGTAACCCGTCGAATTGCCCTTTGTAAAACCACTGCTGTAGCCTTGGTCATATCCTGATGAATAGCCAGTTGACTTGCCTTCTTCAAAACCTTTGGAATAACCATCAGAACTGCCATGGTCAAAACCCGTTTTATATCCTAATTCGTACCCCGTTGTGTTTCCGTTTTCATTACCTACTTGGTAGCCAGCGTCATAACCAGTGCTGTTGCCAATGGCAAACCCTTCCATGTACCTTGCTCATAGCACCTTTGGGAGGCAGTATTGTAGCCAAAACTGTAACTGAAGAAGCCTGTTGCAAGCAGAATAATGCACACAAAAAGAACCACAATTAGCAAGCTTTTGCCATGATTAGTTGTAGCTCGGTGTTTGCTCTCAAATTTAAGTTTATACATTATGTAACCCGTTTTTTAAGGTTCCATCTAAAACTAAAAAGGTTTCTTTTCAAAGTTTCAATAACAGAAATCACCCTAATTTTCATGCAGTGGCATTGTCAAGTCTTTATCAGCATGAAAAACGCTAATTAGAGATGGTAAGTATGAAATTCTTCAGTTTTGCCAATAGGAGTTAAATAAGAGAGTTTTTACCTAAATAATACGCGCCGAGTTGAGGCAAAAAACTGCGATGCTGATACAAGAAGTTATCTTGGAGAACTTCATGAGCTACGAGTACGCCAGGGTGCCCTTTAAACCAGGCGTGAACGTTATCTGCGGCCCGAACGGCGCGGGGAAATCATCGCTGCTCTTAGCTATTTCCGTGGCGCTGGGGCAGTCTTACACTGAGCGCTCAAGAAAACTAAGCGATCTGATACGCTGGGGTAAAGACAGAGCACGTGTTACGCTTATTTTGGATAACAGCAAGCAAGGCGGCCGGAGGCCAGTGCCTAAGTACAGCAAAGACAAAATTTTTCTAACCCGCGTTCTGCGCCGCGATGGCAAATACTGGTTTGAGCTGGAAAATCGCGCTGCCACGAAGCAGGATGTTGAACGCTTGCTGGGCAGATTCGGCGTTGACCCCGACAATATGCTCATTATTATGCATCAGAGCATGGTGGAGCAGTTCACCGTGCTTTCCAGCGTGGAGAAGCTGCGCATGGTTGAGGCTGCTGTGGGTTTGGAGCCGTTCCGCGAGAACGTGCTGGAGGCCCAGCGCAAATTAACGCGCATTCTCAGTCAGGAAGAGTCTGTCAGCAAGCTGCTTGATTCGGCGGAGCAGACCTTGAGTTACTGGCGTGAGCAATACGAACGTTATCAGGAGAAGAAGCAGCTGCAGACCAAACGGCGTTTCCTTGAGCGCGAGCTGGCGTGGGCTGAGGTGGAACGCCGCGAGGGCATGCTTAAAGCGTTGGAGGCAGAACGCTATAGAAACGAGGAGAATCTGAACCAAATTGAAGCTGAAATAAAAACTTTGAAGGATCATCTAGAAAATCTGCAGAGCCAGCAGCGCACGTTAAGGGAGGCGCTAAAGGAGGCTTTCAGCGAGAGGTTAAATTTTGAGCGTGAGATTGCAGAGAACGAAGCAACCTTATCCCTGTGCGGGCAACTGCTTACAGAGGCTTCGCTTTTGGAATCAGCGATTCAGAAAAACACGGACCAATTTAAGCTTATGCGCAGTGAGAACTTGCGGGCGATGCTTGAAAACGCCAAGCAGCGCCTTTCAAAGGTAAATTCAATATTGAAAGAAAATAAGGCAAAACTGCAAAGTTTAGAAGAAGCCGCAGAAAAAGTGGCTGAGGAAATTTTAGATAACCGCGTTCAACTTGCTCTGCTGCAGTTTCGCCGAGAAGCAGCCATGTCTGATTTGGAGAGGATAGACTCGGCGCTTAAAGAGGCAAAAGCCACCCTGAGCGATGTTATCGCTAAGGCAGAGCAGACTGGCGCAAGAATTGCTGTGCTGAAAAGCGCCGCGGAAATTCAAGATGAGATCCGCATTACAGACGGGCATTTGGCTGCGCTTGCAGATGTTTCGGAAGATATAGAGCACATGTATGAGTCTTACTCCAAGCTTTATCTGGAGTTAAAAGAAAAGGCGCAATTAGTTGCCGAGAACCGTGAGAAAGCGCTTGAAGAAGTGAAAGTACGCATGGACGCGTGGCGAAGTGTCATGCAGAACCTGCTGGACCGCGTGAATCTGGAGTATCAGAAGATTCTAAGCCAAACTATGGCGACGGGGGAAGTGCGTCTTGCCAATGGCCATGATATTGAAACTGCAGGCTTGGAGATTCTTGTCGGCTTTAAAGGCGGAAAACCCGTTCCTCTGGATTCCTACACTCAAAGCGGCGGCGAGAGAACCACGGCGACCATGAGCTTCCTTCTTGCGTTGCAGCAGCATGTACGTTCGCCATTCAGGGCAGTAGACGAGTATGACATTCACATGGACCCCCGAAACAGGGAGATGATTGCGCGCATGCTTTTGTCGTTGATAAAGGATGCCACAGCGCAGTATATCGTTATCACGCCAAGCCAGATTACCTTCGCGCAGGAAAACGTAAACATCATTACGGTGCAGAATGTTGAAGGCAAATCAGTAATTCGCGAGGTTACGTAGTGCAGTCCAAAAAAGAGCAGAAAAAACTTGGCAGAGAAAAACTGCAGCGCGTTATCGAAATGTGCATGGCAATTGAAAATCACACAGTAGATCCATTCATGCTGGATGTTGACAAGATACTCGCAATTGTCAAAGAGTATTTTCCGCAATGGGAACAGGCTGAAGAACTTAACTTGGATGCAGAAGCCCTTCACCATTTAGCCTCAGTCATAAAGCTCCAAAGCGAGTGGGTTAAACACCGCAGCACATCGCTTTACACAGACCCATTTCTGCTTGAAGAAAAAATCATGCAGGCAACCAAAGAAGAAATGCTAAGCATATTCCTCAAGGCGTGGCATCCCATAGTTGAACTGGAGCAGCTTAGCCTCCACAGCCTCGCTGAGGCACTGCGGTACTGGGAAACGCTGGTACCGCTTAAGGATAGATGGCCTGAGCTTGCAGTTCCAGAAGTTGCCGCGGGCACCACTACCAGAGACGAGTTAATAAAGCAGCGCATTCTCAGCGACAAAGTCTTTTCTGAGGAGTTGGAAGGATATTGGCAAGAGCTGAAAACGAAAGTTGGCGAGAAAGGCTTTGACGGCAAAATGCCATACTGGGACTTCATTGGCGCCGACACTTATGAGGAAACTGTTCAGCGCGCTTTCCTGACAAGTTTTCTTGTAACCTACGGCTATGCCACTTTGGAGATTCATCCCTTAGAGGAAACTGTTTTCATTAAGCCGCTTGAAAAACCAGTTTCAAAAATTAGCACGCAACAGTTAATTTCGATCCCAATATCGGTTACTTACGAGAATTGGCAAAAGTGGAAAAGAGGCGAATTAAAGTGAGCAAGCGGAAAGGTTTGTATGCAAGCAAAATCAAGCGGGCGACGCATATGCTGTTTTACAGGCGGCATCAGAAGCCTGGCGTTAAAGGCTGGGAGCTGCGTAGAGTTTTAGGCTCAGATTACCCCAAAGTTCTTGAGATTCTTGATGATTACTTGAAAAGCTTGGATTTGCAGGTTAAAACCGTTTTTGAAGAGGGAAAAGCGCCAACTAGGAAACCTTCGCTGGAAGAGTTGGACAAAGCGCGATTCTATATTACGCTAAGGGGCGAGTTGACGCCGAAAGAAGCGAAAATGATTGGCTGGCGAATAGACGACTTAGCGGGCTTAGCCGTTGTCATTGCCTACATAATCAGCAAGAAGGGCCAAGCGCCACGTAAAGATGTGGAAGCATTGCTAAGCGAGAAGCTGCCAGGCTGGAAAGTCGGCTTAAACATTGACCGTTACATTCGCTACGGCTATCTGCAGCAAGACGATAAGGAGCAGTTGTATCTGGACTGGCGAACCCTAGCAGAAGTGGATGAGAAGGCGCTGACAGACTTTCTTCTGAAAAGTGAAGTGCAGACGACCTTGCCAACTGAAGATTCCGAGGAAAACCTCGAGGATGAAGATAGCGAAACCTCATAACAGGGAAACAAAAAAGGAGAAGGGCTGTTTAGCCCAGTTTAATTTCTGCTATGAACGCCAGTGTGTCTAAGCTGTTTAGCTGCACTTTCGCGTTGGATACTGTGTAAAGCGTGTTGCCAATGTAAAGCGCACGACGCACACCCCAGTCGCCCTCGAACCACGTGAACCACGTGTCAGTTTGCGGTTGATGTGTCACGTTGCCCCTCAGCTCGAAACCGTTTGCCAAAGTCACCTTGAAAACGTATGCTCCTTGGAAATAGTATGCTTGCGTAAAGCTGTCTTTGCTACCTGAGTTGACCACGCCATAGTTGTTTACTGAAATCGGAATTACCAGCAGCTCCTTCTCTCTGTCAAATAGAAACGCCTTCGGCTCGTAGAGCGCTTCTGAATCTGTCCAGTCGCCTTCTACAATGTACTTGGCTATTTCCTTTGGCTCGTTGACGTTTGTGACGTCGAATAGCGAAAGCTTAACCGTGTTGTTCTCTTTGCCTAAGCCGATGACATGGTTCGCGTCGAAGAGATGTAGATAGCTCGAGTATCCTGGAATCTTGAGTTCGCCAGCCACTTTCGGCTCAGCAGGGTTGCGCAGGTCGATTACGAAGAAGGGGTCTATCTGCCTGAATGTGACGACGTAGCCTTTGTCGCCCATGAACCGTACAGCGTATATGCGTTCATCTTCAGCCAAGCCCTCTAGTTTGCCCACAATTGATAGGCTCTTATCCAGCACGTAAACATTGTTCGTTTGCGTCTTTTCGTTCTGCCAGGTTGTGGCTATCCTGAAGTTTCCGTTGTGCTCGTCCATCGAGTACTGGTTAAGCACGTAGCCTGGGACGCTGCCTTTTGCTTCAAACGTTAAAGTCGCGCCGTTTATGCGCACCCGGTAGATGGTTGTGTACTGTCCTTCGTTCCATGTTGAGTATGTCACGTAGATGTTGCTTGGGGATACGTACATGGCGCTGGTGCCGCCCATTAGCACAGTCATGTTCGTAGGCTGCTGCGTGTCGTCCAAGATGTTTACGGCAATGAATGTGGTGAAGATGAAGTACTTGTCCACTGTGTCAGAGTAGTACACACTTGAAGGCGCAATGGGCACTGCTTTCCTTTCCTGATAGAGCACTGGAAGAGTAACTGTATCATTCAAGACATAGGCGGGTTGGTTAGTGACTGCATACACGTAGTTACCTATCATTCTGGAGCTGAAGTAGCCGCCGCTTATTGACAAGTTTCTGGCGAGAATGGGATACGCTTTATCAGATATGTCATAGATGTACAGGAAGGTGCTGCCACTGATGGGGCCTGGGTAAATCAAAGTTTCTGGTCCGCCCGTGCGGAAGATAACCAGCTGAAAGCGGTTGGCGATGACTACGAGTCTGCTGCTGTCTTCGCTTAAGTATAAGCCCTCTGGGTAAGTATAGTTTTCAAGGGTGACTTTCGCTATGACCTTTGGGTCTTGCGGGTCAGCCTTAATTATGTAAATGGCACTTTGCGGTTCTGAATAGCCATAAGTAGTGGCTGCTACGTACACGTATTTGCCATCGGTCTTTACGATGTCGGCTTCATCCACTCCTGCAACCTGAATATTTGTAGTGGAATAATCATTTGTCGCTGCTTCACTGCCTTTAAGATGCGCAGGTGCGGGTAGCGCGTAAAGAGTATCACTTCTTATCCAGTAAGGATAAACCGAGATTCCAGAAGAATTTGCAACCAAGTAGTCCCTGAGTTCCTCGTAGGAAGAGAAAGTTTTCATGTTTGCGACGTAAGGCGTCTCCGTTGGCGGCAACATTGCAGGTGTCGTGCCATAAGTGTAGATTAAAGCAACGAGAACTATGGCGGAGAGCACGGCAGCTAATCCGTACATCGACGTTTTTTTCTTGACTTCTTGCTGAACCATTAGTTTTCCACCTGCTCTAAATGTAATAAAACCGTTCGATATTATCCTAAGCTGTAGAACAAGCTGTTCTAAAAATTAGAACGGTCGCATAGTCCATACGCGGTATGCCTCATACCAGAAGATTGAGCAGACAATGGCGCCGAACATGGTGATGAATAAGTTTTCGCGCATAAGCCAGTTCTGCATTAGAAACAGCAGATAAGCCGCATAGAAAACGGTTGAGAACAGCGCGTAGAAGAAGTATCTTGGAAAGAGCAGCTTGCCAAGTTTCACGTAGTGGCGGAGCACGCCGATTTTTACTTGGTTAACAAGCACGTAGTGTCCGCCGATTTCTTGCTTCTCAACCAAGCCTAACTCGCGTAGCTGCTCAAGGTGATGATTTGCTACACTTGGACTGCTGAAATGTAGTGCGCGCTGAACTTCCCGCGCGCTCACAGGGTTTCCGTTTTTAAGCAGATACCAGTAGACCTTCCAAGCTTTGCCTCGAAGGGCATACTCAAACTTTGTTTCATCATCAGTGCTCATTAGCCTAGGCACCCTAGGCTAATACATATTAGGGTATTTGCTTATAAGACCAATTCTTAGAACAGGCTTTTCCAAAGTTTTGGGCTCCCAAAATCTGCGATTGCTGAATTTTAAACTCGCTAACTTCTGACTTCCGCTCTATGCTAACAGCGGACTGCACAAAGTATAGAAAAAGGTTGGGAAGGTTTAGGTGTTTTCAGTAGGTAATTTCCCTTTGGTTAAATTTGCTGAAAGCCCTGGCGGCAAATCTGGCAGTTTCGAATTGATTCTCTGCTCTGCAACAGCCGCTGCTTCTGAAAGTATCTTCGCCGCGTCCTCGTTGACATTGTTAAAGTTTAAGGATAAGCCCGAGCTTGCGCCGCAATCGAACATTAAGCCGCTTAACATGTTGCTTATGTCGCCTAACTCGTTTTCCGCTTCCGGCAACACACCGCACAAGCCCACATTAACTGAGCGCAATACACTTATGCATGGGCCTAGCGTTGCCACCATATCGCCGAATTCCGTGATTGTCCGCATTCTAAGCAGCACTTGGTCGAGAGCAAGCCGCGCGTTCATGATAAGCCGCTCCATTCTGCGGACTTCTGCCAGCTCATTAGCGTAAATGTTAGCGTGCGCCGTGTCATGCTGCTCGTAAGCAGCAACTATCTTCGTGAACAGCGCTTTGTCTTTTTGGCTAAATCGTTCTGAAGCTTGATCCAACTTTTGAATTTGAAGTTCTAAGCGTTTGATGGCATAGTCTAAGCGTGGCTTCAGTGCTTGCGGTGGAGCGAATGAGGTACGTATGGTGTCGACGAATGAGGTTTCGTCTCGTTTGCTTTCCCATTTTTTAGCGAACCTTTCAGACATTGCAACATCCTCTGTGACTTACAGATATTTTTAAGCATACTTATGTATTGTTAACATGTAGAAAATATGCGGATATATATGTGAAATTGCCCTAGTTATGTACACGGCTCTTTTAGACAAGTTTCAATGAAAATCGTAATGCTTACTGTTGAGTGCGCGCTCATTTGAAAGCTCCGAGGATAAACGCTAAAAAGCCTAAAATGAATAGTAGGAGAGCATGTTTCTTTATTCGCCGCGCGTTTTCACGAGAATAATCTTTGAGAAGAGATGCAGAGGAGACAGCGAATCCCGCATCTGTTACCAAAACAAGAGGTATGAACCAGAAGGAAACTATTCCTAAAAGCCAAGGCAGCGGCGTCAGCAAAACAGCTAGAAGATAGAATACAACGGCAGTAACAGCCGCTGCTTTTTCGCCATAACGCACAGCCAACGTCTTGATGCCTTCAGCTTTATCTCCTTGGACATCGACGATGCCCTTGGTTATTTCTCTGCCTGTGTTAGCGAAGAACGCCATAAGCGTGAAAAGCAGAACATTAAGGGGTACATATCCAAGGTTGATTATACTTCCGTAGATGAAAGGAATTGCTACGCATGTGCTGACAAGCAAGTTGCCCGGTAAGCCGCTACGTTTGCCGACTGTGACATAGGTCGCCATAATTATCCAAGCTATAGCTGCAACTGCCAAGCACAAAATGCCCGTGAAGTAGGCGAAAGCAAAGCCTACTGCTGAGAGGACAAAAACAAAAGCCAAAGCTTCATGTGGGCTTACCGCTCCGCTTGGAATTGGGCGAGTCGGCTCATTTATCGCGTCAATTGTCCTATCATAATAATCATTTAGGGCCATCGATGCAGCTGTTAACGTGAAACCCGTAAAAAAGCCATAGAAAACACCGAGCCAGCTAAAATCAGTAAAACGGGGCTCCGCTAAAACTGCTCCTACAAACACTGCAAAGCCCATCATCGCACAGTTAATTGGTCGCATTAGCCGTATAAAGCTCCGTGCTTTGTCCATCGTAACTACCTCTGCGGATAAATCATTTAGTTTGTTCAAATTATAAAATTCTCCTTTTTATACAAGCATCTTCCATTTTGCTGATTTTAGCGTATAATTTTTAAGTGAGTCATGAAAAGGTTAGCGGAGGAGTCTATATGGATAAAAGCGCTGATGACACCTCAACCTGTAACAGACGGAGAAACCGTCTCAAAAAAGCAATATGGTTTGCAGCAGGCACTGTTTGTGTAGCGCTGGGCGCCGTTGGCACTGTGCTACCACTCTTGCCGACAACACCGTTTCTTCTAGCAGCCGCAGCCTGTTATTGCAAAAGCTCAGAAAGGGCATACAGATGGCTACTGACCAATAAATGGTTTGGAGAATACATAAGAAACTACAAAGAAGGCAAAGGAATACCTAAGAAAACCAAGATTACCGCCTTAAGCCTGTTATGGGTGACAATAGGCTTTTCAACAGTTTTCGCCCTGCCTCGCCTTTTGCCTGAAACGCTGGTCCTGCCAATGCAATTGGCCATGAGTGCAGTTGCTGTTGCGATTAGCGTGCACATCTTGAAACTGCCAACTTTCAAGAAGACATAGATTATTGTTGTAGTATAAATAAAAAAAGTTAATACGTTGCCACGCAGCACAGTTAATTAAAAGTTTGCGGAAGGGAAATTTTGAGTGATAAGTATGCGCCATTAGTTGGCGATAACTACTCTCCAGACAGGCTGCGCGTTATAATCCCAGTGGGTGGAAAAGCAACGCGGCTTCTGCCACTTACAGCAGAAACAAGCAAGGCATGTCTTCGCCTACTGAACAGGCCCCTCGTGGAATTCTCGCTTTTAACGCTCGCTCGCCAAGGCATACGACACTTCATCTTCGGAGTGAAAGGCTACACAAACTACCGCGACTTATACGATTATTTCGAGTCAGGATACGGCTTCTCCGTGCGATACGACATCAAGCCAAGAATCCACATAAAATATCAGCCTAATGTGGAAGACCTTGGAAGCGCAGACTCAGCAAGAATAAACATGGAATATTATGAAATTAGCAATCTTGTTTTTGCAGTGCAAGGCGACAACATTTTTGAAATCGACGTGAACGACCTCATACAATATCACCGAGATAAGGGCGCATTGATGACTATAGTACTTAGGGAAGTGCAGAACGTTGAGGGTTTAGGCATTGCGGACATCGACAAGAATAACCGTATCCGCTGCTTTGTAGAGAAGCCACTGCCGAAGGATGCGCCCAGCAACCTTGCAAATACGGGCTTGTATGTGCTTTCGCCGGAGGTGAAAAAGGTCTTCAAAGAAAAAGGTGTTAAGCAAATAATGGAGGAAAAGCATCGTTTAGATTTTGGCTACGACTTTATCCCATATTTGACACAGACAGGGCGCCCAGTTTACGGCTACACTTTAAAGGGAAACTGGTTTGATGTAGGCACACCGCAGAACTATCTGGAAGCCATGAAAAAGCTTCTCCACGGCGGCTTCAGTATGCTAACGGATTTCGGTGGAAGAATCAGTGAGAAACACAGAATTTGGATTCAAGGAGAGAGCAATGATGCAGAGCAACGAAGACAAGAGATTATCTGCAAGATCAAAAAGGGTTTGATAGAGATTGAAGGCGCCGTGCTTATTGGTAGGCACTGCCAAATCGAAGAGGGTGCGAGAATCGTGAACTCTTGCATTGATAATTACACAAGAATTGGCAAAGGCGTCACAATAGAAAACTCGGCGATTTTGGACAGGGTTATAATCGGAGAAAAAGCAGAGATTCGAGACAGCATAATCGGTAGGCACGTAACAATTAACTCCAGTAGCCGAAAACCAACGAAAATAACTGCAGTCTCCGTTGTTGCTGACGACGTAGTAATCGAGGAAGGTTGCAGCTTAACAGCGACAAAAATTTATCCACATCAAAAAGTGAGAGGCGAATTCGAAAATCAGATTTTAATGACCACTTAAGCCTTAAACCACTTAAAAATTAAGTAGCTCGTTTTTTCCGCTTCCAAGTCAGGCACTGCTATTATGAAGCGCTTTCGCACGGTGGTTGCCAACCGCCCTGCCTTTACAATTTCGGTGGCTGAAATGGTGGAATCAGCTTTCTTGACTGAAACCATATATGGCGCATGCTCAACACCCGGTCCGTACTTGTAAACGGCAAAGTCGCAGCCAAATTTTATTCCAGGTGTAACTATTAGCCCACTGTTCCGTAAGTCACTGTAAACCGCGTATTTTTCGTCGAATTCATCGTAAAGTTGCCGTGCCCTCTGCTTAAGTTCTTTAAGCCCGACCTTTCGCTTTTCTGAGCCTTCGTATACTGTTATTCTTCCCTTTTCAGCGAGGTACAAACCTTCCATCAAATCCAATATTAAGGGAACATTAAACTCGGGAATTTTCGGCTTGGGAATTCCAAGCGGCTTCCCGAAATACTCTGTTTTGTATAGTTGTGTGCCTTCCGCTGGGTTCCAGACTACCAAGAAATTTTCGATTAATTCAACTTTAATTTTCGCCATGCAACTTTCGCGCTCGTTGTTACATTATAAATGCAAGCATACGCGCAGCATCAGCGGCATCTTCCGCCTTGTCAGCAGTATTCTCCAATAATTGCAGAATATCCTTTAGGAGAAGCAATACCGACAGGTCAAGTTTGCTGCTGAGCACCTTTATTGAAAGGGTTCTGTAGATGTCATCCACCACTCTTTCAGCGACTTCAACATCTTTGGTTTTCTCTAATGTTTTCGCTGAACCGTAGCTGAGAACCATCATTGTTTCTCTTAGTCTAAGCACTGTGTCGAGAACCGCTTCGGACAGCTTCAGCATGTCAGTTTTTATGTCGTCTGGCACTTTCCAATCATGCTCCATTATCTCGATGAGGTAATAGGCTATACCTTCGGAGAAGTCTGCGATTTCGCTTGAAAGGTTCGTGAACCGCAGATAATCCTCTCTGTTTATGAGTATAGCGCCTATTTCAGCGAGTTCCTGCGAAACTATGCGCCTAGCAGCAATAACTTCCTCCTCGCCCTTTTTAATCTCGTTAAAGAGTTGTCTTGCCGCGCCCTTGTCATTCTTTAGGAAATGCTCAACCATTTGGGGAATTTTTCTGGCAACATCCACAACTTTGCGTAGGTTATCTTGGCAAGCGCTTAATGCTCTACGCTTCACGCGCTGCTCTGTTTCTGCTGGAAGCACCAAACTGTTTCCCGCCTCCCCTATGTCCGCTTCTTTTTTTCACCATGTAGTAATGCAAGTGGATTAAAAAAGGTAACTACTTGGCTTGAATTAAAGTGCCGAAGTCTTCAAAGTTTATTTTCCCATGGAAATACTTATGCAAAAGCTCCGGCAAATCTTTGATTGAGACTCTGACTTGTTGCCAAGAGTCGCGGTCACGGATTGTAACGGTGTCATCGTTTAGTGTATCATAGTCTATGGTTATGCCTAATGGGATGCCTGCTTCGTCGGCGCGGGCGTATCTTCTGCCTATTGAGCCTGTGTCGTCAAATTCCGCTGAAAAGCCCTCATTCACCAGCAGCCTGTGCACCTCTTCTGCTTTTTCTACAATGCCATCTTTACTTACCAAAGGATACACTCCGATCTGTGTTGGCGCAAGATCTCGTGGAAAACTTAAGATGACGCGGTCGTCTTTTGCGTGGTAAGCATACTCCAGCGCCACGTAGAAGAGCCTGTCGCAGCCGAAACTGGGCTCCACAACATGCGGGATGAAGCGTTTTCCTCTTACAACGGTTTTTTGGCGGCTTACGTTCACATACTCAGGCAGAATTCTGTAGTTCTGAATCTGGTAATAACCATTCTTTTCAAGAGCAGAGGCAACCTCTTCTGCGGGAACATTTGTCAGTAGCTGTGCAACTTTTGCGGCTTCCGCCTTGAAGGCAGGCCCGAGTTTAGCCATTATGGGTTTCACGACAAACTGCTCTTCCTCTATTGGTGTCTCGTATTCCTTGTAGACGCGAAGGTCGACACCGCTGGCTTCCATATGGCACTTTAAGTCGTAGTCTGTACGGTATGCGTGGCCTGAAACTTCAATCCAGCCCCAGCGGTCAACCAGCACTTCCTGGTCAAAGCTTTGAGTTGAGTAATGCGCCTTTTCCCAAGGAAGCTTTTCGATAAAGCGTTGCTTTTCCGCGGGCACACCAAGTTCTATCAGCAACTTTTTCGCCATTACCATAAAGAAGGCTTGCCACTCTACGCTAATCAGTTTCTGTTTTAGGGCTTCTTTAACTGTTATGTTAAGAATTTCTTCTGAACCTTTCAGCCGCTTCTCTGCTGTGAGAATAGGTAAGGTCTCGTTTTCCACGTCACTCAGCAAATGGCAGCTGGGCGCTTCCGGGTCAAAAAAGAATTCCAAGTCAGCTATTGTGAACTCCCTTAGACGAATGAGGCCTTGCCTTGGCGAAATTTCGTTTCGTAAAGCGTGGCCTATCTGCAGAACGCCGAAAGGCAACCTTTCGCGAGCTATGGTGTAGAGGCGATTGAACTCCACGAATATGCCCTGTGCAGCTTCCGGTCTGCCATAACCCGTTGCACCCGAATACGGGCCTATGGTAGTTTCAAACATTGTCAGGAATTGCTGTGGCTCGTTAAAGGTGCCGCCGCAATCTGGGCATGTGATAGCATTTTTCTCGATTGCCTGCTTTATTTCGGTTAAGCTCATTTTTTCAGCTTCGGCAGCGCTTATTTTTGCGTATTCCTCAAGAAGGTGGTCTGCGCGGAAGCGTTTACTGCATTTGGCGCATTCAACCATTGGCTCTTTGAAGTGGCCCACATGGCCAGAGGCTTCGAACACTTTGCCCGGCGTTATTATGGATGATTCTATTTCAAGAATGCCTAGTTTATTAACGAAAAGTTCTCGAAGTTTCCGCTCAATATTCTGTTTAAGCTTTGTGCCTAGTGGACCGTAAGTTACGAAGCCGCCTGCGCCGCCGTAGATTTCGTAGGCTTGCCAGAAGAAACCTCTGCGGCGGGCTAGCTCGTTGATTAGGGTGAACTTGTCAGTTTTTGTTTCCGTCATATTTTTGTCAAACCCTTTTTAGGGTAAGCAGCGACTTGGCATTAAAGCATTGCTCTGCTATACCCGTTTTTCATTGCAATGTTCAAGCGAAAGTTGGGAGAAAAAAATGTGTTTATGCTTGAGGTACGCCCTGTGCTTTTCACGGTACAAATTGCTTGTAGACTGGGTGTCCTTTAAAGCGCAAGATTGTTTCCGAACGCTCTATAGTTCCGCTTGGTAACCGCATGCATATGGAGTGTACTACTGCGCCTGTCGAGGTTAAGCGCACGCCATCCAAGAGTTCGCCTTTAGTGATGCCTGAGGCGGCGAAAACAAGTTCTTTACCCTTTGCAAGTTCCTCTTCAGTGTAGGTTTTGTCCACGTCAACACCGGCCTGCTTTAACCTCTCCAATCTCTTGGGATCATCGTTTTTGTCCCGCCATACCTTAACGAGCATCGTGCCTCCCAGGCATTTTACCGCCGTCGCCGCGATTGTTGCTTCTGGACCTGCACCGGCGCCTATGAGCAAGTCAACGCCTGACTCGGGCATGCATGAGACTACAGCGGCGGCTATGTCGCCATCTGGGATTAAGATAATGCGCACGCCGAGATTTCGAAGAATTTTGAGAATTTCAGCGTGTCTCTCGCGTTCCAGCATTATCACCGTTAAATTGGATAGAGGCAGATTTTTTTCGTGCGCTACAGTGCGAACGATTGTTTCAATCGGCATATCCAGGGAGATTTTGCCTATTGAGTGATAGTCTGTGGCGACTTTGAAGTAGTAACCATCATCGGGGAGCACTTGAAAACAGCCAGCTGGTGCACATGCTAAAGCGGATATGGCGTCTTTTCTGCCTTTCGAAGCGGCAGTGGTGCCGTCGACCGGGTCCACAACAAACTCAACTTTTGGACCGCGCCCAGTGCCTACTTTTTCTTTTTGGATAAATGCAGGTGCATGATCTTTGGGGCCTTCGCAGTTAATGACCTCACCATCTATGTCTGTTTGCGCTAGGACAGCTCGTGAGAATTCTATGGCTTTAGCGTCTATTAGGTCACAGTTTCCTTGTCCGACATGCAGCGCAGCGCCTACTGCAGCGGCAACTGTGATGCGGGTTAGTGATGGCGCTAAGGCTCTAAGCGAAACCATGATACTGCTTCTCCATGTTGTAACTGCCTATTTACTGGGTAATGCAGGTAATTAAAATATGCGCATTTTCTGGCTGATTCAAGCGGCGCCAAGCCAGATACCTATGTACTGACCAAGGTAGGCAAGTAAAGTGAAGGTTATGAGTCTGGGCACAAAGCTTAGTAGGAGAAATGTAGCAGGATGCGCTTTGAGAAAACCGCAGATAAAAGCAAGAAGCTCGACAGGCAACACGGGGATAAGCCCGAATATAACGTAAATTATCCAGCCCCATTTGTTCCAAGCGCGTTTTGCTTCTTCGAAGTGCTCAGCAGATATTCTTTTTTCAACGTATGGCCGTCCAAGATGGTAGGCTAAACCATAATTTATGCTCATGCCGATGGTGAAGCCCGCAGTTGCCACTAGTATAAGCAGCAGAGGGTCAATGAAGGCAGACGCAACGGCCACCAGCGCGGGGCTTCCCAGAGGCACGATTGTTCCAGCGGCTATGGTTACGATAAAGACGCCGGCAAGCCCATAGTCCGCGAAGAAAGTGCTTATGTCAGCAAAGAATGGAGTTGCGATGACGTTGAAGACTTTTAGGAGCCAAATTATGATTACAACGGCTGCTATGGCGAGTACGGCAAGTTTTATAGAGGAACGCATCCATGAAGCCTTAAGCAAATCCCTTATGCTATATTCCGTCTTCTGCTGCTGGTCCTTCAATACCATCCACTAGCAGAAAAGAAAATTAACTTTCTAAAAAGCCTTTGCGAAACCAAAATCTATTCTCCTAAACCAAACTTCTGCACATGCTGTTTCCGCAGGATAGACCCCTCTCTACCTGTTTTCTGCATTGATTGGCTAATAGGCGGCAAATAGGCTTCGGCGTTAACAGAGACATACCCTCTACTGGTTTCTGCAATGAACCACTAATAGCCGCCAAATATGATGGTTTTCATGCGTGCCAAGCTTTGACAGAATAACCAGCGAATCGGTTTAGGTTGACTTACCTGTTTCCACCGCCCACGTGGCGATTTAGCTGAAAACACGGGAAGAACCCGAGAGTGTATAAGGGCTAACTAAATTTACAAATTCACCAATGTCACAAACAATCTTAAACTAGAAGGCTCGGTACAGTCAACCTTCCTGTTATATGAAAAAACGATTTTCACAGCATCTTTTTTTGAGGGATTGCAAATATTTACTTCTAACCCTGTTTGTTTTGGGGGAACCGTAGAGAAAGTCATCAATTTCTTTCGAAGTCTTGTCAAGTACCAAATATGGCTCTGCCCCTCGGAGTTCTTGCTCCCTTTTTTCAAGCTTCTCGAAGGCTTGAAATTGATGCAACCATTCATTCAACCCTTCTCCTTCCCAGTAGTTGTACAAGTAAATTGCAGCAGCTGTAGCGAGCCATTCAGCGTGTCTACGTTGAAAGTAGATTGGGGCGCTTAGCTTCTTGCTGGTTTTCAGCATGGGAGCAACAGTTCGACGCGCTTCAACTATTTTTGAGCAGAGATTCCAATCCTCTACTATCAGACCCGCAACATTTGGGAGGACAAGTTTTATTGGAACTGCCCCCGCAAGAATCATCAGTCCAACATTTTGCAGTGCTATCGATAATTGGTAAGTAAACTCATTCCATGCTTCATCTTTAATCGAAGTCAATCCCTGCCTTTCCTTTTTTCCAATTCTTTTTGTAATTGCATTACGAGCTTCTCTGAGGGTATTATACTCTTGTCCATCTATTGTGATAGGCTTTGCAAGTTCGCGATTGATGTATTCTTTATAGAGGAACTCTGGAGCATTTGCAATATGTTCAGAAAATGAGAGTTCTCGCCTATGCTTCAATATTAGATAAGAAGAGACCACTAGAGAGCTAATGGATACGATGAGTGAACTTATTGCAACTCCTATGTTGATCCAATCACTCTGATTTAAAAATGACACAATAGGTTCCTCCAATAGGTCTGTATATCCAATTCGATACTAAAATTTAACCCAACCAACCAATTTGCGGAAAATAGGCGGGTGAATTAAGGAAAACAGTATGGTCGAGTGTATACTGGATTCAGAGCCTATGTAGGGATGGTTTTGGGGTACGCGATATGAAGGCGAGTATCGTAATCACAATCAAGGCAACATAGGAAATAGGTACATAGTATCGGAAACGAGTATACTCCCTCCAAATGTCTGGAAAAACAAATGTAGCTCTTTCGTTTCGGTGTTGTCTCAGTATACCTTTTATTGTTTGCTTATTTGCGATGAAGTTTTTTCTTTCCAATGCTTGCTTCAATTTCACTTTGAAAGAACTATTAAAAGTAAACAAAATTGAAAAGCATTTAGACTAAAATTTAACTATTCTTTGCATAACCTTTAGATTGAGTGTGCATTCGAAATCCTATAAGAATAAGGTTTTTAACGCTTGGTTCTGATTCAAGGTTTATACTTGTAATATCTCATAAGGTGAAGGTTTGATGATTATGGTGATAGTCTTTTTTATGCGTATTGATATTCCTTTCTTGTGCAATAATAGCGTCTTTGATAGTTGATTAAAGTGTTCTGACCGTTTGTTCTGGTGTTAAAACCCTTAGGCCACTTATGCGCTTGTACTGCTTCAGGTTTCTGGTAATCAGTGTCATGCCGCTGACCTTGCAGATGCAGCCAACAAAGAGGTCTCTTATTTCGATGGGTTCTCCGCATTTTCTTAAATCAGCCAAAACACGCCCCGCCTCTACTGCGCTTTCATAATTAAAATCCACAACTTCCATTTGACTGAGAAACTCCTTGGTGCACTGGGCAAGCTTGGCTTTTTCAGGTGCTAAGTATGCGTCGAACCATATCTCAAACGCGTTCATGCTGGTTATGCAGGCATTCAGCTTCTTCTCAAAAATGCACTCCATGACACGTCTAACTTCAGGTGATGGTTTTCTTTAGTCTATTAGAACGTCGGTGTCTAGGCACACGCGCGCTATGCTTTCCAAGTTGACCACAATTTTCGGATTTCTTTCATGAATTCTTCAGGGTTTTCGGGATATTCCTTCCAGCAGCCAGCGAACGACAACAGGTTCCGCGGTTTGCTTATTTTTTCCAAAACAATAGCCTCGCCTTTATCCATTACTTTGAATTCGTCGCCTACTTCAACGCCGACTTTTTTGCGAACTTCCTTCGGAATTGTCACCTGATATTTGCGGGTGACTTTTGTTTTCGATGCCACATGAACACCGTACTACAAAAGAGTAGTACAAATCAATTAAACTTTTCGAAACACATCACGGCGGAGGACGCTTCTGAGCATACTGATACCGCCGCGGTTTTCCCTCACGGGTTAAAATGCCGTCTTTCACCAAATCAATCAGCGCGTGAGCCACAGCGGTGCGATCGTAGTGGAAGCCTCGGCGTGCCATTTCGCTGTGGACTTCGCTTAGGCCTCGTGGCTGGCTGAACCAGTTTTCTTCCCAGAGTTTTTGGATTACGCCTTTGCATGTTTCTGCGCGTGGTGGCGGCGCTTGGCGTTCGGTGAGGCTGGCGGTTTTCATGCGTTCGGTGACTGTGGCGAGTATGCGGTCGACGGCTGCTTGTAGCTGGTCTTCTTGGGATTCGATTTCGAATTCTATGTCGCCTATTTTCATTTTTACGCGTATTGGGGGTTTTTGCGTTTTTTCTGTCAAGTTGCCACCTGTTGCTTATTGTATTGTGCAAGATGCACATGCACAATACTTAAATAGTGCATTTAAACCTTATTGATTATTGGTGAATTTAGTGATTGAACAATATACAATAACAACAACACCCAAATATAACTTTCCACAAATCACGCCCGACACAACATTAACGCAACAATTTTTGGAGCTAAGCCTCCACTCGCTGAGGCAAGTGCACAACACAACCTTTCAACTAAATCAACAAACCTTTCAACAATTCTGCAACAAGGAGCACGCGCCGCAGCACATGCAACTCAAACGCACACCAATACTGCTAAAAGCAAACCATCAGGAAACGCCAATTGCCGCAGTGGACACATCCACAATAAAAATCGGCGAAACAAGCAAAGGCATCATACTCGCCATCCGCGGCGCCACCGTCCGAAAACAAAACCGCACCTACCACTACAAACGCCTTGGCCCATTCATATTTCACATAACTGAAGAAAACAAAAAAGAAGTCTACCACACGCTAGAAGCCGCATGCTTCCATACACAATCAGTAAGTAGCCACCAAGCAGCACCGAATCTCATGCAGATGCCCACGCGACTGGCAAACCTACTTGAGCGCTGGCTGCAATCAGTGCTCGCAAAAACCGTAACCAACGGGCTAATACTCTTTGACGGCTCATTAACCGCTGGATCATTCGACACGCCCGTGCAGCGCCTGAAGGAAATTCTTGATGAAGCAAGAAGAAACGGCACTGTAGTGCTTGCCTTCTCAAAAATGACCACACTAAGAGTTAACGGCTACCTCATCACCGATCTCCTTCCAGAGCAAGAACCGCCGTACCTACTGGAAACCGCCGGCCTGCAATTCAAGCCGCCGACAGTGCCGCTTGGCGACGTCTACGTGGCACGCTTGAACAGGGCAAGCTACGCCTTCCGCCTAGACATCGACAGAGAAATCGCACATCAGCAGAAGATAGAAGCCATCGAGAAGCTTTTGGGCAACGACCTCTGCATGCAGAGTTACCCGGAAACGCTGCGGTTAGCGCATATTCTATGCACATTCACCGCGAACGAGGTCCTTGCAATGCAGCATTTCATCACGCGGAAGCATGGTATAAAAATGATTAACCGACCCGACATGCATCGCCTCTTATTCGGGCCATTCGGCAAGGGTGAAGGCTACGCATGAAACTCTACAAGAAGGAAGGCAACGTCCTCCACATCCTAAGCTTCCCCAACGAGAACGCGGAGAAAGGCGACTATCTGCTGGTGGAGGATCAAGACGCGGGGAAAGCCCTTATTGCACAAGTGATTGACGTGCAATTCGCCTGCATTCCCGGTGTGCTTGAGGAGTTACTACGTACATTGCCTGACGGCGGTGAACCAATTCAAGGCGAAGACATCGACCCGCTGGAAATCGCGCCGCACATCACGTACATCCAAGATGCTAGTCTGCTTATTTGCAAGATACGGGCAACGCTGGAGAATGGCCTGCTAAGCCCGAGCAGCAGCTGGCTTCCAAGCCGTTCACAGTCCATAATCAAAAAGCTTTCGATTCCTATGCTGATGAAGCTGGCAAACGTAAATGGGAAACTGCCAATAACGCTCGGCAGCACAAAAGACGCCTCGCTATTGACTATAGACGCCTCAGCAGTAGACGGCACATTAAACATAATCACGGGTAAGAAGGGCTGCGGCAAATCACACTTATCCAAGCTCCTCATGGTTAGCCTTGTAGGGTACAAAGCAACCGTAGTAGTCTTCGACCTCAACGGCGAATACACCAGTCTAGGCTTAACGGCAGACGGAAAAAGAAACATCCACTACGACAAGATTCACACGTTGACGCCGGCGCAGAACTTCAAAGTAGCTCTTGAACAGCTACACCTGAACGTGGTGATGGGCATACTAACCCACGCGCTTCACTTGCCCGGCACGTCAGCACGCGAGTTCAGACGCATCTGGAAGCATCTAAAGGAAAAAGGCTGTCTCACGCTGCACGAGCTGGGCGAGGCTATACGAAACCTAAACTGCAACCAACATGTCCGCGACGCACTCTTATCTCGCTATCACGCGCTTGTCAACTCGGGATTTTTCACCGATAACCCGGCAGAAGCCACGCTGCTGGACGAATGTCTACTAAAGGCAAATGAGCAAGGCGGCGCCATAATCATAAACCTACGCAACACGTCCACCATAGACCGCCAAATAGTCGTTGAATACATTTTAGGCAAGCTTGTTGACGCCCTGCAGAGCTGGAGGCTTAAAGCCGTGTTCCTTTTCGCTGAGGAAGCACATCTCTATCTGCGCGAAACCTACTGGGACGACATTGTCACCCGCATGAGGCATTTCGGCATATTTACCACTTTCATCACCAATCAGCCTGACACCATACGCGAAAACATCTACCGCCAAGCAGACAACATCTTCCTCTTCAACTTCACAAACGAGCATGACTTAGACGTGGTGTCCCGCGCTTCCCGCATAGACGCCGAGACCATTCGCTCCATCGCCCGGGATCTGCCACCGCATCACTGCTTAGCGCTAGGCAAGGTTGTAGGGGACTTTCCGATTGTTACAAGAATAAGACCGTTGGATCTTAAGACAATGGGAGAAACACGCTTGTTCTTCAAAAATATAAATTAGGATTTTCCAGCTTCTGCCTATTTTGCCTAAAGAAGCGGCGGAAGGATTCCGTCAAATCATATTGCTCCACTTCATCCAGAGGAACCCATTTTAGATCATCAGCGTCGCTTGCCGCCCTTAACTCGCCGCCTGTAACAGACACAAAGTAATCAATGATTACGAAATGATATTTCACTGCGCCCTTCTCATCCAAGCTGATGTGATCAATTACGTCAACAAGCCGCGGCGACGCCACATCTACACCCGTCTCCTCTTTCACCTCACGAATTACCGCTTGCTCAATGCTTTCACCCAGCTCCACCAAGCCACCGGGAACACTCCATTCGCCTTTTGCTGGGGCACTCTTTCTCTTTTCCAGCAGAATTTTGCCGTCTTTGATTATTATAGCGCCAACGCCTACAACGGGTCTTTCAGGATATTCCTTTTTCACAGCTTACGCCTCAGCCAACATGTCATAGCTACTCATATCTTAAGGCTTCTACGGGTTTAAGCTTTGATGCACGCCACGCTGGGTAAAGCGCGAATATTACGCTGACGCCGACGCCGAAGATTAAGGCGCCCACGAGAACCGTTGGTGTTAACACGGGCACTATTGTTAAGCCGCCGTTGCTTATCTGTGTGCTTTGCCCGCTGGCTATGCCACCGAAGAGGCCGCCCTCACTGAAGACTACAGCAACCACGTTCGCTAAAGCCCAGCCGGCGCCTATGCCGAGTACCGCGCCTATTAAGCCAATTATCACCGATTCACCCAGGAAAATCATGAGTACCGTCCTATTTTTCATGCCTAAGGCTTTGAGGATGCCGATTTCCCGTGTGCGCTCAATCAGCGAGACAATCATTATATTCATTATGCCGATTCCAGCGACCAGCAGCGAAATAGCAGCTATTCCAGCCAAGAAAAGCTGAATTACAGAGAAGACACGGTTAATAATGTTAAGCACCGCTGTTGAGGATACAACAGAAACTTCGCCGCCATACGCGTCAGTAATGGCCTCAGACACAGCGTTGATCACATCTCTTTCGCTGGTTTTCAACTTCACAATTATAGTATCACATTCCTCAGTTCCGAAGAAATGCTGCGCTTGCTCAAGTGGAATATAAACACCTACGTCAGAAGGTCCGCCAACGCCGAAGCCGCCAATTTCCTGAAGCACGGCAGTAACACGGCCGGTGTAGCTTACGTTTTCTGGGGGACGCGCTGTGGTGTTGGTCCAGATAATTTCAAGTTCTTCGCCCAAATCAAATAGGAGAGTACCGTTTTCCCATGGATCATGTAAAGCTTTACCAATGACAATTTCGTCATTTGCGGGGTTCAAGTTTATAGTGCCTTTATCAGCCACGAAAGTAGTATGATAAATTTCTGCATATTTGGCGAAATCCACACCTCTAATAGTTACTACAAGACTTTGTTCTTGAGACTGGAGGTAAACGTTTTTCCGTATTATTGCAACTGAAGTCTCAATGTCCGGAGATAGGCTATTGATGATTTCCGTGTCGTTAATGAACAATTTAAAGTCAGAGCCACCGACAAAGCCGCCACCAATGCTTGTGCCGCCTTCGCTGAAGAAGCCTCTGCCAGGTACAACAATCAACGTATCCGTTGCTAAGCCTGTTTCAAGTTGATTTGTTATAGTATTCTGCAATCCTTGTGTAACAGAAAGTAAAGCCACTATAGCTGCTATGCCGATGACCACGCCTAAGGTGGTTAAGCCTGCACGGAGTTTCCTCAGCCTTATCGCGCTGAAAGAATAGCTGAAAATGTCTCTTGCTTTCATGTTGGTTCACCATTCACCACGTCTGAAGTTATCACACCATCAAACATCTGAACGACACGTTTAGCTTCCCTTGCCAAATGCTGATCGTGCGTAACCATAATAATGGTCACACCCCGCTCCTCATTAAGCCGCTTAATCAGATTCATTATTTCACGCGCCGTCTTGGAATCCACGTTCCCCGTAGGCTCATCCATCAACAAGAATTTGGGGTTATTCGCCAAAGCGCGGGCAATGGCAACGCGCTGCTGCTGACCGCCGCTTAACTCAGTAGGCTTATGATTCATGCGGTCCTTTAGGCCGACGGCTTCGAGAAGCTCCTCGGCGCGTTTCCGCCTTTCAGTCTTGCCTACGCCTGCGATGGACATGACAAGCTCGACGTTTTCTCTTGCCGTGAATCGTGGGATAAGGTTGAAGAATTGAAACACGAAGCCTACTCGGCGTCTAAGATCCGACAGTTGATTGTCATTTAGTGTTGCAATGTCAATGCCATCAATTAGCAGCTTTCCCGAAGTCGGCTTATCTAAGGCGCCGAGCATGTTTAGCATGGTGGATTTGCCGCTCCCTGAGGGGCCGAGGATGGCGAGGAACTCGCCGCTTTCAACTTTCAAGTTAACGCCCCTGAGAGCTTCCACTGGGACTTTACCTAGCATGTAAGTTTTCTTCAACTCAATTGCTTCTACAAGTGGTGCCATAACCCTTTAACCTCCTTTAAACACTGTTACTTGTTGAGGAATCTCCATGAGAGCACTATGCCTATGGATGTCAGCACGAGGGCAAATATGCCGACGAATGCGAAGTCTAAGGCTAACTGCGAATAGTTTATAGTGTCAAAGATTAAGAGCTGGCGCATGCCATCAATGGTGTATGACAGAGGATTAACTTTTGCTACTACCTGCAACCACTCGGGCATGCGTTCTACTGGGAAGAAGGCGTTGCTGGCGAATGTCAAGGGCAAGTTAAGCAAGTTGGTTACTGCCATTGGCGTTTCAATTCTTGTTGAACGAACGTTGATGGCTATGAACATTGACGATAAGCCCATGCAAATTAGGAATAGTATGGCGAATACTCCGAGAATGTTGAGTGGCGTGAATGCTGCGCCAAATGTGAAGCCGAAGGGAATTGCTATTATCAAGATTATTGCCGCTTGGAACATTGCCCTCAAAGTGGCTGAGAGCACCTTGGATACTATTATAACTCCACGCGAGACAGGAGTGCTTAAAACCTTATTCAAGAAGCCTAACCTTCTATCCCAAACTACTGACATGCCGCTGAACATTGTTGTAAATAGTGCTGTAAACGCAATCATGCCGACGGCCATGAAACTCAAGTAGCTTGTTGTTCCGAACGTGCTGTGCATTATTTGATCCTGCAGTCCATTAAAGAATTGGTTTAGAGCGGCGATTTGGGCTGGAGTGAACTGCATTATTATATCTGGGGGAATTTGGATGGAGTCTGCGCTGAATAAGCTGCTTAGGTTTAAAGCGTTGCCTAGCAGGCCGAGCCAAATTACTGGCTGGATCAATGTAAGCACGAACACGACAGGTGCTTTGTACCATTTTTTAAGTTCACGGTTGGTTAAAGCCCATAACCCATGTATCTTGCTTTTTGTTACATTATTTGCTGCACTCACATTCGTGCCCTCCTCATGGTATGTCTTTGCGCAAAAACCGCTTCAGGAGATTCTTCGGCGTCGCGTATGGATCTCCCTGTATATTGAAGGTAAACCTCGTTTAATGTTGGTTTTGAAAGCGAAAGCTTGGTTACAACATAACCTTCTTTCCGCAGTGCCTCGATTATTAATGGCGCAGTTATCTCGCCGTTTTCTGATTTTATTAAATACATGCCATCGTCCTTCTTGACTTCTTTTACACGCTCAACTTTTTTGACGAAATTCGTAATATCAGCGTCCTGCTTGATGCTCAACGTAATTATGTCGCCACCCAAGTTCTCTTTCAACTCATCCGGCGTGCCGATCACCACAATCCTTCCATGATCAATTATTGCTATGCGGTCGCAGAGCGCATCAGCTTCCTCCAAGTAATGTGTCGTCATGAAAAGAGTCATTCCGAACTCTTTTTTCAACTTTTTAATGTAATTCCAAGTAGCAGCTCTTGTCTGAACATCTAAACCTAATGTTGGCTCATCCAAGAAAAGGACTTTGGGCCGGTTAATTAAACCGCAGGCAAGTTCAAGTCGGCGGCGCATGCCACCCGAGTACGTTTGAACTTTTTTATCTTTAAATTTGGTTAATTCAACAAGCTCCAAGAGTTCTTCAGCACGTCTCTTCGAAACTTCTCTGGGAATGCCATAGAGGTCGGCGCATAGGAGAATATTTTCTATTCCTGTTAAGTCTTCATCTGCAGTATACTCTTGAGGAACGACGCCTATGGAGTATCGTACAGCGTTAGCTTCTTTGGCTATATCATAGCCTAAAATTGACGCTTTGCCTGAAGTAGGCTTTAGAACGGTTATGAGCATGTTGATGGTTGTTGTTTTCCCTGCGCCGTTAGGGCCTAAGAAACCGAAGATTTCACCCTGCTTGACGCTGAAGCTTATGTGGTCTACGGCTATGAGGTTCTTGTTGAAGATTTTAGTTAAACCTTCAACTTGGATTACTTCACTCATTATATTAGTCACCTTTAATTCTTCGGTTGATTTCTTCAATTTTCTTTGTAGTTTCGTCTATGACTTTAATGGCGTCGCTTAAGGCTTGCTCAGAAAACTTTTCCTGCAATGTGCTGCCCAGCTGGAAAAACGCCATGACTAGTTGCTTGACAGATTCGCGTACTTCAACTGTTTTTTCAGGTGGTATTTTAAAAAGTAAGTTGTCAATAAAGGGCATGGGAAGGAAACCGCCTTCCTCCCTGACCTTCTGTCTTATTTTCTTTTGTTCTTCATACAAGGCTTTCCCGCGTTCTGTCAATTCATATCGTTTTAGCCCGTTTTCAACAGGCAACTCGCGAATGTAACCGTTATCCTGTAACCAAGCGAGAAGCGGATAAATGGAGCCGGGGCTGGGCTTCCAAAAGCCGCCGGTTCGATTTTCAATCTCGGTCATTATCTCCGAGCCTGACATGGGTTTTTGACTCAGCACCTCAAGCACATGATAGCGTATGAAACCTTTTGGCACCATGGCGGTGTGGCGCATCCAGTGTTTTATGGGAGGGAACATGACGTATCACCATTGAGCTCATAGGTGATATCAAATGCGATATTTAAACTTATTGCATAGAAAATATAGATAAACAAAAATCAAAAACTAACTAATCACTGTGCCGACACTTTCGCCCCTAACTGCCGCCAAAATATTCTCCGGCCTGAAGCCATTTACAACAACAAGCCGCATGCATCCGCGTTTCAAAACCTTAATAGCTTCAGGGTCAATTATCTGATGTATCCCAGCCCTATGCTTATGTTCAACGAAAACTGTGGCTAAGTCATCAAAGGACAAGCGGTCAAGCTTTACGGCGTCAGCGTGCTTTCTCGGGTCTTTATTGTAGACGCCCTCTTGATCCGTTCCCTTAACCAGCAAATCGGCCTTCACGCGTTCAGCAGCCAATGCCGCAACAGTGTCTGTGGTTATCCCCGGTTTTAAGCCGCCCATCACCACAATTTTTCCTTCATTTAGGTATTCAACCACGTCATCAAGTGTTAAGGCTACTTGTTTGCAGCCCATGTCGCCGAGCGTTTTAAGGAAGAGTTGCGCATAAAGTCGCGAAACAGATATGGCAAGTTCGTCCTGCGCTGGCTCATCAAGCCCCAGTTTTTTGGCTATAGCGATGAATTCTCGAGCTAAAGCGCCGCCACCAACAACCACTACAACCTCGTTACCCTGCTCTTTTAACGTTTGCACAATTTCTGCGTACTTGCTAATCAGGTCGGTGTTCACTGGCGACGCTACGACTGAGCCGCCTATTCGCAAAACGACACGCATTCGTTAATCCATCCTTTTTCCTATTTTGACGCACTATGTTATAATTCTTTAGGCAAAGAGTGGTGCCAACAACGGTGGAATGTATAAATCATTATTTTTTACTAAATGATTGAGTGATTGCTGTTGGAAAACGAAACAAAAAATTTTCACTTCATGGAGCTTGACTGGCTAGTTTACTTTCCGAAATACGGCAACAAGGGAAAATATCTTGACTACCGCGTTGTGTTTATAGATAGAAGCAAGGGCACAACGCAGACCGCAAGGATCGTTAGATTGCGTGAAATTCTGGAGAAACCAGAATTTGAGAACAACTATCCACACACTGTGGGTTTTTATAAGGGGGATGCTGGTGAAGGAGCAGAGTTTAAGCCAGATTACTTGGAGATACGAAAGATAAATAGTGTGGAAGAGTTCTGGCTTTTCTTAAACGCCTTAGACATATGAACGCCGAAGCGTCAGAGGCACTCTTAAAGTCTATTTTTGTGTCTGAGCAGCACTACTGCAAGTGATATTACAGCTATTGCAGCTATGATTACATATATAGCCTCAGCGGGTGCGCCTAGGCTCGTTGACGTTGCTGAAGTCGGTGAGGGCTGAAAGGGCGCCGGTGAATTAGCATAAGACGGAGATGGTGAAGGTGAAGGCTCAGCAGTAGGCGTAGTAATCAAAGGCGGGTAGAGTGTGACATTACTTTGCAGTAATGGCTCGTTTATGTTAGGTTCGTTTGCGTATATGTCTGCGTTGTCAGAGTAGCCTCGGCTTTCCCAAAAGCCAAGGAAATCATAGTCGACAAGCTCAATGCGTGTTAGCTGGTTTATCCATTTATAGCCCCATTTGCCGGGAACCACCAAGCGTAAGGCACCAAGTGCCTCACCGTCTTTCTCGTAGGCTACGATTATGTCGTCGCGCATAGCAGTTTCTATGGGCAGGTCTGTTGAGTATCCGTCATCAGCATAAAAAGCAATTTTAACGGCTTCTGCTAAGGGCTTAGCGGCTTCCAGCAAGATTCGCAATTTTACTCCAGCCCAGTTGCCTTGTGCAACCACGTGGCCTGGGAAATCTACACATATTATAGCGGCGTTTACTCTGCTTTTAGGCATGGCAGCTATTTCAGTATGGCTTAGATTCAGAGGATTTGCTACTAAACCAGTTATGGTTAGCTGGTTGCTGTTCACAGTTTCCGCGGACACGTAGCTTGCATGAGATAAGGTGAGCGCAGAACTGATGATTAGTAATGTCGTGATAATGATGGTTGTTGTAAAAGGTTTTTTCAAGTGTATTCCTGCTTGTTTTAAAGGGAAATATGACAAGCGTCATATTTAAGAATGCCTCAGAATACGGCAGAGGCAAACTGCAAATTTGCACGCGCAAATGCTTATTCGCGTTATTTGATTAGCCTCTTTTTCATCAAGTTTATGCTCAATAAGAATAAGGCTATTGTCACGATAGTAATCCATGCCAAGCTAAGTAGCGTGAACACATCGGCTCTACCCACAACCAATCCTCTGGTTAAGTTTACCAAATGCGTTAAGGGCAGAAAAATTAGCGTAGCCGTCTCCACCACCGGAGGCAACTGGGAAAGTGGGAAAAAGGTTCCGCTTAGCAGAAACATGGGCGTTATAAGCAGAAACGTGGGATAATTAAAAAAGTCTATGTTGGGCGCAATCGCCGTGAAACACATGGCTAATGATGCAAACAGCAATCCGCCCAAAAGCGATACAACAGGCACTAGAAGCGCAAGCGGGCTAGAAATTAAGCCGAAAGCCGCTATCACAGCGAGTACTGTTGTGGAGTTTATGGCTGCGCGGGTGGCGCCCCAGAGCAACTCGCCAGCTATGACCTCTTCCACGCTTACGGGTGTAGCGATTATTGCGTCAAAGGTTTTCTGAAAGTACATACGCACGAAAGAGGCGTAAGTGCACTCGAAGAAGCCCCCGTACATGGCGGAAATAGCTACCAGCGCAGGTGCGATGAAGTTGATGTATGGTACGCCTTCTATGGGTTGAATGAAACCGCCCAATCCGAAGCCTAAGGCCAATAGATAGAGAATTGGTTCTATAAGCGAAGGCAGAAAGTTGACTTTTATGGTTTTCATGAACACGTCAAAGTTCCGCCGCCAAACGTGCCACACGCGGTAAGTTAATTTCGGCAGGGCGAATCTGGCAGGTGAATCCCTTATTTTTGTCAATCTTGCAGTCTCCTTCCAGTCAACTTGAGAAAAACATCTTCTAAGTTGGCGTTTCGAATTGTAACGTTTGTTAGTGAGTTTTTTTCGAGAAAGCGCTCAAAAACGCCGTGCGGTTGCATGGTGAAAACATGGATGCGGTCGCCGAATGCTTCAAACCGTGCAGTGGGGAACTCCGCTTTGAGCGTTTGCAATAGTTTTTCATCGTTGTCTATTTCCAGCACTTCTGCGCCGATGTGCTTTTTGACGAGCTCCGATGGGTTGCCTTGCTCGATGATTTTGCCGTTATCCATAAGCAGCACCCTATCGCAGAGTGCGGTGGCTTCCTCCATGTAATGCGTAGTTAATATTATTGTAACGCCGCGTTTTCTTAAACTGCGCACCTCATCCCAAACTATATGACGCGCTTGCGGATCAAGCCCAGTAGTAGGTTCGTCAAGAAGCAAAATTTGTGGCTCGTTGATTAGCGCTCTGGCTAAAATGAGGCGGCGCTTCATGCCAGTGGACAATTCTGAGATAAGCACGTCTTGTTTTTCTTCTATCTGGAAAAATTTCAGCAACTCTTTAGCGCGCTTTGTGGCTTCCGCCTTGGGGATGTCAAAGTAGCGAGCGTAAACTTGGAGGTTTTTTATGACTGTGAAATCTGGGTCCAAGTTGTCTTCTTGAGGGGCTACGCCGACTATGCGCTTTATTTCGCGCGCTTGCGTAGAGACATCAAATCCCGCCACATACAACTCTCCCTCTGTCAAGGGCCAAAAACAGTGAATCATGCGTACGGTTGTTGTTTTTCCCGCGCCGTTAGGACCTAGAATGCCTACGCATTCGCCTTTGTAGATTTCAAAGTTTATGTGGTCAACTGCGGTGAAGCTGCCGAATTTTTTGGTCAAATTGCGCGCTTTTATGAGAATTTCTGATGAAGACATGCTCTTTTCAGAGCTATTCACGGCAAACGAGAACTTAAGAGTACCTCTCCAAAGTGAATAGGCGAAGCTGAGAAGGTGCTTAACTAGCACACTATTCATTCTTCATTCTTTTTCCGCATTCATAACAGAAAACAGCGCCACTTGGATTTTTCGCGCCGCAACTAGGGCAAGCCACAGTCTCTCTTTGAAGGGATTTCTTAATATTCTCGCTTACAGTTTGAAACGCCGCGCTGATTTCCTTAGCGGCGACGGCAAATGCCTTCTCTAGCTCTTGACTTATCTTATTAAGCGCCTCTCTCATTTCCTCTGAAACAGGCGGAGCCGCGGTTTCCACGTTCTTAATTGCTTTGGCGCCGCATTTTGGACAGAAATTCGCGTCTTTAGGAAGTTTTTCACCGCAATTTGAACAATAAACCATAAACACTCCACGTATCCACCAAGTGTAGAGCGAGATTTAAGCATTATTAAAGCACTTGATTTGTAGGTAATTCTGAAAAATCTTTTAATAGCGTCTCTGAAATGACAAGCAAGCTAAAAAGGAAAGGGAGAAAGCGCTAATAAAATGAAGAGATTTCTATTAACGCCGGTTGCTTCTCAATTTATGCGTAGATTTTTTATATACAGAGACTTGTCAACTAAATGCGGGTGTGACAATGTCGGAGAGGGATGAGCAGAAAAAAGAGCGTTCGAAAATTTCCTTGCGGGTCGGCGAAGTTCAAATTGAAATGGAAGGAACACCAGAGGAAATCGCTAAACTGATGGGTAAAGATTTGCTTGAGTTCACAAGAGGATTGCAGGAACCAAAAAAGCCGTTAGCGGCTTCACCGCCTATGCCGCAATCGCCCATTAAAGCTCCAGAAAGTACTCCGAAAGCTTCGGAAGCCACGCCAAAGGAGAAGCCAGTAACTCTGCCCGCTAAGCCTGTTACAAGCGAAGTTTCTGTTCAGCCACCGCCCATGCTTGCAACTGCGAAAGCACTTGACAAAAAGCCCCCGAAGAAAGCTTTTGGCAAAACACTCGTAATCGCCTTGGGATTAGTATGCATTATTCTTGCTGCGGGCTTAATTGGCGCACTGGCAATCTATGTGCCAAGGGCCAGCTCTTTGGAGGCTCAAATGGCAGAAAAGGACAGCACAATTTTATCTTTGAACACGCAAATTTTGTCCTTAAATGGGCAAAACGCCTATTTGAACTCGCAGGTTTCAACTCTTCAAGAGCAACTCAATCAGACCAACACAAGTATGGCAGCGCTTCAGTCAGCTATAATGAGCTATCGCAGTATACTCTACCTTAACGAGTCACAGTATCTGTTTTCCGCTCGAACTGTAACTCAAGAGAAAAACACGACAACCGTTGTTTACGAGGGAGACTTACTCTACGCGGGATACATTTCCATCGGCGTTGAATCAAACAGCACTACAACATATATCCGAGTAGTTTACTCTTACGCTGAAGTTAACTACGATTGCAACGTGACTGTGGGAACAAATGGCGCAGCAGCCTTCCCGGTGCTACCTGGTCCCATCCAAATTACCGTAGGCAACACAGAAAGCGAGAACATAGTCACCGCGACTTTGACAGCACGCTACCGCTACTAGTTTCCACAAATCCCCTTTTTAATTATCAACAAGCAAAAATGATCGCCGAATTACAGCTTGTCTAACATTAACAGCATTTTACTCAACGCGCATGCTAAACCGCCATTTCAGTTCGCGCCGTAGCATAGATTCAGTAAACCTATGTTTAAGCTATTTATGGAGGCGGCATAAGCTTCTGCGTGTACTAAAATGCGCGCTTCTCGCAATGCCTAATATTTATTTAACGCTATGTGAAGAGTAGCTGTTGATGCACATGTCGCTTGAAGGATTTACCGAGTACAAACGCAGAGAATTCTGCAACGACGTAAAATGCCCAGTGCAGATGGAACTGAACCGCTTGGCGGATAAGCCAGAAGAATACGAGCGTGTCAGACAGACATGCAACACCGCATGCAAGTACACCACATGGCAGTTTCATCATTGGCTGATAGAGAAAGGTTATTTAATTCTTAAACCCAAAAGTCCCGAGGAGAAATGACCTATGGATTGGGGAATGAAAAATAGGCTTTCACGCCTAATCCAACCAGACGGCAGAGCACTTTTTCTGCCGATAGATCACGGATACTTCCAAGGGCCAACGACTAAGCTTGAAAAGCCAGGAGAAACCCTGAAGCCACTGCTGCCCTATGCAGATGCGGTAATGCTTACCCGCGGGGTGCTTAGAAACTGCGTAGATCCAACCGTTAATAAGCCCATCATATTGCGGGTTTCAGGCGGAACAAGTATGGTAGGCGAGGACTTGGCAAACGAGGGGTTAACCACTTCAATAGAGGAAATCATACGCTTAAACGCAAGCGCTGTTTCTATGTCCATTTTCGTGGGCAGTAAATATGAGCATCAGACTTTGACAAACCTCGCGAAGCTTGTGGATGTATGTGAAAACTATGGGATACCAGTAATGGCGGTTACCGCTGTCGGCAGAGAACTTGAAAAACGCACAGCACGCTACTTAGCCTTGTGCTGCCGCATCGCCGCAGAACTAGGCGCCAGAGTGGTGAAAACCTATTACTGCGAAGGAGGCTTCGAAAAGGTTGTTGACGGTTGCCCTGTTCCTGTGGTAATCGCTGGCGGACCTAAAACTGAAACACAACAGGAAGTTTTCAACTTTGTCTATGATGGCATGCAAAAAGGCGCAATAGGCGTCAACTTGGGCAGAAATATCTGGCAATCGGAGCATCCCGTTGCGGCCATTCGCGCTATCCGTGCAATAATCCACGAAAATTATACAGCCAAAGAAGCCAACGACCTGTATGAGCAGATAAAAGCGGGCAAACAGTAGCCGCTTCTTTTTTTTTGGTGAATTCATGCTTGCCGCCGTTTACTACAACAACAGAGATGTAAGAATTCAAGAAATGCCTATTCCCGAAATCGCAGAAAACGAAATTCTAGTCAAAGTTATGGCTTGCGGCATCTGCGGAAGTGATGTCACCGAATGGTACAGGGTTCCAAAGGCGCCACGAGTTTTAGGGCACGAAGCCACAGGCATAATCGAAAAAGTAGGCGTTAAAGTCAGAGGACACCGTATTGGAGAACGCGTTTTCGTATCTCACCATGTCCCATGCGGCAAATGTCACTACTGCTTGCGCGGGCATCACACAGCCTGTGAAACACTGCATACAACAAATTATTTTCCAGGCGGCTTTGCACAGTACATTCGCGTGCCATCGATAAATGTTGAGCATGGGGTGTACAAGCTTCCAGAAAGCATGACTTATGATGAGGGAACATTCATCGAGCCCTTGGCATGTGTTATCCGAGGGCAAAGGCTCGCGGCAATCCGAGAAGATGACGCACTGTTAATAGTCGGCAGCGGCATTGCCGGGTTATTACATGTGCAATTAGCAAAACTCAGAGGCGTTCACAAGATAATAGCTACAGACATAAATCCGCATCGCCTAAGCCTAGCCAAAAAATTCGGCGCTCACTACACCATAAATGCAGCAGAAAATATGCCGCAAAGAGTGAAAGAGATAAATGATGGGCGATTAGTTGACCAAGTGGTAATATGCACAGGCGCCACACAAGCTGCTCTAACCGCTTTAGAATGCGTGGACAAAGGCGGAACAATTTTATTCTTTGCTGTGCCTGACCCAACTGTCAAAATTCCTTTACCCATAACCGCGTTTTGGCGAGATGAGATAACACTAAAAACCAGTTATGGCGCTGCACCACGCGATGTCGAAGAAGCATTGACAGTCCTCGCTCAAAAGAAACTAAATACTGCAGATATGATCACACATAAATTCGGCATCAAGCAAGCAGCAGAAGGCTTCCGATTGATGGCAGAAGCAAAAGAATCTCTAAAAATAATCATCGAGCCAAACAGAGATTAACCTAAAAAATTGTTCGCGCATCCTACACCCCCAAAATCGATCGCAACTTTCATTTTGCAAAATACCTGCTCTTAAGGCATCTTTGTCGTTTTGCTTCATGCATTTTTAATTAAGCCTTTTGCCATTTGCGAGTAGATCTACCCTCTATAGGTTTCTGCAATGAATCTCTAATAGGCGCCAAATATGAAAGCGCAGCATGTTTTCGTTTTGAACGGAAAACCATGGAGGGGATAGCGCATTTATAGGCTGAAGTGCTGAATATTTGTGGGAAACGCGGTGAAGACGCTTCATAAAGTGCTGTTTAAGAATGCGCAGGATATGAAGGAGGTTCCCTGTGAATCGGTAGATTTGGTGGTTACTTCTCCGCCCTACCCGATGATTGCCATGTGGGACGGCGTCTTTGCAGAGCAGAATCCTGCAATAGGGGAAGCGCTTAGAAGGGATGATGGGTGTGGAGCTTTTGAATTAATGCACAGGGAACTGGATAAGGTTTGGACGCAGATTTATCGGGTTCTAAAGAACGGAGGCTTTGCATGCATCAACATAAGCGACGCCACTAGGACTGTGGGCGGCGAGTTCAAGCTGTATCCGAACCATTCACGGGTTCTGTCCTATTGCTTAAAATTGGGCTTCAGCGCGTTGCCTGAGATTCTGTGGCGGAAGCAGACGAATGCGCCGAACAAGTTTATGGGTTCCGGCATGCTACCAGCCGGCGCCTATGTTACGCTGGAGCATGAGTTCATACTTATTCTTAGAAAGGGTACGCCGCGGCGGTTCCGCGACTCGGATGAGCAGCGTCGGCGCAGGGAAAGTGCCTTCTTTTGGGAGGAGCGGAACGAGTGGTTCTCTGATGTCTGGGAAGACTTGAAAGGAGTTAAACAGAATAACATTGACAAGGCGATTCGGGACAGAAGCGGCGCGTTCCCGTTTGAGCTGCCCTATCGGCTAATCAACATGTATTCCATAAAGGGCGACATGGTTCTGGATCCGTTTTTGGGCACGGGTACCACCATGGTTGCGGCGATGGCGGCGGGAAGAAACAGCATAGGTTTCGAGGCGGATCCAAATTTCAAGCGGCACATCTTCCATAGATTTGCGGGCGTAGTTGATTTTGCGAATCAGCAAATAGACGCGCGCTTAAGAAGGCATGTGGCTTTTGTAAAGGAAAGAACCCGAACACATGGAGCCTTGGGATACATAAACAGGCATTATGGCTTTCCAGTCATGACCCAGCAGGAAACGGAAATATTGCTTAACAAATTACGCGAGGTCAAAATAGAAGATAAAATTGTTACTGCCGAGTATGAAGAAAGCCCCTCAATATTCCTTGTACAGTGGCAGCGTGGAGCAAAAAAGAAGCCTGTGCCGCCTTTAAATGCATAGTCTTTGGTATTATTTTTCCACCATATGGTCAAAATAGCTACTAGTTGTCTTAAGTTTTATAAAGAAAAAGGTGTATGGAGCCGCTTTGCCTAATCTTTTTCTAATCCTATTTTTCTTAGGACGCCGCCTGAAGCGAGAATTATAACAACGAACACTGTTACCACGGCTGCCAGCGGATAATCGCCTATTCCCGTGGTTAAGCCTATGGCTGCTGTCGTCCACAAGCTGGCTGCGGTCGTTATGCCCTTAACCTTATCCTTTTCGCCCCAGATGGTTCCCGCACCTATGAAACCGATGCCCGCCACGATGCCCGATGCAATTCGCGCGGGGTCTACTGCGAAGCTCACGGAGACGATGGTGAATAGGCATGCGCCAAGCGACACAAGCATGTGCGTGCGGAGGCCTGCGGGTTTATGGGTCAATTCGCGTTCTATGCCAACGATGGCACCTAATGCTACAGATAGGAGCAAGTTCAGAAATGTCTCAAGCGTCAACACGGTTTGCATGACAAAAAATATGCGTTCATAGCTATAAAAATTCTGCATAACCTCCGCAGCCAAAATTCAATAGCGTAACCATAAAGTTAAGGTTTAGCTTAACTATTATTATGTGCAAATGATAAAAGTGCTAGCCGTAGTTTTCATCTTAGCACTTCTGCTAATTGGCGGCGCATTATTCTGTGAAGTGGCAATAGCAAACTTTATTCCAACATCTCCAGACAGCGTTGCACCATTAATCTCAGTCATTTCTCCTACAAACAAGACATATGAAAACAAAGTCTTGCTGCATTTCAACATAACTGCAGTAGCTTACCATCAGTGGATCAATCATGTTGAATACACTTTAGACGAGCAAAAGCATCTTGTTTATAGTGGGGAGACTAAAAAATTGAACTGGTCAACGACGCTTGAAGGCCTTTCTGAAGGAGCACACAGCCTACAAGTTGTTGCTTCTTGCAAAAGCTATTACATGACCTCGACAAGTGGTGGGACTCTATACTATCGTATATACGATGCAAGTTCTGAAATAATTTATTTCACTGTTGTTTATCCGCCAGAAATATTCATTCTATCGCCCCAAAACACAACCTACGAGACAAACAACATACAACTAGCCTTCACAATCAACGAACCAGCTTCTAAATTCGAATACAGCTTAGACGGACAGAAAACCGTGACAATTGCTGGAAACACAACATTGGCCGGATTAAACAATGGGAAACATAACGTCACAATTTACGCCATGGACAAAGATGGACACATAGGCATGTCTGAAACTGTTTACTTCAGCATAGAAATACCTTCTCCAACACCGCCGATAATAGCACTCGTAGCCTCAGCTGTCATCATTGCTATAGGCATACTAGTCTACTTCAAAAAACGCAATCATAAAACAGTTACCGCTTTAACTCTACCAGCAAAACAGAAAACGATTTACCTTCGCGCTGCCATTTCCTCTTGAGATGCTCAATGATAGTAAAAAACGTTTTAGACTTAATCGGCAACACGCCCATGGTGCAGATAAACCAGCTTAACAAGAACCCAAACGTTAAACTCTACTTGAAGCTGGAAAAATTTAACATCGGCGGCTCAGTCAAAGACCGGATAGCCAAATACATGATAGAGCAAGCCGAAAAAACTGGCCAGCTAACCCGGGACAAGACGGTTATCGAGGCAACCAGCGGCAACACAGGCATAGGCCTGGCGCTGGTCTGCCGCGTAAAAGGCTACAACCTCATCCTCGTCATGCCTGAAAACATGACTATGGAACGCCGCCAAATCTTAAATGCCTTCGGCGCAAAAATAATCCTTAGCGAAGCAGCGAAGGGCATGGACGGCGCAGAAGACCTTGCACGCAAAATAGTCAGCGAAAACCCTGACAAGTACTTTATGCCCAACCAGTATGCTAATCCCGCTAACGTGCTTGCGCATTACGAGACAACTGCAGAGGAGATCTGGCGAGACACTGAAGGTGAGGTAACGCATTTCGTCGCTGGAATAGGCACAACGGGCACGCTCATGGGTGTATCCAAAAGGCTGAAGGAGTATAACCCACGCATACAGGTAATTGCGGTGGAACCCGAAGAGGGCACGCTCATCCAAGGCCTGAAAAACCTTGAAACTCAATACGTGCCCGAAATCTGGCAACCCGCACGTGTGGACGAAATCCACAAAGTACGCGCTGAAGACGCCGAAGAAGCTGCTAGACTACTCGCGCTTCAAGAGGGTATTTTCGTCGGGCCAAGCTCAGGCGCCATATTCCACGTAGCCCTTAAAAAGGCAAGCCAGCTCGAAAAGGCTGTGATAGTCGCCATCGCACCAGACGGCGGAGAAAAATATTTGTCCACAACGCTCTGCGACCCGATACTCTGCTTGAAGTGTGCACGAAAATACGGCATCCGCTGCTCCTACGTGGACGGAAGCCCAGTAACAAAATTTTCCTCAGAATAACACGAAAATTCTTCCGTCTTGAATTGGAAAAAACAAAATTTTTGAAGAAAATTATCTGAAAAAGTGCTGGTTCATACCGCTTTAGTTTTCTTAATTTTTAATCCAGCATATAATCCCAGGATACCTACGCCAATTACAATAACCACGTTAGGAAACATGTTTCCTCGTCTCGATAAGTTGTAGAGGAACCACTCCACCGTAGTCACAACGGTTCCATCAAATGCGTCAATAGGCTTGCTGACAGCGAAGGGAATCCAATCTGCAAGCGTAGGCTGAAACACCACCACAAGCAACTCGTAAAATGCACTTAAAAGCGCTATCCGCAAAATTGCATCCCGCGGCGCCTGCCGAATCTCCAATCCGAATAGATAGCCGACGACCATCATGCTAAGGAAAACAGCACCAAGCCCCGCGCTATAATGCGCAACCATTGTAACACCCAAAACCTGAAGCGCTAGAACCGTTAAGGGAAACGCAAACAAAACTTGTAGTACAGCGTAGAGCGCCACAGCGATTATAAGACTATCAATTTTCACCCGCAACCACCTCCATAAAATAAAGAATTAAAAAGAATATATTTCGACTTCAATTTTTATGATTTACTCAGAAAACCGCCAAGGTAAGCGCACAGTAACCGAGGCTGTGGGCTTATGCCTTCAAAATCAACGGATAAATCTCCCTATGCACATAATCCAAGTATTTGCCCTTATCCGCCAAGTTGAATATAGTAACCGAGGCATCCCTTGTGACGCCAACAACATAACCCGTTTCCTTTGACCTTGCAACCACATACCACAGGTCCCCGCGCTTCAGGTAATCCTCGAAAAGTGGCGTGTTAATCAAGTCAGGCCCATAAAGCGACAACTTGTCCACATTAGGAATATCCACATTATCAAAAAAGGTTATCTTCGTATCTTCCGCGTTCTTCCGATGGAACTCGCGCAAGGTTTCAGGCGAAATCCGCGCCTCCACTATGCCGCCCACCTTTTCGAACAGGAGCTCGCTGAGCTTGTTCGCTATGAAGTTCGCAACCCTCTTCCGCTCCACAACAGTCAAAATCACAGAGCCCTCAACATCATTAAAGCTGAAAAGTGCCTCCACAGTCCGCGGCAAAGGCACAGTCTTGCCCCTGTGAAACACGTATAGAACATAATCATGCGAATACACTCCGCTAAGCGCGTTCTCCTTGGCTGAAAGCCCACTTACCTCCCTTACAAGCGTGAACCTGTAATCGCTTTCTTCAAAAGGCTCCTCGTTGCGGTAGCCATCCAGCTTCACGGCTATTTCAGACCAAGGCAGCTGCTCACTAAGCCGAAAGAGCTTACCAGCAACAACCATATATGCACACACCTTTTTTATCTTCTAAAATGTGTTGGAACAGCTGCTTATGAAACTTTGCGTAAAGCACACCAATTTTTCAAAGGAAAATTTCCATAGTGTAATCATAAAGATATAAATACATGATAAAATAGAGTGAACCCTCGTGAATATCAAATGCGGTTCGAGTTTGACAGCGAAAACGGCATAATCCGAGATAAGTTAACCGGCGAAAGATGCATAATCCTCGCCAAAGCCCGCATTGAAGAAATCTGCACACGACTTTCTGAAATCTTCCAGTCAGGCGCCAAAGTAATAATCTTCGAAGCAGGAAAAGCCGCGGGCAAACGCTTCGTAGAAGAAACCGACAGCATCACAAAAATTTACGCACAGCACTTCCTGAAAACCGTTGGCCAAAGATTCACAGAAGCTGGACTCGGAAAAATAGAAGTTACCGAATTAAACCTTGAGCGGGCTGAAGTTAAATTTAGAATCTGGAACAATTTCTTCGCCGACTTAGGCTGTGATAAATCCCTCTACCGCAGCTGCATAGAAGGCTTCGTGGCCGGCGTATACGAGCAAATCGCACATAAAACCCCAAAAATAACAAAGATTAAGTGCATCGAGAATGGCGATCCCTACTGCGAATGGTACATAATGCCGAAGTAACCTTTACTTTCTGTCCAATTTATTATATTAAATTGCCTTTAGTTTTTTTTGGTATGCATGACCATTGTTTACGACATGTTGGGAGTATAACCTCCCCATGGTCTGCTGGGGATTTGCAAAATTTTATAAAGTAATTGCTGCAAACCATAGTAGCACCAAATTAAAGGAGAATAAGGAAAATGCAACTCGCTATAAATAGACATAATGCCATATTTGCTTTGCTTCTAACCGCTGCAATGGCTATATCACTATTGGCTATACCCTTAGCTACCGCACAAACATATCCCGAAAAAAAGACATACGCATACATCGTAGTAACACCCAACCCTGTAGGCGTCGGGCAATCAGTACAAGTCATCTTCGGCATTACAGATTATCTTCTCCAGTACCCAGACGGTTGGAGTGGGCTAACTGTTACAGTTACCAAACCTGACGGCACCACAGATACATTAGGACCATACAAAACTGACGCAACAGGCTCAACAGGCACAATCTACATGCCCACTATGAAAGGAACCTATAAATTTCAGGCTCATTTTCCAGCGCAACTGTACAATTGGACTACACGACCCGCATTTGACCCCACATTCTTCGGCCCCGTATGGTATAAGGCCAGCGACAGCGATATAGTCGAACTTGTCGTGCAAGATGAAGCATTGCCAAGCTATCCAGGTGTACCTCTTCCAACTGAGTACTGGAGTCGCCCCATAGATGCTCAAGCTAGAGAGTGGGCAGTAATCGCAGGAAACTGGGTTGACGCCCCATTCAACATGTACGCACCCTACAACGACGCGCCAGAAACCGCCCATGTCCTATGGGCGAAACCGCTCATAAAAGGCGCTTTCAGCCCGCTTGGCGGCGGCTTGGTCGGCGGCGAATTAGGCGAGCACAACTATGAAACAGGCGACGCATACGAAGGCTTCTTCTTAAGCTCCAGCGCGCTCGGCAGCCGATGGCCAGTAATAATCGGCGGCGTACTCTATTTCAACGTAGAAAAAGCAGACGGCGCCACAAGAATCGAGCGTGAAATCGTCGCTGTAGACCTGCGCACTGGCGAGGAACTGTGGACGCGAAACTGGGGCAATATATCGCTGCAGTTTGGTCAGCTATTCTACTTTGACTCATACAACTACCATGCCGCTTACGCATACCTATGGTCGGTTGTCGGCACCACCTACAATGCATACGAGGCCTCGACAGGTCGTTGGGTCTTCAGCATAAACAATGTGCCCTCAGGAACCAGAGTATTCGGTCCAAACGGTGAAATCCTAATCTACACTATTAACCAAGCTGCAGGCTGGATGACGCTCTGGAATTCAACACAGGTTGAAAGGCAACAGAAATTGCGCGATGTAGGTCCAACAGGACCGGCGCATGGAAGCTGGCTGAATCAAGGACCCGGATATATGGGAACAACACTCAATGGCACTCTCGGCTACATGTGGAACAAGACAATACCCGCCGGCTTACCTGGCTCAGTATGGGCAATCTACAATGGCGATATGATAGTTGGCAATCAACTCTATGGTTCATGGATGGTTCTAGGCGATCAGCCTGTAGTATTCTGGGCCATTAGCCTCAAACCGGGACGAGAAGGCGAACTCATATACAACAAGACATGGCAGAAACCGCAAGGCGACATAGCTATGATCCGCGGTGCAGTAAGCAAGGACAGCCGCGTATTTACGCTGCGCGCTAAGGAAACACGCCAAGTTTACGGCTTCAATCTTGACACAGGCGAACAAATCTGGGGTCCAACAGATCCAATGGATATACGCTCAATATACGGCGCTACATCATACATCGCATATGATAAGCTATTCTTCACAGCAGACTTCGCTGGAATCGTATACTGCTATGATGTGAAGACAGGCAAGCTACTATGGACGTACGAAGTTAAAGATCCCTACGGAAGCACTGAGATGTTTGACAAGGAATTCGGCGGTGACATGTGGCCCATAACACCATTGTTCATCTCCGACAGAAAACTATACATCGGCCAAAGCGAACACTCGCCACAGAACCCCTTACCACGTGGTGCCCCCTTCATATGCCTTGATGTAGACACAGGAGAAGAAATCTTCCGCGTTAATGGCATGTTCCGTCAGACTCGCTGGGGCGGACGAGCAATTATCGGTGACAGTATCATTGCTACTATGGATACGTATGATCAGCGCATTTACGCCATCGGTAAGGGTCCAAGCAAAACCACTGTTGAGGCTTCGCCTGAAATTGCAGTACACGG
>JAWCNL010000012.1:0-68748 GCA_038848695.1 Bathyarchaeia archaeon
AAATAAACACCTTCATAAATGGAGTTAGCGAAGAATTAAATGTGGCCACAGGCACCCCATTCTACCATACTCCACCGTTAAAGTTGGCTACTGGACACGCAGGTTATTTCAAAGGCGTGCTTGACGAGGTGTGCGTTTATGATCGTGCTTCTGTCGAGGTAGAATCAAATATCATCAGAAAGGGTTTGCCTCCCACAAGCAGCCTTAAGCTTTGGCTTCCATTAGACGAGGGCTCAAATATGCCGTTCAGCTTCACCGCAGGCGGCAAATATGCTTTGACAGTGACTGCCTACACGCTTGACGGCTCAACAACAACGCATGGGATAACGGTAATCGCAGCTGCGTAGCACCACATTGCTAACTTTTTATGTTATTTTCTGGTTGGTTTTTCGCTTATTTTTACTGGATCTTTACCAAAATATTTTTAAGTTAACTTGCTATTGGGGTAGGCGAGGGAGAAATATTATGTCGGAAGATTTGAGTAAACTAAAACTTAGCGGAAAGATAGAAAAGGAAGAAGGGATTTTAACCCCAGATAACAGTGCTCGCCCCCGGCACCAACCTTTCAGGAGTCGCTTCCTTTCTTTTTTTACTTCCAAGGGGTTTTTATTGTGGCGCCAAGGAAGTAGACCTACCCTCTATAGGTTTCTGCAATGAATCTCTAATATGCACCAAATATGAAAAGCGCGATGTTTAGATGGTAAGTGGGGAAATCTTTGTATTCAATGGATTGTTTTTACTGATTAGGAGAAAGTGGATTAATTCATTTGTGGTTTGGTCTGCTTGAAAATGTTGAGGGTTACAATTGAAATTGAAATGGAGAATAGGATTAGATAGAACAAATGCGGCGGAATTAGTAGTATTGGAACGCTTAATGGGTAGCTTGTAAAAGTAGGCAGCAAAACTGTGAAGATGGGTATGGCTAGAATTAGGTTAAGTTTGCTGTTTTGGAGGAAATGGATGAAGTCATATGTTTTCAGCATCACTGCCAAGGTTATGATAAACAATGTGAATTCAAGGGTGATGTTTATTGGACCAGTTATATCGATGTAAGTTAGCCCTAACTTGTTTGTGGATAGCGGCCAGAATAATTGGATTTGCCCGCCGATTATGAAGTCGCCTAAAAGTGAGTGGGAGATTAAAGCGGCGAAGTATGGTGCCGCTTTCTGCCGGTAAATTATGAAGAATGAAATGAAAACTAGAATTGCCGTTATTAGCGAGTGGCTTGGGCCTCGATGTATGTCTGCAATAAGAGGTTCAAAAAGGATGTCGATATCTGGAATTATTGAGAGAACCAGCATGAGCGGTATGCTAGGCTGCACTTTTAGAATTCTTCCTGAGGCTTTGCCTAAAAGATAAGCCAACGCAAAGTGGCCGACAGCGAACAAAGATTTCGTCTCCTCTTAAGAGCGAACAAGTTAATCGACTGACTATTAAAGCTATAGTTAGCAAAAGGAAGCATCAAACTATGTTTATTGAGGTTATTATTATATGAGTCAGTCAGAGCCAGCGTGAAAAGCATATTGAACATAATCGCTAGTGAATTGCGGGGTCGATAGGTTTTTATGTTCCATTTAAATTTCATACGTAGTCGCAAAAAAATAACCAACATGTTAATAGGCGAAGAAAATGGTTAGAAAAGCGCGAATCCGCTTAACGAGCACCGATTACCACAAGCTAGAAGAAGTATGCCAAGAACTGAAAGCCATCGCTGAGAAGACAGGGGCTAAAATGAATGGGCCAGTTCCATTGCCTACTAAGCGGCTTCGCGTGCCTGTCTTGAAGGCACCTTCAGGCGAGGGCACAGCCACTTGGGATCGCTGGGAAATGCGCATCCACAAGCGCTTAATCGACATTGACTCGGAAGAGCGGGTTATGCGCCGTATCATGCGCATCCGCGTGCCCGAAGAGGTTCACGTGACGATAGAGCTCATTTAGATTTTTTAATAGAAGTAATAGATGTAGTAGCTCATCATTGCCAAGGCTACGCTGACGGCGAAAACAGCGGCCCAAGCTTTTTTGTTCCAGATGAAAATTTTGTAGCCGTCGAGAAGGCCTACGGGAATTAGGTTGAAAACGGCAATATAGCCATTGAAAAAAGCGCCTACAGCGAACAGCCAATAATATGGGGTAGGTGCAAGCGTTAATCCGAGGAAAATTGTGGATAAAGCGATGTTGGTAGCGGGCCCGGCAATTGAAATTTTCCCGATCTCCTCAATTCGTGTATACCCTGAAAGCATAACTGCGCCGGGTGAAATAATTTTGAAAGGCAAGAGAATCGAGATGAATGTTAAGATGGCACCCCAGAGGGTTAACCGGAACTCAGCCCATAAACCGCGCCGTTGTGCGGCTACTTTGTGCGCTATCTCATGCGCAAGAAATGATCCGGTGATTATGGCGGCCATGGTGGAGAAAACGAAAAACCAATTTGCCGCGCCCAAATAGTCAAAGCCGAAAGACAAGCTAATGCCTATTACAAGCAGAACGCCTAATCCTATATGTTTGAGTTCTTTGTGGCTGAAGTATATGCGCCCTTGAGCTTGGCGTGGTGTGCCATAAGTAATTTGATATTCGTATGAAGCGGGTTCTTGAACTACCGCTGCGGTTTCTTCCCATCTTCGCATCCGTGCAGCATCTATCCGTGGGCACTCGTGAGTTTCAGGTAGCCTATGCGCAGTGCAGAATTGGTCTCCACAGTAAGGGCACTGAAAGGGAAGGAACGTTTCTTCTCCACATTTTCGGCACTTCATGGGTTACGCACAACTTTTAGGGTAAAAACAAGGTGGGTGTTTATATGTTTCTCTATGAAAACGTCGGAGAGATTGATGATGCTGGACTACTAAACCCTTAAAGCAGTCAAAACCAAAAATAAAAGGGCACAAGCAACAATTTACATATTGGGGGCAGACCGCTAACCGTTGAAGGCATTCAGTTTCATCCACGCTTCAGACTTGCATTTAGGCTATGCACAGTATGGCTTAGAAGCCAGACGCGAAGACTTCGACAAAGCTTTCCAAGAAATAGTTGACAAAACCATAGAACTGAAACCAGATTTCATGATTATTGCCGGCGACTTGTTCCATCAGGCGCGACCGTCTAACGTCACACTTGAGAATGCCATCAGAAATTTTAAGCGTTTAAGAGACGCAGGAATCCCTGTTTTAACGGTTGATGGCTCGCATGATTCAGCGCCTAACGCGATAACAGGTACAATTCTGTACCCGCTGGACAGCGCCGGATTAATTTATCACCTGCCAAGACATGAAGGCGCCTGCTGGCGCAAACCTGACTGCTGCTACGTTTACGGCGTGCCTAATTTCCGCACAAGGCGAAAGACGGAAGAAGAGTTGCCAGCGTTTATGAAGCAGAACCCGCCAACGCCTGATTCGGCAGTCAGCAATATCTTCGTTTTCCATATGGCGGTAGATTTGCCAAGCGTGAAGCCACCATACATTGAAGCAGAGGCGCCGCCGGAGCTTTTGCCCGACGGTTTCGGCTACTACGCTGCGGGGCACATACATGAGCCCAGCTCATGCAGGTTTAAAACCGGGCTTTTAGCGTACAGCGGTTCAACGGAAACTGTAAGCTATGATGAAGCTAAGCAGAAGAAAGGTTTCTTTCACGTTAAAGTCAACGAGAAAGGCGAGTTCCAACCAGAGTTTATCGAGCTATGCGCTCCACGCAAGTTCAAGATTCTGGAACAAGAATTTCAAGGGATGCCTTCAGCTAAAATCACTGACATGGCAGTTCAGCTTGTCAAGAGTACAGATGAGGAAGGCGCCGTGATAATCCCAGTTTTGAAGGGAACTCTGCCTGCGGAGGCAAGCCGCGCAGAAATAGACATTACCCGCATCCGCAGCGCTGCAGAGAAAGCTTTGCTGGTGCATCCAATTGTGATGCTTAAGGAAAGCGCTGTCCCCGACGAAATCGTGCGGTCGATATTCGAAAGCGAGTTTAAAGATTTGAAGACGAAATCGTTTGAGTATTTTCTGCAGATTTTCAGCGACCGCTACAGCCGTGAGGAAGCAGAGAAAATCGCACGCGCTGCCATAGCGCTGATAGAGCCTTTAACGAGAAAGCAAGATGAGCGTGCAAAGCAGATCATAGAGGAGCTGCTGAAATGAAAATTGAAGTTGTTCAGCTGGAAAACATACGCTCGCATGTGAAGTCCACAGTACCCTTTACGCGGGGTTTCAACTGCCTCTTAGGCGGAGTGGGCACGGGAAAGTCCAGTGTGCTCTACGCCTTGGACTTCGCCCTATTCGGTGAACCGCTGGGCAGAAGCTTTGAGTATCTGCTTCGCGAGGACGCTGATTCAGGCAGAATCACCGTGCAGTTTAGCCAGAATGGACGAACCTACCGGATTGTCCGCGGGCTGAAAAGGCGGGGGAAGGGCATAAGCCAAGACCTTGAGGCGCTTAAGCTATATGAGGATGAGAAGCTGTTGGCAAGCATGAAAACAGACGCTGTCGCGGAGCAGATAAAGGCTATAACGGGGCTTGACCGCGAGCTTTACCGCGAAATCATGTGGGTAAGGCAGGAGCACTTGAAGGAGCTTCTGGATGCGGCGCCGAGGGATAGGCAACGCCGCTTAGACGAGCTTTTCGGTTTATCCGATTATGAAGCAGCATGGAGCAACATCGCAGTTTATCAGCGTGATTATGAAACAGAGAAGAAAGTTTACGAGAAAGACGTTGACGTGGTGGGGCTGGAAAAACTCAGCACTGAATACAATCGTATCACTGAGGAGTTCATGCTCTTAGAAATGGAGTTGGAAGATGCCGTAAGCAAGCTTGCCGCTGCTAAGAGAGCACTGGACGTTGCGGATGAGAAGCTGAAGGCGCTGGAAGAAAAAAAGCTGCTGATTGAAGAGCTTAGAAGGAAAGAAGCGAAGATTCAAGCGAACATTGCAAGCATACAGGAGACTTTAGCTTCGCTCAGTCGACGTGTTGAAGACAAAAAAACCATAATCGCCAACTTGAAGCAGCGGCAAAACTCGCTGAATTCTCAAGCTGCTACCTACAAGCAGATACTTGAGCAGGCAGGCGTATTCGCAAATCAGCCTGTTGAAGCGTTACGGGGGCAACTGGTAGTTTTTGACGATAAGCTGGCCAGTTTGAGAGCAGAGCAGGAAGCAACATTGCGGAACCTACGGGCTGACCAGAAAAGAGTCGAGTCGCTGGCGCTGGAAAGCCGATGCCCACTCTGCCTGCAACAGTTGAATAGTGAATACAAGAATGGTTTGATGCAGAGGATTCAGCAAGAGAATATGGAAAGACAGCGCATAATAGAGCAGTTGCAAAGCGAAATCGAAAAACTGCAGCGAACAAAAGCTGCGGTGAACGAAGCAGTTTCGAACCTGCAAACGCTTACAACAAGGGCTGAAGAACTGAAAGCACGGTTGAACGAAGAAGAAAAAAACCTAAGCGAGTTGATAGCTGAGATTGAGGCGAAAAGGCAGCTTGAAGTCGATTTAACAGGGCAGCTTGAGGCGTTAAGGTTTGAGATAGGCAGATTCGACTTGTCGGATTTAGAAGCGGCACGTGCACAGAGGGAACAAGCGTTTAGGCAATATTACCGTTTAGAATCCGAGTTGCGCACTAAAGAAAACCGCAAAAAAGATCTGCTGGCACGCTTGGACGAAGTAAAGGAACGCATTGACCACGCGCAGGAAAAACTTGAACGCATGCAGAAAATCACGCGAACCTTAGAAGTTCTGAGCGCCATCCGCGACGCTTACAGGAGTATTCAGCCTAAACTTCGCAGTGAATTCATCAAAGTGCTCCGCAACTTTGTGCAGCAAGTACTTGACAGCCTCGTCAGCGGAGAAGCCCCCTTGTTAAACGTGACTGTGGATGAAACATACACACCCTATGTGAAAAGTGAAAGTGGCGTCGAAAGGGATGTCGCCAACCTTTCAGGTGGCGAGCGGACGCTGCTGGCTTTTGCCTACCGCCTTGGACTTGGTCAGCTTATTATGCAGTCGCGAACCGGCCATAGCCTAAGCATGCTGCTTCTTGACGAGCCTACGGAGAGCCTTGGCAGCGAAGACGGCAGCATCGACCGCTTAGCCGAAGCCATAAGCCGCTTCAAAGCTATAGAGCAAATAATCGCGGTGACACACAGTGAAGCTTTTGCGGAAAAAGCTGAGCACGTAATAGTACTTGAGAAAGAGGCAGGAATCAGCAGAATATCGATGGAAAAATAACTTTATCTGCCTATCAAAAGCACTCTTTCGGCAAATTGGTTAAGCTTGGTTTTTCGATGTTATAGCCCGCTCAACCGCGAGACCCGCGAGCAATACGAGAAGAACGCCTACTACGCCGGCGATTAAAGTTGAAATATACGAGTCTTCGACTGCTGCGATTGTGTAGTCTGGCATTAGCCCATGCCAGAAGGGCGCTTGCTCCTCCACTCCGAAGTTTTCCACTACGCGTTCAAGCCCGTCAGGGTCGCTTGAAGCTAAGGGTATAAAGAACACAAGGAAAACAATAATGGCAATTACAACCACAGATTGCCGTTTCATAGTTTGGTTTTCTCCTTCAGAAGAGTTAAACCGCCCATTATTGCCGGCTGCATCCGCTGCAGCGCGGACACCAGCGTCGTGGTTATGGCGCCTTCGCCCAAGCCGATGATTGCGTGGTAAAATAGCATAGAAGGCACAGTTACGGCGATGCCGCCGGTGAAAGCAGGGCTAATCATCAATGCGGTAACGAAAGCGCCTGTCATCACGGAAAGCCATGAGGCAACAAATACGCTTGGGATAAAGCGCTTGTTGCTGGTTGAGCCTCGTGTGAGCAGTTTTATTAGGAAGAAGCTTAGTCCGCCGATTATTGCCATGTTAAATGCGTTCATGCCGAAGGCGAGGATGCCTCCGTCTGCAAAGAAAATTGCTTGCATTAAGAGAACAATTGTCATGCTGAGCATGGCGGCGTATGGCCCAAGCAGCACCGCGAGGAAGGTGCCGCCTACCAGATGCCCGCTTGTGCCGAAGGTTATTGGAAAATTGATCATCTGCGCGGCGAATACGAATGCACTTGATATGGCGAGCAGGGCGGTGATGGCGCTGGGATAAGTGGCTTTTGCTTTTTTCCATGCCCAAGCGAGAAAAATGAGTATAATTATCCACATTGCTACTGCCGCGGCGATTGAAATAGGGTTGGTTATTAGTCCGTCTGGGATGTGCAAGTTCCCTACCTCGGTAATACTTTTTATAAATTTTGTATTACCAGCTATTAAAGGTTTCGCGGCCAACAAAACAACAAAAACAGATTCCCAAAACACAGTAAACAGAAAAGAGGCAAAAGAGCTTTACACAGAGTCCCTAAACTTTGCCACACGATTAGCAATTACCGTGGCCACCGCGCCTGCAGCAACACCGCTATCAATGTTGACGACAGCCAAGCCTAAAGAGCAGGACTGAAGCATAGCCATCAGCGTGCTCACACCTTTCTCTCCAAAGCCATAACTATTCGAAGTTGGAACTGCAATCACAGGCACATCAACCATACCCGCCACCACCGATGGCAAAGCACCTTCGCGTCCCGCAATCACTATGATAACATCAACGTCATTCGCAACAAATTCCTTTATTGGCTGCATCAATCTGTGTAGCCCGGCCACTCCCACGTCATACGCGGCGAAAACTGTGCAGCCCATTTCTTCAACAATAACCCGAGCCTCTTCAGCCACGGGAACATCAGAAGTCCCCGCGGTCAAAATCCCAACCTTTCCGCCCGTAGGCTTCACGGCAAAGTCCTTTTTCTTTACGACAATCATTCGCGCCTTATCGTAAACTTGCAGAGCCGCATCGCTTGGAACCGCTGCCTTAACCGCGCTTATCTGCTCAGCATTACATCGGCTTATGATTACTCTGCCTTTCTCTAAATACACATGAAGCATGATGGCAACGATGTCGGCCGCACTTTTACCTTCAGCCAAAATGATTTCAGGTATGCCCTTCCTACATTCGCGATTAGAATCAATTCTGGCGATGGTGCCTACTTCTTCTATTGCCAGCAGTTTAACTTGCTTTTCCGCTTCATGGAGCGTTATTTCGCCTTTCAGAAGCTTCTCGAGAATCTCCTTCAAAGTGTTCATGGGTAGTCAGTTTCCTTAAAGAGCATAAGCGATATATCATTTATGCGTGCTCTTCCATATCAACCTATCAGGTGGCAAAATAGAATGGCGGAAATTAACAAGATACTTGTTATCGATTGTCAACTCGCCGGCATCTCTGGAGATATGTTCTTAGGTGCGCTAATAGATTTAGGCGCTAATGTAAGTAAGGTTACTGCAGCCATAAAAGCGCTAGAAAAAAAGGAATACGGCTACAAGAACATCAAAGTTCATGTGCAAAGAGTTATGCGAAAAGGGTTCAAAGCAACCAAAATTGACGCCACCGCTGAAAGCACCCATATAAAGAGTGGCCTTGAACTCATCACAATCGTGGAAGAAAGCGCCAAAAACCTGCAGCTTTCCGAAACAGCCCAGAAGTTCGCATCTAACGCCATCCGCACACTAGTCAATGCTGAGGCAGCACTTCACGGCGGCGAGTTATCCGATGCGCATCTACATGAGGTAAGCCTTGTGGATACACCTGCAGAAATAGTTGGCGCCGCAGTCGCCATGGAAGACCTTGGATTGTTTAATGCCAAAGTGTATGCGACGCCGGTTTCGGTTGGCGGCGGCCTGTTTAAGTTTTCACATGGCACAGTCTCCAGTCCTGCACCGGCAACGTTGGCGATACTTACGTCAAAGAATTTTCCACTAAAAGGCGGACCCGTCGAGACAGAGTTGACTACGCCTACAGGCGCCGCTATTTTAGTTAACTTGGCAGAGGAAGTTAGCAAATTCTACCCAGAAATGGCACTGCTTAAGGTAGGTTATGGTGCAGGAAACAAGGATTTTGAGGAAATGCCTAACGTTTTGCGCGTCACGTTGGGTACACCTTTAGAAAAGAGACTGTTAACGGACAGCGTAGTTATTTTGGAAACAAACATTGATGATGCAACAGGCGAAGTGATCGGATACACCATGGACAAGCTTCTGCGGGAAGGCGCCAAAGACGTCTGTATAATTCCGATGTTTACTAAAAAGAATAGGCCGGGGCAAATTCTGAAAATAATAGCTGATGCCAAAGACGCCCAGCGGCTTTCACGGGTAATTATTGAAGAAACAGGCACTCTAGGAGTTAGAATGTACCCATGCACAAGGCACATCCTTAACCGCGAGCTATTTTCAGTAGACGTGAAAATAGAGGGGGAGGAAGAAGCCGTGAAGGTGAAGGTTGCTAGAGACAGCCAAGGCAAAATTATTCAGATTAAACCAGAATATGAAGAAGTGAAAAAACTTGCAGAGAAAAAAGGAAAACCCTTGCGAGAAATCGCCGACTTAATTACTTCATGTGCTAAAGAGATATTATCAAAAAAGGAGGAAGCATCATGAAAGTTAGCAAAGAGAAATATGAAATGCTAAAGCGTTACATCATGGAAAAAGGGAAAGACGGTGTTGTTATCGCCTTTTCCGGCGGCCTTGACAGCTCAACATTAGCTGCGGTTAGCCACAGCGTTTTAGGCGATAAAGCAGTGGCTGTCACGGCAAAGTCGCCTACGTATTCAGCGGAAGAATTAGAAGATGCAAGAAAGATAGCGAAAGAAATAGGCATCAAACTTTACGTAATAGAAACAAACGAGTTGGCAAACGAGAAATTCAGCCGAAACCCAGAGAACCGATGTTACTACTGCAAGAAAGAGCTTTTGGAGCAATTGCGACAAATGGCAGAGAAACTTGGGTTTAAGGCAGTTTTTGAGGGCACAAACTTTAGCGATTTAAGCCAGCATAGGCCAGGATTCAAGGCTGTTAAAGAAGCGGAAAACGTGTATAGCCCATGGGTTGACACACAGTTTACGAAAGAAGAGATACGCGCGCTGGCTAAAGAAATGGGGCTCTCCACGCATGACAAGCCTCCTTTGGCATGCTTAGCCTCGAGGATACCGTACCACGAAAGGATTACAGCTGAAAGATTAGAGAGAATTGAGAAAGCTGAGCAGGCAGTGAAAAAGATAACAGGAGTCCAGCAGCTTCGTGTACGAGATCATAATGGCTTGGCTAGAATAGAAGTTGGGAAAGATGAGCGGAAAATCTTTTGCGACGTTGCAGTTATGGACAAAATAGCCGCTGAATTGAAGAGTATAGGCTTCAAATACGTGGCGCTCGATTTGGAAGGATACAAGTCAGGAAGTATGCTTCTTACACTTGACTCTGCGAAGTAGCCTCGACAATGGGCAAGCTCCTTTTTTGGCGTCACTCTGGATTATACCCAACGCATAAAGCTTTTAGGCGCATAAATTCACCTTTACTTGTGAAAACCCATGTCAAAAATCATCAGGGTAGGAGTAACATTTCCTCCAGATCTTCTTAAGGAGTTTGACGAAATTATTAGCAAAATGGGCTATGAAAGCCGCTCAAAAGCCATCCAAGATGCTGTGAGACTTTACGTTTCAGATAAAAAATGGCTTGGAGAAGAAAAAGCCGACCAAGTAGGCGTGCTACTAATGGTTTACGACCACGAAGTGAGAGGACTGGAAAGCGAGCTCACAGAAATACAGCATCACCATGCACCTTTAATTTCCTCCACAATGCACATTCACCTAGGCGAACGAGACTGCTTAGAAGTTATAGCCGTTAAGGGCAAAGCTTCGGAAATTCGAGAATTAAGCGATGAACTCACCACAAAAAGAGGCGTAAAAATCCTCAAAGAAATGATAATTTCCGTCTAACGCTTTAAACTATTAACCGCAAACATTCTTTCCAATGCACTGCGCGCTTTCCGCGCTACATTATCAGGAACTTTAACCAAATGCTTTTCATGCTTCAGCGAGTCATAAAGTCTCTCAAGAGTTGTTAACTTCATGTTGGGGCAAATAGCGTCTTTATAGGCAGAAATGAACTGTTTCCGCGGATTTTCTTTCTGTAAGCGATGCAGAAGCCCCACTTCAGTGCCAACAATAAATGTTTGAGCCTCAGACTCTTTCACGTAATAACACATTTTTGAGGTGCTACCCACAAAATCAGCTATTTTGCGCATTTCAGCGCTACATTCCGGGTGCACTATAACCTTAGCATTAGGATACTGCATCCTAAGCACCATCACATCCTCAGGCTGGAAAAGCAGATGCGTCGGACAGAAGCCCCACTCGGGAATAGGAATCAATGTCTTGCCCGACTTCTCCGCTGCGTACTCGGCCAAGTTGCGGTCTGGCCCGAAAAGAATAGTATCAGCGTCCAGCGAGTTTATGACTTCCACGAAGTTGGCGGATGTGCAGCAAATGTCGCAGTATGCCTTGGCTGAAGCTAAAGTGTTCACGTAAAGCACCACAGGCGCGTCAGGATAATGCACCTTCCACCGTTTAATCTCATCTACCGTAAGCATCTGCGCCATAGGACAACGCGCGCCCAAAGAAGGCAAAAGCACCTTTTTTGAAGGATTAAGTATGGCGGCGGATTCAGCCATAAAATCCACAGCCGCAAATACAATAATTTTCGCATCTCTTTCTTCCATGGCTTTGCGGCTTAGCTCTATACTGTCGCCTACGTAATCGGCTACATCCTGAATTTCTGGCCTCTGATAATTATGCGCCAGAATTATAGCTTTCTTTTCCTTTTTCAAGCTCAGGATTTTTTCAGTTAAGCTCATTTTTTCGCCTTAACTTGCGACCAGAAAAGGCGCGTACGAAGGTATATATGCTTTTACCTCGAGCAACCACTTTTTATAATGAATCACAATTGACATAACCGTCTCCATTCTGTTTTTAAATAGCTTAAAAACAAACCTTGACTATTAAAGGAAAAATACCGAAATAAAATAGGGAAAATTGAAGGCAGCCTAAAAGTTAACGTACTTTTTGGTCTACGAGGCGCCCTTCTGCGTCAATGAGCTGCACTTGCAATGGCATATGCCCAACGGCATGGGTTGCGCAGCTTAAGCATGGATCAAACGCCCGTATAACCGCTTCGACCCTATTGAGCATGCCCTCCTGCAGCTGCTTTGCCTTCACATATTTCTTTGCAACTTGAGTTACTGCCTTGTTGAAAGCCAAGTTGTTGTGCTCTGTTGCGATTATCATGTTAGCCCATACGATCCTGCCTTGCGTGTCAACCTTGTAATGGTGAATCAATGTTCCGCGTGGAGCCTCAGCCACGCCTACGCCTTGTTCGTTGTTGACGGAGGCTTTAGAGCTTACCCGTTCAGAAAGTATGGCAGGGTCTTCAAGAAGCTCTTTTGCAGTCTCTAGACAGAAGAGAAGTTCTATGAGTCGTGCGTAGTGGTAGTGGAAAGTGCTTTGAACTACGCCGTTTTTGCCGAGTTTCTTAAACTCTTTAAGCTCCTCATCCGCTAATGGCGTACCACAGTGCGAAGCGATGTTAAGCCGAGCTAATGGGCCTACACGGTAGATTCCTTCTGGGTAGCCCAGCGGCTTGTAGTATGGGAACTTCATGTATGACCATGGCTCAACCGCCTCGCCAATATACTCTTGATAAGCCTCTGGGGCAAGCTGATCGGCTACGATTTTGCCTTCAGCGTCAACTATGCGTATCTTGCCATCATAATGCTCCAGCCCACCCGTTGGTGTTACCAAACCCAAGTAGTAAGTGGGGAAATTGCCGAAGTTCTCCACCTCATCGTCAAATCCTTGTAAGGAACCCTTGAACATTTTAAGCGTCTTAAGCGCAATGTCTAATGCTTCAGGCAGGTTAGAGCGAAGGTAATCAGCATTCTCCTTGGATAAAGGCCACTTTGCGCCACCTGGAATTATCCAGTCATATGAGTGGATACGTTTGCCAGCAATTTTTTCTATGATTTCTTGCCCAAATTTCCGCAGTTTGACACCTTGAATGGCTAAGTCAGGCTTCTTTTCAATTAAACCGAAAATGTTTCTTGTTTCTGGTGGGGCGTCCATTCCTAGTAGCAGGTCTGGCGCGGAAAGATGGAAGAAGCTCAACGCATGCGACTGAATCAATTGCCCCATGTGCATCAGACGGCGTAGGAGGACGGCGGTTTTCGGCGGTTTCACGCCAACAATTGCATCGCAAGCCTTTGCTGAAGCCAGCAGGTGACTAACAGGGCAGATGCCACATGATCTTGAAGTTATGCCGGGCATCTCATAGAATGGGCGACCTTCGCTGAATTTCTCGAAGCCTCGGAAGTCAAGAACGTGGAATCGTGCTTCTTTGACACTGTCATCCTTATTCAGATGAATGGTTACCTTGGCGTGTCCTTCTATTCTCGTTACTGGATGTATCTCAATTTCCCTGCTCATATTCTTTCCCTCAACCATACTTTGATCTACCCTCCATGTTAGGAGTTCTTCCAGCCAACAATTCTGTTAGCACATAGTTTATGACGGCGGCTGACGGCGGACAACCGGGAATGAAGCAGTCTACTTTCACAACTTCATGCAACGGTCTAACCTTCTCCAGCAAAGCTGGAACTTCTGTTGGAATCTGCTTATTCACATCAGCATTCTCGATGTAACCGCGCTCTAACACTAACTTTGCACTGTCATCCCAAGAGTTCCTCAAAGCAGGAACATTTCCCGTAACAGCGCAATCGCCAAGAGAAATCAAGATTTTTGTTTTGGCACGTGCCTCTTTAAGTAGGCTCTGCTGTTCCTCGTTCGCAACTGCACCTTCAATTAGAGTTACGTCAACGTTTTCTGGGAAAGTCTTCGTGTCCACAAGGGGACTATAGACTATCTGGATTTTTTTAGCCAAATCTAGAATCAGCTCGTCCTGGTCAAGAAATGACATGTGGCAGCCTGAACAGCCGCTTAGCCAGATGGTTGCAACTCGGGTTTTTTCTTGTGCACTCATTTCCGCTGTCTCCTTGTCAATATAAATTCAGCAACATCCTTATTCTTAGTTCGTGCAATGGGTTCGCCTTCAATGTAGATGGCGCCCACAGGGCAAACTTTGGCGCACTTCCTGCAGGATGTGCAGGAACAAGAGTTTGCCCATTCTTCATCCAGATCCATCACAACCTCGGCTTTGCTACCTCGCTGCTTCAAATCCAGTGTGTGGACACCTTCTATTTCATCGCAAACACGTATGCACCGCGTGCATAAGATGCACCGGTTTCGGTCAATAACAAGAAAGTCATGCGAGGAATCAATCTCTTTTCGGGTCCAGTTGCGCTCGAAGATTGAGTGATCAACGCCCAATTTGTTTGCTAGACTCTGCAATTCACAATGATCATTAGCTACACAAACAGAGCACACATGCGTTCTTTCGGAAAGAAGCAGCTGGATGGTCATCTTGCGGTACTCGCGGAGTTGCTCTGAGTTTGTTATGACTTCCATACCAGCGCTTACAGGTGTTGTGCAAGCTGGAAAGAGTTTAGGCGCACCCTTGACTTCTACGAGGCATAAGCGGCATCCACCATAGTTCGTTAAACCCTCCAACGCACATAGGGTTGGAATTTCAATGCCGTTGTCGCGGGCAGCTTTTAGAATTGTTGTTCCCTCAGGCACTTCAACTTCAATATTGTCTATTTTCAACTTGACAGTTGTTGTGCTCATTGTTCACCCTCCTTTGTTTTGAAACAACGACCAGCAGGACACTTTTTGTCCTTAATATGCTGGATGTACTCATCTTTGAAGTAGCGTAAGGTGGTAAGCACAGGGTTCGGCGCTGTTTGTCCAAGACCACATAAGCTGGCGTCCCGTATGTAAACACCAGTTTTCTCCAGTATGGCTATGTCCTCCATTTTTCCTTTTCCCGTGGTGATTGCCTCGTAAATACCCTTGATCTTTGTAAGACCTACTCGGCAAGGTGTGCACTTGCCGCAGGACTCGTCGACACAGAATTCTGTGAAGAACTTTGCAGTGTCCACCATGCATGATTGATCATCGAGCACTACTATGCCTCCGGAACCCATTATTGCGCCAAGATTCTTCAACGACTCATAATCTATGGGCTGGTCCATGTGAGTTTCAGGTATGCATCCGCCTGAGGGACCACCAACCAAGACTGCCTTAAACTTTCTGCCTTTTGCTACGCCTCCGCCTATGTCAAAGACTACTTCTCGAAGCGTGATGCCCATAGGCACCTCTATCAATCCTGGATTGTTGACTTTGCCGGTTAAGGAGAAACATTTGGTGCCTGTGCATTTTGGCGTGCCGATCTTAGAGAACCATAAGCCACCATTCATGATTATTAGAGGAATGTTCGCCAATGTCTCCACATTTTGTATTAGAGTCGGTTTCCCCCATAGACCAGAGTTTGCGGGGTAAGGCGGGCGTGGGCGAGGCATTGCGCGTCTGCCTTCAACTGAAGCAAGTATAGCTGTTTCTTCACCAGCTACAAATGCGCCGGCGCCTAACCTAAGTTCAACGTCAAATTTGAAGGAAGTCTCGAGAATATTATTGCCTAAAAGGGACATTGAACGAGCTTGAGTGATAGCCCTTTGCAGTGTTTGGATTGCCAGCGGATATTCCGCGCGTATATAGATATAGCCTTTTTCTGCGCCCACCGCAAATGCCGCTATTGCCATGCCCTCAAGAATGGCATGTGGATCTGCTTCAGCTAATGTGCGGTTTGCAAAGACACCCGGGTCTCCTTCATCCAGATTGGCCACGATATACTTAGGCGAGCCATGTGCTCTTGCGACTAGGCTCCATTTTTGGCCCGTTGGAAAGCCTGCGCCACCGCGACCCCTAAGACCGCTTGTCATTACTTCGTAAATAACGCCTTGAGGCGTCATAGTTGCTAAGCACTTTGCAAGGGCAGAGTAACCGCCCATCGCGATGTAATCTTGAATTCGGTAGGGATCCATTTTACCAGCGTTTCTTAGTACCAGACGCTTCTGTTTCTTAAAGAACTGCTCGTTGCTGTATAGCAGATCTTTTGCAGGTAATCCTAAAACAATGTGATCTCGGACTATTTCTCGCGCTTTCTCTGGAGTAACGTTCTGGTAAAGGTAGTCTCCAGGCTCAACCACCACAACTGGGCCTACGGAGCAGGTGCCTGGGCATCCGGTTCTTGCAACTTTGCATTCTTTTTCAACACCAAACTCTTTAACCGCCTTTTCGAATGCTTCTAAGACTTTCAAAGCGCCTAGCGGCATGCAACCGCTTGAGCAGCAGACATTTATTCTGTATTTGTAGGCTCTTTGGAAGTCAACTTCTTGTTCAGCGATTTTCTGCAGATCAGCAATTTTCATTGCTTTGAACCTCCAAGAAGCTGTTTAATTCGTTCTATTACAACTTCCTTCGTTGCCTTACCTATAACTTCGTCATCCACGATTATAGCTGGGGATAATGCGCAAGCGCCAATACAACGAGTTACAAATAGCGAGAGTTTTCCATCAGCAGTCGTGCCACCTCTTTTCACGTTAAATTCGCGTTCAATAGCTTGCATGATTTGCTCGCTGCCTTTTACGTAGCAGGCAGTGCCGAGGCATCCTGTAACTATGTGCTCACCAGGTTTTGTTAAGTTAAAGAAGCTGTAGAAGGTGGCTACACCAAACACCGTGCTCGGTGGAAGCTGTAACGATTGAGCGATATCCATTAGCAAGTCTTTGCTCAAATAGCCGTAGATGCTTTGAGCTTTATGAAGAATTTCTAGCAGAGCGCTTGCTTGATAGTTATATTCTTTCAATGCTTTTTCTAGCAGCATTCGGCGGTTATCCTCTTTTGACAAAAATCAAACCTCCAAATCGGTGAAGTTCAAGCATTGCTGTAACACACCCACATATTCTCGTGCTGTAGTGAAAAACAGCAGTATATAAACTATAAGTAGCAAAAATATGAAACTTTCTTGGAAAATTAAAATTTAGAATAGGGGGGTAGCGTTCGTAATTCTGCCCTCCAATAGAGGGGGCGCGAAAACATGGCAAATCACAAATTTATTATTTGATTCCCCAAAAAAAATAGCTGCTTTCATGAGAAAGTATTAAATTTCGCTGTTGCGCATTATTTACACTAAATCCGCCCGCATATGGGCGATAGCAGAGTGGGATGAAGATGCGTATAATCTCCAAAGAAGACTTCGCTAATTTTGTTGAAGCCCTAATAAAAGATAAGACATTAAATGTTATAGGTGTCAAAGCAAAAGGAGATAAATTCGCCTTTGGACCATTGGAATCTGCCAGCGAATTGCGATTGGACTATGATGTAACAATTCTTCCGCCTAAGAAGTATTTTTTTCCTCAACGCGAAACACTGGTAACCTATGATTTAGCCAAGGGATTCGCCGCTAAGAGCCCTATCGAAGCCAAGCCGATGGTAATAATTGGGGTTCACCCCTACGACATAGTAGCGCTTTTACATATGGATGAGATATTTAGAGAAACAAAATCCGACCCCTATTACTTCGAGAAAAGGCAAGCATCCATAATCATAGGCGTCAACATTCAAAAAATGTCAAAATGGTGCTTTGCGCCAGCTATGGGCTGCGCTGTAATCGATTATGGCTACGACCTAATGCTAACTGATCTTGGAAATAGATATGCCATAAACATTGGCTCACAGAGAGGAGAACAACTGCTGGATAAATATGCTAAGAATGTGAAGCCAGCGCTTGCACGGGACATCCAGTTGGTTGGGCAGAAAAAGCGTGAAGTAATGGAAATGTCCCAACAAAAGTTTGATTTCCCACCAGAGCTAATTCCCGAACTGCTAAGCAAAAGCTACGAAAAAAGTGGTTTTTGGGAAAAACACGCCGAGAAATGCTTAGCCTGCGGTTCCTGCGTGCTAGTATGCCCAACATGCTACTGCTTTGACGTTAAAGATCAAGCAGACTTATCACTGGAATACGGCGAAAGAATAAGAACATGGGATGGATGCCTACTGGAAGATTTTGCTAAAATTGCTTCAGGCGAAAACTTCCGCCCCACTAGGCCAACTAGATATAGACATAGGTACTTTAAGAAGGGGAAATATCTTTTTGACAGATTTGGTTTCATCTCATGCGTCGGTTGCGGCAGATGCTCTTCAAACTGCCTGCCCGACATAGCTAATCCAGTCAAATTATTCAACGATATGTACCATGAACTTCGCAGCATAGGTGAGCAGGTGGCGCCTGCTGCTGTGCCGGAAGTGGAAATACAAACTGAAGGCAACATAGATTATGTCCCGAAATTAGCCACCATTGTTAAAAAAGTGCCAATGACGGCTAAAGAAACATTGTTTGAAATCAAACTGGACGATGGAACTGACTTAAACCACAAGCCTGGGCAATTTGTTGAAGTCTCGGTTTTCGGCGTCGGCGAAGCACCAATTTCCATATCGTCGTCGCCGACAAAAAAGGGCACATTTGAACTATGCGTGCGTAAAGTAGGGAGCGTAACAACCAGATTACATGCGCTTAGCGTAGGCGATAAAGTGGGAATCAGAGGCCCCTTTGGAAACGGTTTTGACGCTGAGCAGCTGAAAGGCAAAGACTTGCTGTTCATAGCAGGCGGCCTTGGAATTGCACCGTTGCGTTCATTGTTTAACTACGTTTTGGACAATCGGAAAGATTACGGCCGCGTTATCCTACTCTACGGTTGCAAAGAACCCAGAGAAATGTTATTCGGTGATGAGCTTCGGGCGTTGGCGAAAAGATATGACGTGGAATTTAAGCCCACTGTAGACTGGTGCCCTGAAAATGAACTATGGGAAGGTAACATAGGCGTAATTACCACCTTAATTCCTCAAGTCAATTTTGACCCGGAAACCACTTATGCAATAGTATGTGGCCCACCGATTATGTACAAGTTTGTCATCGCGGATCTCAAAAGCAGAAAGGTACCAGACGACCACATAATTCTCTCGCTTGAGCGGAGAATGAAATGCGGCGTCGGGAAATGCGGCCACTGCCAAATCAACCAGATCTACGTGTGTAAAGATGGGCCAGTATTCAATTACTCAAAAATTAAAGGAGTACCGGAGGCGTTATGATGAAACCGAAAGTTGCTTTCTTTGACTTTGCAGGATGTGAAGGAGACCAGCTGCAAATCGCCAATTTAGAAGAGGAATTGCTTACCCTTCTGGGGCAGGTTGAAGTGGTAAGTTTCAGAGAAGTAATGAAAGAGCACAGCGACAACTATGACATAGCTTTCATTGAAGGCTCATGTACGCGGCTTCATGACGAAGATCGATTGAAGCAAATAAGAAAGAACGCGAAAATCGTGGTCGCTATAGGCTCATGCGCAGCGATAGGCGGCATTAACTCGCTGAAGAACTACCAAGACCTAGATGAGGTTAGAAAGACAGTTTATGGAGACAAAGCCTATCTGTTCGATACCTACGCGGCTAGACCGATAGACGCAGTTATCCCGGTTGACGCCTATGTATATGGATGCCCAATAGACAAGGAAGAATTTCTAAGTGTTGTTAAATCGCTTTTGCTGGGCAAAAAACCAGACATACCCAATTATCCTGTCTGTGTTGAATGCAAGAAAAACGAGAATGTCTGCGCGTTCGAAAGAGGACAATTCTGTGTAGGCCCCGTAACCAGAGCAGGCTGCAACTCTTGCTGCGTAAACGAGGGAACGATGTGCTGGGGATGCCGCGGGCTTGTCGACAACCCGAATGAGAATTCGCAGAAAGAGGTCCTAATCAAGTATGGCCTCACAGTTGATGAGGCAATAAACAAGTTTAGGTTATATTTCGGTTGGCAGGAGAGGAAAAGATGAAAGACAAACCAAGCTTTAATATCGAAATACACCACGTGACACGAGTTGAAGGACACGGCAACATCTACGTAAACGTAAAAAATGGCACCATAGAACGTTGCGAATGGGCGATTTCTGAGGCGCCAAGATTCTTTGAAGCCATGGTGGTAGGTCGGCAATGGAATGAGCTGCATCATATAACTTCGCGCATATGCGGCATCTGCTCGATAGGGCATACGCTTGCATCTTTAAAGGCGACAGAAGCCGCGATGGGTATAACCATCAGCCAACAGGATCTTAAATTGAGAAAACTTGCATTGCATGCCGAGAACATGCAAAGTCACATCTTACACTTGGGCTTTCTGGTTCTTCCTGACTTAATGGATGTCGGTTCAGTCATTCCCCTTGCATCGTCGCACCCGAATGAAGTAAAAACTGTTTTACGCGTACATAGACTAGCAAATGAAATGTCCAATATGATCTGCGGCAGGACAACGCATCCGCAGAGGCTGCTACCAGGCGGGTTCTCTAAGATTCCTACCATGAAGGAACTAACGGCGCTCAGAGATAGACTTAAAGCTGCCATCCCAGATCTTCAAGCGCTCGCAGAACTATTCAAGAGTAGAATGCACAAATTCCCAGACTTTTCTCGCGAAACAGAATTCATCGCGCTAACCAGCCCAGAGGAATACGCGCTTTACGATGGAAAAATTGCGTCAACTGACACAGGCACAGCACCGGTAAACGAGTACCTCCTATTTACCAACGAGTACATTGTCCCCCACTCCACTGCAAAATGGGCAAAACATGCTCGTGAATCCTATATGGTGGGCGCACTTGCAAGGTTCAACATTAATTATAATCTGCTTTCGCCATTAGCGAAGAAAACGGCTGAAATGTTCAAGCTAAAGCCCATATGTCACAATCCATTCATGAACAACATTGCGCAGCTTGTTGAAGTCGTTCACAGCGTAGAAGATTCAATTAAGCTAATCAATGAGTTAGAAGCCGCAGGTTTACGGAGTCAACCAGACTACTATAAGCCAGAAGCAAAAGTTAAGGCAGGCCGCGGCGTCGGCGCAGTTGAAGTTCCAAGGGGCATACTCTTCCACGATTACAAATACAATGAGAAAGGCGTTTGCGTAAAAGCTAACTGTGTTATTCCAACGAACCAGAACCATGGCAACATTGAGCTAGACTTGAAAGCATTGCTACCCAAGATACTTGGCAAGACACCAAAAGAGATCGAGCTAAGCCTAGAAATGCTGGTGAGAGCTTATGATCCATGCATCTCATGCTCTACACACTGCGTTAAAGTGCACTTTGTCTAAACTCTTCTTTTAACTGCCAAAAGAATAGACAATAACTAAATTGAAGCGCCCTCTTTAAGTAGCGCCACTGCTGATTGCTACAGCTTTCCCCGTTTCTTTTGAAACTGTGGGCGCTTGTTTTTCTGGCGCATTATTCTGCTGCTGGCACGGTGGTTCAGCGCGTCCAGCGGCCTCTTCTTTAAGGTTCAGCACGCCTTTGACTGTGCCATCGCTTAGGTATTCGAGAGTGAAGCCCATTTTCTGTGTCAAGCTTAAGGCGCGTTTGTTATCTGGAAGCATTATGGCGTAGACTGTTTCAACGCCCATTTCTTTGGCTATTTCCAGCACGTAATCCACCATTTTAGTTCCTAATCCCAGCCCCTGCCACTTGTCGCTGACGATGAAGGCTAGTTCACCGCTTTTCCCGTCAGGCTCAATGCTGAGTCTTGCCACACCCAGGATTTTTCTGCGACCTTCCTCAGTGAGTTCAGCCACTATGGCGATTTCACGGTCGTAATCTATGTTGCAGTAACGCACGCGAACTTCATGCGGTGTATCCTTTATCACTTGGAAGAACCTGTAACGTATGGACTCTTCAGAGAAGCTTTGAAACATCTCCAGCCATAAAGGCTCATCTTCAGGCTTTATAGGCCTTAAAAGCACTTCTTGCCCGTTTCTAAGTGTCCATAAAGTTTCATATTTTTTCGGGTAAGGACTTATCACCAAATGCTCATGAGGCTCAAACTTTTTGAACACAGCTTCCTTGTCGATTGCCATTCTCGCGTCGAGAATCAACGCCTCTTTTTCGCTGATATAAAGCGGAATGTCGACTTCTTTTAGCTGCGGAAAATCAATAAGCAACTGTGAGAGAAGTAATAGAATTTCTTCTAGCAGCTTAAAGTTAGCTGGCGGAAAGTTCTTATAACCTTTAAGAAGCTGATAAACCTTGGTTTCCTCGAGCATCCGCCGTATAAGAGTCGTATTCAATGGCGGAAGCCCTATTGAGTAATCTTTGAAAAGCTCCGCGCCTACTCCGCCCATGCCAAACAATATCGCAGGCCCAAAAGTAGGATCTTTTTTCCCGCCTATTATAACCTCGTAACCTCCATGCCTAACCATTGGCTGAACGGTGACACCGAGAATGTTGGCGTTATCCTGGCTTTCTTTTGCCCACTGCATAATGCTCTCAAACGCTTGCCTCACCTCTGCGTCAGAGTTCACATTTAGAATTATGCCGCCACCATTAGCCTTGTAAACTACTTGTGTGGAAGCGATCTTAAGAGCCACGGGATACCCCATTTGCTTGGCATAAGTAACTGCTTCATCAGCAGATGCGGCAAACGCGGTTTTTATGACGGGAAAATTGAAGTATTCCAAGATTTTCTTGGCTTCGACTTCTGTTAGCAATTCACGGTTTTCCATTGCAGCATTTCTAAGTATAGTAATTATTGGCCGTTTAGGAGGAGCAGCGTCAACCGGAAGCTCCTCCGGCGTCTCGTAAATAAGTTCGAGATTGCGCTTATACTGATACATGTACATATACGCCTTGATGGCGTGTTCAGGCGTGGAATAAGTGGGAATGTTGTTCTCGCTGAAAATTCGGTTTGCTTCTTGCACGGTGCCATAACCCATGAAATTGGTCAGTATCGTCTTGTTCTGGTACATTTTACTTTGCACAAGTTCAACTATGTTCTCAGCTATTTCAACAGCGTCTGACATACTTTGTTGAGTGAAGATTACTAGTATGCCATCCACGTTTTCGTCATTCAAGCAAGCCTCTAACGCGGCCCTGTAACGCTCAGCGGCGGCATCTCCGAGAATATCAATGGGGTTGCCTTTACTCCAGAAAGGCGGCAGAGTATCGTTAAGCGCATCGATGGTTTTTTTGCTTAACTCTGCAAGCATACCGCCCTTCGCGATTAAAGCATCTGTTGCCATAGCACCTAAACTGCCCGCGTTAGTAATTATAGCTACATTGGATCCCTTAGGAAGCGGCTGGTTCCCCAAAACTTCAGCAGTATTAAATAGATCTTCAATTTCTTCTACACGCACTATACCTGCACGCTTAAAAGCTGCTTCATAAATTGCATCTTCACTTGAAAGCAAGCCTACATGGGTAGCCGCTGTTTTCGCGCTTTCGCGGAATTTGCCTGCTTTAACCACAATTATAGGTTTTGTTCTCGCAAAGTGCCTAGCGGCGCTCATGAATTTCCTAGCTTCGGTTAGGTTTTCCATGTACATGAGAATGCTACGGGTCTGCGGGTCAGTGCCGAAATAGTCTATGAGATCGCCGAAGTCTACATCTATCATTGAGCCGACAGAAACAAAGTTGCTGAAGCCAATGTTCTTATGTATTGCCCAGTCCAGAATTGCTGAGCCTAATGCGCCGCTTTGCGTTATGAAAGCTACTTTGCCAGGCTTCGGCATTTTATCCAAGAATGTAGCGTTCAGATTTATTCTCGGGCAGATTACGCCTATACAATTTGGCCCTATTATTCGTATTCCATACTTTTTCCTTGCCGCCAAAAGCTTATGCTCAAGTGCCCTGTCCTCAGTGCCAAGTTCTCTGAAGCCCGCTGAAACTATGATTGCGCCTTTAACTCCTGCCCGCCCGCATTGCTCCACCACATCTGGAACTGTTTTCGCTGGAGCAGCGATTACTGCTAAATCAACATGTTCGGGAATTTGTTCTATTGCTTCGTAAGTTTTCATTTCAAGAATCTTGGGCTTTCCTGGGTTGACAAAGTAGACTTTTCCAGCGTAGCCAAGCTGAGTTAAATTTTTTACTATAGAATAGCCCACGGAGCCTTCTTCGTCGCTGGCGCCTATTATGGCTACACTTTTGGGGTTGAAAATTTTGTCAAGGTTTAAAGTTACCATTAAATCAGTAGCCTTCCCTGATGTATGGTGGTGCAAACTTCGGGATTAAAATGTTATGTAGTCTTAATCACTCTCCCATTATCGAACCGCTTAGCAAAAATATGCTACGCAATGGAGTGCCAATGCAGGAGGCCGAGTTTAACCTACACTAAAAGTGAAAATATGGTGGGTGCACCTCTTGAAATTCTGCAAGAGGAACTCATGCCATAGCCAGCACCTACTCATCCAAGACAAAATCACTAGTTCCAACAATCTTAAATAATTCCGACGCGCCCTTTCAGCAGGGAACCATATGCCTTGCACGGTTATCGTAGGCGCCTTCTGGGGCGATGAAGGCAAAGGAAAAATAATCTCCTATCTTGCACTAAAAGACAAATTGGACTTCTGTGTTAGAACAGGCTCCGTTAACGCTGCGCATACAGTTTGGATGGAAGGAAAACGCTACGCGTTACACATGGTGCCAGCCGCATTCCTGAATCCAAAATGCCGTTTGCTAATAGGTGCAGGCGCCAACGTCCATGTTGGAAAATTTCTTGAGGAAGTAGAGTTAACTAAAGTGCATAACCGCATAGGCGTGGATTACCAAGCCTCGATAATTGAAGAGAAACACTCTATACAAGATAAAACTAGCGCTCACCTAAAGGGACTGGGCACCACTGGCTGGGGTGTTGGACCAGCACTAGAGGAGCGCGTGAGAAGAAACGCCAAGCTTGCGCGGGACATTCCTGAGTTGCAGCCTTATCTGGCGGATGTAGCTACAGAAGTCAACGAGGGTATCGATGCAGGCAAAAACGTTTTGCTGGAAGGCACACAGGGCTTTATGCTTTCGCTTTTTCATGGAACATACCCATATGTGACGGGAAGAGACACGGGCGCCTCGGCTATATGCTCCGAAGCTGGAGTAGGTCCAACAAGAGTAGACGACGTTCTCATAGTTTACAAGTCATTCATAACCCGTGTTGGCGCGGGACCCTTGCCTGGCGAATTAAGCAAGGAAGAAGCCATAAAAAGAGGCTGGTTTGAAACCGCCGCTGGAACAGGCCGAGACAGACGCTCAGCGCCTTTTGATTTTGAATTAGCAAGGAAAGCAGCAAAAATAAACGGTGCGACACAAGCAGCTGTCACAAAGCTAGACAGCCTCTTTCCGAAGTGTCAAGGCATCAGGGAATTTGACGCTTTACCCGCAGAAGCAAAAGAATTTATAAAGGAAATTGAAAGCGCAACTGGTGTGCCAGTTGTTCTAATAGGCACAGGTCCAGATGCACTGGACATCATTGACAGAAGGGAATAGTAAACCTTTATTTTCAAAAATCAGTATGCTTCATTTAGAGGTAACGTTATATGTACGCTTCAAACGGTTATGGTAAAACATCACTCAGTCTTCTGGCACTCTTGTTTGCAGCCGGCTTACTTGTCGGTGCACTAGCGAGTTTCTACATCACATACCAAGAAATGGCAGAACTAAGCGATGAAGTGGCAGCGCTTCAAAACCGTGTCGCGGGACTCACTGGCACACAGAATATCACCTATCAAAACATCACAATCTATCAGAATGAAACTGAGCTGGCGAACATTTACGAGAGTGTCCGCGACTCGGTGGTTTTGATTCAAGGAGCCACGAGCGGCGGCGAAGCACAGGGCTCGGGATTTGTATACTCCTATTCGGGCAGAAATGTGGTAATAACTAACTATCATGTAGTACATGGCGCAACAAGCCTAAGCGTCACTTTCTCGAATGGCAACGGCTATCCAGCAAGAGTTCTGGGAAGCGACCCTTATGCGGATTTGGCGGTGCTTTCGGTTGACGCGCCAGAGAGCGAGTTTAAACCTATCGAAATCGTCAGTTCATCTACACTGCGCGTAGGCGACCCTGTTATAGCCATAGGAAACCCCTACGGCTTGGTCGGTTCATTAACCACAGGCGTAGTTAGCGCAGTCGGCCGAACAATTACTGAAGAAGAATACGCTGGCGGCTTCGCAATAGCAAACATTATACAAACAAGCGCACCGATAAACCCTGGAAACTCTGGAGGACCACTATTGAACGCAGCAGGCAAAGTGGTAGGCGTAACAACCGCTATCCTATCAGACTCGCAAGGCTTAGGCTTCGCTGTTCCATCAAACACAATTCTTAGGGAAATATCAGCCTTGGTCGCAACTGGAACCTACCGCGACCACTCGTATCTAGGCGTTACAGGCCAAGACATGAGTTACAGCATAGCCCAGCAGATAGGAGCATCCGTTACTTACGGCTGGCGAATCGCTTCAGTCGTCGCCGGAGGACCCTCAGATGGCAAGCTGAGAGTTAATGACATAATAATTGCGCTGAATCAAACGCGAATAAGGAATAATGATGACTTGGCAAGTTATCTTGCGGAGAACACGTTGCCTGGGCAGCTTCTAAGGATAACCGTTATGCGCGGCAGCTCAACAATCGATGTAGATGTTATCCTAGGGCGGAGACCTGCACCTTCAACGTGAACTCGAGCATTTCAAGACCAGACCAAAAATAACATGGAGCATTTCAGACTTGATGGAAACATGGCCTAAACCGTATCATGTAGTTATCGCGGTGGAAAACAGGCAATGCAGAATATTGGAAGAATTTGCTTCTCTTGGACTTAAACAGCTTAAAGTGACAGACATAAGGAGCTCAAGCAGTGGCACAGTTAAGCATTTGGTAGAGCTTGACGCGAAAGATGCTGAAAAGATTTCAGAAGAGTGGAAATCATCTTCATCCCGGCGTAAAGTTGAAGGAAAGCATTCGCTGTGGTTTGAAAGTGAAGGCTGCGAAGTCTGCAACACCATTCTATCTCATGGTGCTTTTCTAATTTCAGGCAGAAGCGTAGAGGAGCACATGATAATGTATAGCTTTATCGTGCCCACGTTTGAAGTGTACACGGGCATCATATCTGCACTAGAAAATTCTGGGCACAAAGTCAACGTGCTTAAGAAGGGAAGTTTTGAAGCAAAAAGCGGTGTTTTAACTGAGAATCAGGAAAGAATATTTTGGTTAGCGTTGAAAAGCGGGTTTTTTGATTATCCACGGAAAATTGGTTTACGTGAGCTAGCTGCTAAACTAGGCGTGAGGCCTTCGACTCTTTCGGAGATGATTCGAAGAGGAACAAAGAGGCTTTTGAAGCAGTATTTTGAAAACGAACAAGCTAAACTGGCAAGTAATCCCTAACATTTTAGGGATAAGCGCTATTTGACACTGCTGACTATTAATCTTACGTGGAATGAGAAAAATGAGTCAAGAACAAATGTTTTGTTACCAGTGCGAACAAACCGCTAAAGGGCAAGGCTGCACAATAATCGGTGTCTGCGGGAAAACTCCAGACGTAGCTTCACTCCAAGACCTGCTTGTTTATTTGCTCAGAGGGCTTTCACAATTAGTCATCGAAGCGAAGAAGGCAGGCATCAGAACCGAAGAAATCAGCGTATTCACTTGCGAAGCACTGTTTGCTACTTTAACGAATGTTAACTTCGACCCAGACAGAATTATCGAGTACATTAAGAAAACGGCGGATTTGCGCGAGCAACTGAAGAAGCAAATACGGCTTGTGGGAGGCAACATCGATGCAAGCGATGGCCCTGCCAACTTGGCTTTAGATAAAACCAGAGAAGGCTTAATAGCGCAAGGAAAACTGTATGGAATAAAATCGGAACCCATCGTAAACGAGGACTTGCACTCGCTTCAGTGGCTGCTCACTTATGGCTTAAAGGGCGTAGCAGCCTACACCTATCACGCATATATCCTCGGCAAAAAAGACGAGAAAGTCTTCGATTTTATCCACCAAGGCCTCGCTGCTCCATTAGACAAGTCGCTCGGCGTAAACGATTTTGTAGGCTTAGCCATGAAATGCGGCGAAATAAACATCCGAGCCATGGAGCTCCTTGACGCTGGAAACACTGAGACCTACGGGCACCCAGTGCCAACAAAGGTGCCGCTTGGCGTGAAAAAAGGCAAAGCTATTCTCGTGTCCGGGCATGATCTGAAAGATTTAGAGGAGATTCTGAAACAGAGTGCAGGTAAAGGAATCTACGTTTACACACACGGCGAAATGCTGCCAGCGCATGGATATCCAAAGTTGAAAGCTTATCCGCACTTTTACGGTCACTACGGTACGGCATGGCAAAATCAGCAACGCGAGTTCGCAGAATTCCCCGGCGCCATAGTTATGACAACCAATTGCCTCCAGAGGCCAATAGAAAGCTACAAAGACAACATCTTCACCTCGGGTCCAGTTGGCTGGCCGGGAACGCCGCATATAGAAGACAGAGACTTTTCTCCGGTGATAAAGCGGGCGTTGGAGTTGCCGGGCTTTTCAGCTGATAGAGAAGGCAGGTATGTAACCGCCGGTTTCGGCAGAAACGCGGTGCTAAGCGTGGCAGACAAAATAATAGCTGCTGTGAAAAGCGGCCGCATTAAAAAGTTCCTGCTCGTCGGCGGCTGCGACGGCGCGAAACCTGGAAGAAGCTACTATACCGAGTTCGTGGAAAAAGCGCCTAAGGACACCGTCGTGCTAACGCTTGCTTGCGGAAAATTCAGATTCTTCGACAAGGACTTAGGCACAATCGACGAAATTCCGCGACTCCTAGACATAGGACAATGCAACGATGCCTACTCGGCAATTAAAATCGCGCAGGCGTTGGCCGAAGCATTCAACGTGACAGTTAATGAGTTGCCGCTTTCGCTGGTGCTTTCTTGGTATGAGCAGAAAGCCGTGGCCATATTGCTGTCGCTGCTTTACCTGGGCATAAGGAATATACGTTTAGGACCGAGCTTACCAGCGTTCATAACACCGAACATACTTAAAGTGCTGGTGGAAAAGTTTAACATAATGCCCATAACAACAGCGGAAGAAGACTTAAAGGCAATCATGAAGTAGCGCTGCTTCTTAGGCGCTCACTTCACATCCCGTTTTTTATGTATCACTTGGCAGCAAGAGAGTTAATGTTTATCGTTGCTCGATTGGAATAAAAGGCCTTCCATATTCGCCGACATATTTTGATGAGGGCCGTAGAAGCACAGCGTCCTCATATTGCTCGATTACATGAGCAACCCAACCAGAGATTCTGCTTGACGCAAAGAACGGAGTAAAATATTCCTTCGGAACACCAAGCGCGTCCATGGCAACTGCAGCGTAGAAATCTACGTTCGGATATATCTTTTTCCGCTCATAAACAATCTTTTCAATTTTTATGCATTTATTATATAAACTCAAAGTTCTTTCGCGGTGACAGAGATTTTCAACAATTCCTCTCAGATGTTTGGTGCGCGGGTCTTCTGTTTTATATACGCGGTGGCCAAAACCCATAATCTTCTTGTTTTCATCCAACATTCCTTGAATATACTCTTCAACTTCTTCTTCCAGATTTATATCGTCAAGCATATCCATCACTTTTTCGCTAGCTCCTCCATGCAATGGACCTTTAAGTGTTCCAATAGCAGAAGTCACTGCAGAATACATGTCGGAATTTGTGCTTGCGGTCACACGCGCAGCGAAAGTGGAAGCGTTAAAGCCGTGGTCAGCGTGAAGCACCATATACTGGTGAATAACAGCTGTCTCATTATCATCAGGCGGTGATCCACGGAACATATAAAGGAAGTTTTTGGCCAAGTCAAAGTCTTTCCTTGGCTCTGGAACAGTTTGGCCAATACGGCTCCTATAGATGGTAGCAACTATAGCGGGAACCTGAGCTATTAGTCTCGTGGCTCTTCGGATGTTTGCAGGTCGCGAAAGATCATTTCCTTCAGGATCATATTCTCCGAGATGGGAAACCTCGGTGCGTAAAATATCCATTGGATGGCAATTTTTAGGCGCCGCTTTAATGCTTTCGACAATAGCATCAGGGAGTCGCATCTCAGAAATAAGATTACTTTTAAACTCAGCCAATTCATCCTTGTTAGGGAGCTTCTTGTGGATTAGCAAGTAAGCAATTTCAGCGTAGATAACTCGACCTACAAGATCATCAATATTATAGCCCAAATAGTATAGAGCACCATTAGGGTCTACAAAGCTAAGTCTGGTTTCAGCTGCGGCAACATCTCTTAACCCACGGATTACTACTCTATCTTCAGTCTGCACCATCTATTTCCATCACGCCATTGACTATTAGACTACTTTGCCGTGCTTGGTGCAGAAACTAGGAACCCTTGTAGCATGATATATGGCATGCAACTGCACGCTTTAGACCTAAAAGGTTGCAACCAAGCACTATTTAGCACAAGTCTGCAAGTTATAATCAGATAAGTTTAGTAGCTTAAATTTTTTTCGAAAAGACCCCCGTAGATGAAATGTAGCTGCGGCATAACTTTTTTAAGTGATAAAAAGTAATTTAATTATGGAAAACCAGTTGAATTGATTAATGTTATGTCGCTTTGCTTATTTCTGCTGGTTTTCCGAAGCATAGAACTGCAATAGGGGTAGAGTAAAATGCCAGAACATAAAGAATTAGAGGAGAACATCTCAACATTACAGCAGCTTAAGAAGCACACAACCATTCCGCCACAAGTGGAGCGGCAGCTGGAGCAAGTTATTCAAATTCATCCAATGCGAATTAGCCCATACTACTTATCGCTGATAGATTGGAATGATCCGAATGATCCGATAAGGAAAATGGCGTTGCCGTCTATTGAGGAGCTTAATGTTGAAGGGGTGTACGATACAAGCGGCGAGGCGGAGAACACGAAAATGCCAGGGCTGCAGCACAAATACAATGAAACCGCGTTAATTCTGGCGACAAATCGTTGCGCTGTTTACTGCCGACACTGTTTCAGAAAAAGACTTGTTGGATTGCCTACCGATGAAATTTTGAAGCGCTTCGAAGAGGCAGTCGCTTACGTGGCTAAGCACGAAGAAATAAATAATGTATTGATTAGCGGTGGAGATCCGCTGGTGCTTAAGAACGAAATTATCGAAAGATTTCTCGAAGCACTATCGAGCATAAAACATATACAGTTCGTGAGGATTGGCAGCAGGGTTCCAGTAACCCTTCCACATAGACTCTTTGATCAGGGGATACTGGCAATTTTCAGAAAATATTCAAAGAGTGAAAGGAGACTTTACGTTGTTACGCATTTTAATCATCCACGCGAAATTACTCCTCAGTCTATTAAGGCGATAAATAATTTGATTAAGTCAGGCGTATTGTTGTGCAATCAGACGGTTCTTTTAAGAGGAGTTAACGATGATCCAGAAACTCTTGCGAAATTAATGAATAGGCTGGCAAGTATTGGTGTTACACCTTACTATGTTTTTCAATGTCGCCCAGTAAAGCGAGTTAAACATCACTTTCAAGTTCCAATTTGTGAAGGGGTGCGCATAGTGGAGAAGGCAAAAGAAAACTGCAGTGGCATAAGTAAACGTTTCAAGTATATCATGGCGCACAGAACAGGCAAGATAGAGATACTTGGTATACTGAACAACGAGATATATTTCAAATATCACCAAGCTAAAGATAGAAAAAACTTGGGCATGATGTTCAAGCGCCCAGTTAACGAGCAAGCAGGCTGGCTAGACGACTTCGATTTAATATCGGAACTAGCTTAAAACAAGCAAAAATTCGGCGCCAAAATAGTTTATTTTGGTGGCAAAAAGAAAATCGGCTGCAACTTCGTTTAAGCAGAATTGTTTCACTTCAGCTTTTTCATAACATACTCAGCAAATAACGCCAGACCATCCAAGCAAGGAAGGTCACCGAAAAACAGCATGAAGTGAGTAAAGCCTAAATCAAGGTAGGACCGAAGTTTTTTCAGGCAGACTTCTGGAGTTCCTATAAGGTTAAGACGCTCGAAGTCTTTTCGACTGACATTTTTGGGCTTGTGTGCCAAAACTGCTTTGCTTAGCTCTTTTTGGCTACTAGCAATTAGCACTTGGCCACCCGGCCAGCATGACATCACTATCTCATTCGGGTCTCTTCCTGCCCCACGGCAATGTGTCTCTAAAACCTCTATTTTGCGTTTGTAAAGCTCTATTGAAGGCAAGTAGCCGAAGTCACATCTGTCAGCGTACCGCGCCGTCACCTTTAAAGTTAATTTTTCTCCGCTGCCTCCTATCGTTATTGGGGGATGCGGCTTCTGCAAGGGCTTAGGCACACAAACAGCCTCATTAATCTCGTAATGCTTCCCTTTGTAACTGGCTTTTTCCTCAGTCCATAACTCCTTTATGATCGCAACAGCTTCAGCTAACCGTTCTATGCGGGTTCGCGCTTCGGGAAAGGTGAAGCCATAGGCCATGTGCTCCTCTTTTTGGACACCAGCGCCTATGCCAAGCTCTAATCTACCATTAGAGATGACATCGAGCGTAGCGGCCATCTTGGCGAGTAAAGCAGGATTTCTGAACGACGCGCAGAGCACCATGGTTCCCAGTCGTATCCTCGTGGTTAGTTGGGAAAGCGCGGTGAGAGTGGTCCAGCACTCGAGCACGGGGCGGTTACCAAACATTAAGTGGTCATCCAGCCACACGGAATGATAACCCAAACGCTCACACTCTAAAACAACATCGCGCACACGACTAAACAGCACAGAAGAGCTGGCCTCTTTAAAGCCAAAAGCATAGAATGGGAGAAATACGCCGAAATTAACTTTAGACCCCACCATAGCTTCCCCCAAATTACTATTATGTAATTATTTTATAAAGGTGAAATACGATACATGGCTTGCGGTATTCACTACACAGCAACGTTGGAAGACCATAGAAAGAATTGTTGCTATACAACAAGCCCAAAGCAAGCTTGTATGATTTTGAAAAATTTTAGTATTGCGCATATCGCCATTGTCTTTTCTTTATAGCCCTTGTTAGGTATTGTGCGGTAATAGAGCAAACAATTGCGGTAACCACGAGGAACAGCGCCCAAAGTAAGATGTCAGGCATAGCAACATAATAGAATACTATGGACGCTGTTGCGAACGGACAGAGGAAGAGAAAGCAATAGATTATTGATGAATCGAGACTTGTGAGCAGCTTTAGTAATTTCTTGCGTGTTTTCCCTTTTTTCTGTTTTTCCGCAATTATTTCTTTGAAACTTTTGCTAGGTGGCAATTCATCTTCTGACATATTTATGGTTCACCAGTGATATAAAGTGCTATTAAGGTTCCATGCATTCTTATCGCAACCATACAAGCCATAGTATTATGTTTGAAGTTGCCACGGCAGTAACGGAAAGCGGCAAGCCTATCTTCATGTACTCTTTTGTGCTGACTAGGCAGTTTTGTTTTTCAAGTAAACCGCATGCAAACACGTTTGTAGCAGCGCCCATAGGCAGTATGTTGGCGCCGCTTCCTGTAGCTACCAGTGTGCCAAAAAGCAATGGCCAAGCGCTTATGTTCGCGAGGTTTGCTAGTTGCTGGCATAAGGGAATCATTAGAACCGTGTAAGCGTTAGGGTCAATAAAAGTGGATAACCCCACAGAAAGCCACATGACAGAAGCCAACATAACAATTGGATCTGTTATACCCATGGCTACCGCGGCTTGAGCAAAATCTAGTAGTAACCCAGACGTTGTCACGGTATAGATAACGCCAAATATGCTTGCTAAGAAAATGAATGAGTTCCAATCGAATTCGTAAAGCATTTGCTTTAGCTTTTTCCGCCCTAGAAGTAATGCAACGAAACCCACTGCAATTCCCACCACTCCTGTGCTTACTCCAATTTGAGGTGCTATCGCTAAAACAACTATGCCAAATACAAAAAGCAAACTTGGTAATTTGGACACTGATATTGCTTCAGGCGCAATTTCTATTTTTTTAGTCATATCTTTCAGCAAAAAGAGCAAAACCAATAATGCAGCGGCTACGCCGAGAATTGTGATAGAACCCAGCCCCAATTTACCTTGAAACCAATAGAAATCTAGTGGTCGTAAACCTGTCTGAGCAGCTAGAATTAGCGCTGGTGGATCGGCAATTATTGTTGTGGTGGTTACCATGTTTGCGCATACACCTACAGAAACTATGTAGCGAAAGAGCGGTGAACCAAGTTTTCTTGCCATTTGCATGGCTATTGGCGCCATTAGGAAAAGCACCGCGACGTTTGCCATAAACGCTGAAAGAAACGCTGAAAGAGCACATAAAGCTAACAACGCGTACTTTTCTGTTTTTATGTGGGTAAGTATCTTGTTTGCAATAAGTTCAGGCATTTTACTTTCGGAAAATACGAATGAAACCATCATGAAGCCCCAGATAACTGCGAGTACGTCCCATTGTATCGCTTGAAAGATTGTGTCTTGCCAAGATATTATGCCTAGGATTATTAGTGTCGCCAGTGTTCCTGTTGATATGTAGGCAAGTTTTACTTTACGGCTTATGGCGAGAGCGTAGCATGCGATGAATATGGGTAGCACTATGATTTTGGCGTCAAGTGGCAATATGGCTCAACCTTCATTGTCCTGTTTTGGTTATCCATAGGTCGAGCTTGATATAAAGTTGGTTGTGATTTGCTCATAATTTTTATGAAAAAATAGAAAAATCACCATAAAAAATTATTATTGCTAAACGTTTGTAGACATATATGGGCTAAAATTGCGACAAACGTTTTTATTAAAAAGGTGAGAGAGGCTGTTACAAATAAAAAAAGAGAAGGGAAGGTTAATCGTCTTCAGTATCTTTGCGAACCCATTCAGGATCTTCAGGTTTCATGACAACCTCAGGGTAAGCAGCAAAGCCATGTTCACTTAAGTCTAAGCCCTCAATTTCATGCTCTGGTGACGCCCGCAAACCTACCGTGTACTTTATCAGACCAAATATCAGAAGACCCATACCAAAGCTAAAGCTGGCAACAACGACCATGGCAATTGACTGTGCAGCGAGCTGACCTAAACCAACAGCGCCATTTATGAGAACACCTTGTACGCCACCGTAAGTTCCATCTGCGAACAAGCCGACTGAAAGCAAGCCGAAAAGACCGCCTAAACCGTGTATTCCGAAAGCACCTACTGGATCGTCAATTTTCAGTTTCCGTTCCACGAAGAAGTTACCGTAGATGGCTATTGGCGCAGCCAGTAGACCTATGATTATTGCTTCCCATGGCGCGACATATGCACAGGGCGCCGTGATCGCAACTAAGCCTGCTAGAGCTCCGGTGCAGACGGCTTGGACATCAGGGCCTTTGAAGTTGTCTTTGTCAAAGTAAGAGATAATGAGCGCCATTGCCGCGCCAGCGCCTCCAGCCAAGTACGTGGTAACCGCAACTAAAGGTGTCCTGAAATCGAGTGTAGTCAATGTGCTTCCTGGGTTAAAGCCGAACCAGCCTAAGAAGAGAATCATTGTACCGATTACTATGTAGGGCACGTTTGTGTAACCGAAACTTCTTGGCTTACCTTTTTTATCGTATTTACCTATACGTGGACCTACTAGCAATGCGCCAGCGAGCCCTGTAAAGCCACCCACTGCATGGACTACACCTGAGCCTGCGAAATCCCTGACACCTACGCCCAAGGGCAGGGTGGCAAGCCAACCGCCGCCCCAGACCCAGTGCCCATAAACTGGATAGATGAATATGTTGATGAGCACTGTGTAGAGTAGGTATGCTTGAAACTTCAATCGTTCAGCCAACATACCAGCGACTATTGTTACTGTAGTTGCTGCAAAGACTGCTTGCCAGAAGAAGAAAACCAGTGTCAAGCCGTTATACGCTTCGCCTGCAAGAGCGAAACCGCTCCAGCCTATGAAAGCGTTGCCGTGCTCCAGTCCTGGAATTGGAGTGTAGATAATGGCGCCAGTTGCGTCGAAGCCTGTTGGGAAAGTGGCGCCTGAGCCTCCGAACATCAAGCCGAAGCCTATTAATGCAAAGACTATTACGCCTATGCTGAAGTCTAGATAGCTTTTTGACCAATAGTTAACTTGGTTTTTTTGTCTAATGTAGCCTGCACCTAAGAAGGCAAAGCCCAGCTGCATGAACCAGACCAACGCGCCCATTGCTAATGTCCAAGCGATGCTTATCGCTGTACCGGTATCTGCCAATGGGTTAGTTGTCTGCGCATATGCTCGGCCAACACTCATTGAAAGGCATGTTACTAGAATACCTGCTAGTATGAACCATTTTTTGCGCATGAAAAGTGTCGAATGTTTTGCCAGTGCTGTTTCAGCGATTCTACGTGCTTTTGATGTTTTTCCTTTTTGCATGTTATATTCCCAATTTATTTTTGACAGAGGAAAGCACGGCGACTTCATATAAAGCTATTTATGATTTGTTCATAAAATTTATGAAAAAATAAAAAAATATATAGAAAAATGAAGCAAAGTTCTTCATATGTTCATTAATTATGGCTTAATATAGACGTTCAGCTTTGTCAAGTTCTCCTTAATCTCGGCTTGAACACCTATTGCAGCGAAGAATTCTTCGAGCAAGATCTTGACAAATTTTTTAGACTGCTCTAAGCCCAAGATCAAAGTAAAATCTTTATCAGAATTTTTTAGCAACCTGAAAAAGTTGCATGCTTCCAGCCTCACCAACACTTCTTCGGCAGTATGAAACTTGCTTTTTAATTGATCTCTGTGAGATTGAGACACTGTCCTATGCATACTCCAAAACTTTTCTTGATCAGGAAAGGACTTAAGCAAATTCAGAAATAGAATCCAATGGTCAACGTCCAAAATAACATGTTCTCCACTTAGCAACATATCCATGTAAGTGTAAACTTTCCTTTTTACAACTGGATCCAGCAACATCTTGTTTTCGCTATAAAACCGCAGAGCACGCCGCATTACTTCGCTTTGTGAAAGTTCGGTTTCTTTGCTAATCTTTTCAAGTAAAGCTGCGGTTGCAGGGTCGAAGGCCACGGTTATTCTTGTTGGGTTCATGCTTTCCGCCTCAAAATTACAATCTAACTCTCAAGTCTTCTTTGACCACGTTAAGTGCAACATTTGTGACTGTTCTTTTGATATGAGGGCTGGCTAGCAGATTTTTTACATAAGCATTTAAGCTTGCGCGGTCTCTGAATTTGGCAATAACAGCAATATCATAATCGCCAGTGATATCATAAACAGCTACTGCATCATCTGTCTTGGCGATTTCTTGTTCAATTTGCGAAAGCTGACTTCCTTCGGCTTGAACTAGTATTAAAGCAGTTAAGGTGTAACCAAGCTTGGCAGCGTCAACAACCACAGTGTAGCCTCTCACTATGCCCTGTTTCTCCAAGTTTCTGACGTGATTAAAGGCTGTGCCAACAGATATTCCGAGTTTGCGGGCTATTTTGTTAAAACTTAAGCGGCAATCTTCTTGAAGCAAACTGATAATTTGGAGATCAATGGAATGGATACTTTCAACTGAATTAGCTTGCACTTTGATTGCTCCCTGTTGCTATTCGCTGGAAGTGTTTTAAACATTTGTTCATTTAATTAAAAGTTATATAAACGTTTCTAATAAAAAATAGAATACTTGCTCATATATTTACACATAATAGCGCAATTATCTATGCAAATGTTCCAGAGAAATGGCAAAGAAGGACATAGAAAACTGCAAACAATTAAAGCCCGAACAGAACCTTACCGAAAACATTTCACGCTTACTAGAGGTGAAAACAGCACAACCCTCCTCTGAAAAGCAGAGAACCACACATATTGAAATGGTGCTCGCGCCCTTGGCGTTGGTAGTGGTGGGGTAGCTGGGATTTGAACCCAGGATCGCCAACGCCCCAGGCTGGTATCCTAAACCAAGCTAGACGACTACCCCTCTGGAATAGACGAGTACCCCGCTGCTTATTTTCTTTTACGGAAAAGTTTGCAGCCTTCCATGTCACAGACAAACTCGAATCCTGCTTCTATCAGTTGTGTTGCCTCTTCTATTGTTTTGGCAGCCTTGCATATGTATTCGTCTTCGCTTATGTTCTTGACGAGTTGCGTGTAGATCAACGTGTTCTTTATGTTTTTATGTCCTAAAAGCTGCATGACGTATAGGATGTCCTTCGTCTTATAATATTCCATTGTTGCCTTCCAATGACGGAAAGTGTGGAAGCTTATCCTCAGCAGCCTTGGGTTTCCAAGTTTGAAGCTTACTTTTTTCCGCTGTTTTTCAAAGCTCTTCCTCAGGTAAAACTTGTTTTTGTAGCTGAAGACTCTAATGGATTTTTTAGGCAGATTGCTAAGCATGCTTGCGAGTTTCGTTGAGATTTTAAATATTCTCGGGTTGCTTCCTTTCTCCGGAGTTATCCGCACTGTATTGTTTGTTAAATCCACATCTGTCCATTTCAAGTCAAAGGCTTCGCCGCATCTAGCGCCTGTCTCCTTCAGCAGTTGAAGAAACGCTGACATTTGCCGATTACATCCGGCGATTAAGTCGTCAAGCTCCTTCTCTAAAGGTATGAAAGGCAGCTTCTGCGGCACCTTATAGTTCGGAGCAGACCATGTTAATCCTTGGTTTTTAAGGAAAGCAGTGTAGGCCTTTACAACTATGCTTTTCCTGGCATTGCTCCATGTTCCCTGTCTCGCCAGACAGTCTTTCACGCTTTCAGGATCCAGCAGATTCGCTCCGCGTCTATTCAAGGTTTCAAGGATATAGCAATATTCCTTAATTGTTGCTTCTGAGTATCCTTCCCTTTTAAGTTTCCAAGCAAAGTTTACTATGGCACTCTTGATGTCAGCCCTGTCCGTTGCTGTGGCTCCCGCGGCCCTTTGCCCATTTTCCATTTGCCCGTCCATAAGCCCTTCCATCCTTCGCTCCAGAAGGGCTTGAACTCTGGAGCTGCATCCGCCAATGGTTACGTCAGCATTTCTTTTAAAATTCACGCTTCCACGGCGCCTTTCAACACGAGGCCAAGAAAAGCGGAACCCGCAGAAACGGCATAAGAAGCGCTGAACTGCGCTGCCATCAGCCAAATACCTTAAGCCATCCCTGAAAGGGTCTGCTGAACCGCATTCTGGACAGCAAGGGCCGTTTCCAGCTTCGGGCCGTTCATTAGGGCTTAACGCGGAAGCCTCTACCATAACCAAGCATCCCTCAATTCTTTCTCGGTCTACCAGGCGGCCGCTTAACGCTTTTTTTGCTATGCCCCCGGGCTTGGCTCCAAAGCTCAAGGAAAAGCTGGATCTCAACTAACAGCCGCTCGTTCCGCCTAATATAATATAGCAGCTTATTAAACGCGGGGTTTCTCTTGCCCGTCTGCGTGAACTGCTCTATTGCCGCCAGCTCCTTAGCCGTAAAGATGTATGCCCTCATAGCCAATTGCTCCATGAAAAAATATGGGGGCTGAAATTCTAACCGCTGGAATCTCTACCCCCAGATTTTTCAGCTAAATATTCCTCAAGCTTCTCCAAAGTTCGCTTGGAAACCTTCGCAGCTGAAGCTGAAGCCAACACACTAACCTTGGACTGCACATAAGAGAGGTCATCCATTGCTTGAAACAAAGTCACGAACGCTTTCCTGTCTCCAGACTTCAGCAGTTTAGAGGCTACACGCCCAATTTTCGCAAGAGCATCATCCAGCTTCTTACTCATCAACGCAACTTCATACGTTGAAAGCTGCATTTTGCTTCACCTCGGTTTTGAGACACCAAACGCGGGTGTGGGAAACTTTACCCGGAGCCACTGTCAGCAGTTTCACGTTGCCTTTCACCGTTAAAATCTCAATTAAGCCATCCCTAACTTTCCCAACATCGCCATTCAACACCGTGAAAGAAGCCCAATCATCAGCTATCCCGAAAAGCTGCTGGAAAACACGCTTAGTCGACTTGTGGTTTTCTATGTACTCGATGATGAAGCGCAACAGGGCCTTTTGACCCTGGACGGTTAAGCGGTAAGGCGTCTCGCAGAGGTAAACGCTGACGTCTGCATAACGTAGCCCGCTGCGGATTTTAATCGCTCTGTTAAAGTGCTTTTCCAAGTTTGCCTTGAAGTCTGGCAGATCGAAACAGCTTAAGTCTCCTCGGCAATTCTCGCATGTATTAGGCGGTATAGGCTCACCTGTACCAATGCAGCCGGGAACAGTGGAATCCCTTGTAAGACTGCTTTCCCTCCGCCATTTACCAAAGAACTCGACGGCTTTAACGCGGGCCATAAACCACGTGAGCGGGCCTCTAACTTCGACCTTGAAGCCGTCTGGAAAAGTCAGATCCATAGGTAGCCTATGTTGACATCGATGCGTAAATTCAGCAGCTTTCCAAGCCCCCGCATCGCTTATTTTAAAGTGCAATCTAGCCCAGCGCATCATGCCAAAACGTATCCGCGGCCTACCTTCCCCCTCAACTTCAGTTCCCTCAGAAGGCTTAACCTTCTCATCAGGCTCTACTTCAGGCTCTATTTCAGCTTCAACAGGAGCTACAGACCTCTCAAGCGGATGCAGATCGTCAACCTCAACCACTTTAACGGTTTTGATGCCGATAGGTTTGATAGGTGCGGAAGGCTTATAGGGGAGCCCTACCTCGATAACGCTGCGTCTTTTACGATCCTTCAGAACTTTAAGCGCAAGGCGATTTTTCGCGATCCTTGATAATTTTTGGTTGAGACTCTTAAGCTCGTCTGGATCTGGGTCTGGATTATCCAGGATAATCTTTGAAATTTTAACAAGTGGAATCCTCAAAACCATTCTCTGCGGTTCTGGTTGCAGGTAAGCGTTTAGAGTAGCGTTTTCATCTTCTACACGGCTCACCAATAGACCTTCCGAACCACTCGCACCTATCGGCGCTTCAGCACAGATCCTAAGAATCGCATCGTTAAACTGCTCCTCAAGCTGCCAATCAGGATCGCTGGCCTTTATTTGGGCTTCAAGCTCTTGGGCTAAAGCGTTAATTTCATCCTTGAATTGTGGATTCAACAGCAGTAGCGGAGCAATTACCTCTTTTATTCGGCTGCTGGAAATAGTTAGCTCAGTTTCAAGTTCTGGTGTTTCAAGCGTTCCCGCTTTAGCCTTTAACTCCGGGTATTTGCGGAATCGCCAGAGGATCAACTTGTTTCTTAGGGCTTGCGCTTCAGCCAAAAACTTCTTATCCCGATACAGCGGCATCGGCTTGGTCTTTTCACGGGCTACAAAGGTAAGGCAGCGGCTCTCCAAGGCTTTATCCCTGAATTCCTCACGCGTCGCCAGAAGCTTAGGGCCAAACACGTTATAGCTGATGGTTTTCTGCGGGTTAACGTCATCCGCCCTAGTATAATGCCCAAGCCTTCGGTCATAGCCAATGTTCAAAATCTTCACTATGAAAGCGTAGAGGCTGCTTTTGTCAAAGTCCGCCTCGTCAATTAATGCGGTTCCACGCCAAAGATGAATCCGCCTAACAATGGCTTTGTCCGTGTCGCAGCCCGCAAGGATTATAGGCCGGTAACATATCGAGCCAACCGTGTCCATCCAAGCGGATTTCCCGCGGCCATAGCTTCCTAAAGCCCTTCGATAGGGCACTCTAGGAAGCAGATCATAGACGTAGCTTAAGAAAACGTAGAAGGCATCAAGTTTACGCTCAAACTCGCTTGGCGCCTCATGCCATGAATTCAGAAAGTCCACGATTAAACGGAAGAGTTCTTCCTCGCTTTCATATTCCTCAGCCCTGCTGGGCAGCAGCGTAAGCCCATTTTTAACGTCAAGATTTTTGACGGGCTTATAAATGCAGTCTTCAGTTTCTACGTGCTCCATTTGCTCCGTTAAGCCCGTTTTCGGATCGTAAACTAGGAAAAAGATGTTTTCGCCGTCGAATGCTTCCTCAATAAGGCGGCCGTCTGGTAGCTCAGCTGACGGAGTTCTGACAATTTTCTTCGGGCCCTTTAGGATGGGGCATTCTGCCTCTTTACAGTTAGTCTTTAAAAGCTGGTCTTCACAGCCAAAAATGTAGCCATGGGCTTCAGCGCTTTTCAAGATGGCCTCGACTTCCCGGCTGGGCATAGGCGGACAGTTGCGGTTGTTCCACGCTTGAAGCTTGGCTAAGGCTTGGCCTCGGCTAAGTCCCTTGAAGTTAAGCAGGTATGAAGCTAACCTTATGCCAACCTCGTTTCTCAGGCCTTCTTCAACGCCTTGAATCAAAGCTTTTATGCATGGGGGCTCTGGCCCCTTGTAATTCCCTATGGGTTTTTCCTGCTTAAACCACGTTTTAGGCGCTGCTGCTATCCCAGCTCTGCAGAGTGCATCCTTAAATGCAGCTTCAAGATTCGCCACAGTTGACGGAGTGTTATCGTTAAGTTTCCTGTAGCCCTTTGAAGGCGCCATAATGCAGAGCTTACCCTCGCCGATTAATTCAAGCCCGCAAAGGTTATGAAAGGCGCTTACACTCTTAGGTTTAGCATGGCTTAGATAGATCCAGTGTTGCCCGCCGCTTGGCGTCTCCTCAATCTGTGTGATAGGCAGGTTTTTGAGGGCTTCACGGCCCTTCTCTATGGCTTCGGAACTGAGGTTTTTAACGTCGAAGTCTACGGCTGCAAAGTATAGCCCGCTTTGGGTTTTTGAGCCGCAAATAACAGCGAAGCCATCTGCATCATTCCATGGGAGCCCGTTAAATTCTGCTTCAGTCTGCGGCTGCATCTGCCAATGGGCCCATTGAACCAGCGGCTGCTTCCCCCTTAAGGGCACAGCAGGAAGCCCTAAGCTCCAATAGCCCCGTGCAGCTTCAACGATTTCGCTCATTGAAATCAGTCACTCCATCACGTTCTTTCGCTATCCAAAGCCGCACTGGGCTTTTGGTTTGAAAACGCAACTCGCAGCCTTCAGCCTTTAAAATGGCAGCTTTGATTTTTTCATAAGCCTTCATTGTGCCCTTGCAGACAAACGCGAACCAAAACACGGTTTCCTCAGGCTCAACATCAAATTTCAACTCTTTCTCAGTCATTTTTATCACACACCTCCTCCACTAGTATGTGTTTTAAAAAATGGAAAAACCGTTTTTAACGGCTTTTTTCTGATTTACAAGCAGAAAAAAGTCGCTTTTGGAAAGCCGATTTTTTAAAACATTAGCGCGGCTACACTTCTTGAAAGCACTCCAACAATTCGCATGCGTGTTAAATTTCAACTCTTTCTCAATCATTTTAAACACACACACCTCCCTCAATATATATGTTGGACAAAAAATGCGAAAACCGTTTTAAACGGCTCTTTTCTGAATTACAACCAAAATCTTGTCGTTTTCAGAAAGCCGATTTTTTGTCAACTTAAGGTTTCTATACTTAAAGGCACGCCAGCAATTCGCATGCGCGTTAAATTTCAACTCTTTTTCAATCATTCTAAACACCGTCTGCTATAAATGCGAAACTCATATATAATTAATAATTTGTAATTATTACAGAAAGCAAACTAAGCGATTGACATGAAAGACAGAAAGCTTGACGAGATAGAAATAGACGTTTTAGCCCATCTGCTTGAAAAAGGCGAGCAACGATTTGTTGAGATTGCTGAATCCATATTTCCAAGACACGCGAAAACCTTTCAGCAAGACGAAAACCACTTCAAAGTAGTTTTGGTCAGAAAGCTTGACAGACTACGAGAAGACGGCCTTATTGAAAAAAAGGTTCTAAGTAACAAAAACGTGCGCTATTCTATACCTACTGTTGAGAAGGCTGAAATCGCCAAAAAAATAAAGCATTTAAAAAACCTCGAGTTTTTAGCTAAATTACCTCCTGAAGAAATAGATAAGCTTCTTAAAGAGAATGAACGGCTTAAAAGACTAAATCGAATCCATGAGCTTGAAAGCAAGGGATTCTTTCCAGTTTTGGCTGTTATTAAAAAACTCGTCGACGAACACGGATTTAAAATTGAAGATTTCTACGAAAAAGATCAGCTTGAAGATCCGGCGGTTAAACAATTTATCAAAAATTTCTATAAGGGCATATATGAGCATATTGTTTATCCAAAGCGTTTAGTAATGTGTCATTTATCAGGCACCCCAGCTGAAGAATTAGCAGAAAAAGACAATATTGAAATCAAATTGATTCCGTCCATACATTACGACGATGAATTTTACAAAAGATTTTCAGGATGGATTGAATTAACAACATGGGATGAGCCAATTAATGGTTATCATATTTTTGCCGCTTGGAAAGAGCTGCTGCGCCTTTACGTGGAACAGTTTGAAGATGACTGGTTGAAATGGAAGGAGCAGTTTAAAATTTCAGATGAAGATTGGAAAAAAGCTGGGCCCGCTGTAGCATTTCTAATGATGTTTGACAAGGGCAGAGAGGATTTGAGTTTTGAAATTGCAACCTACCTTCATGAATTTGCTAAAAACAAAAGTTCAGAGGCGCTAAAATCTGCTGAAGAGATATGGAGAGAAGTTGGAGAAGACATAGCTAAATATGGAATCGAAAAATGGCAACGCATATTCCAATATTTGAAGGCGAAATATGGCGCTCGTTAGCGGATTGTCTTAGGCTACGGTTTAAGCGCTCCATGTTTTTCTGAAGCATTGCCGGTTACTACGTTCTAAGAGGCTTATTAGCCCTCTGATGTACGTAGTAATATTTTGAGGCTAGACCTAGAGTGTAAAACTTGGCTTAGACTTGATTTGAGTTTCGCAAGGGTTGAACAGTCATGACAGTTTTTCGTTGTATATGTAGGCAACAATGATTTCAGTGATGCCTACTCCGACCCAGAGAATCATGCTTGTGAGAGCGTAGCCTCTGATTACTGGGGTAGTGTTGATTACGTCGATAAAAGAGAGAACAGCTGCGATAATGGTTACTGCGCCAAATATGAGAAGGAGTTTGGCAAGTTTCTTCATGATTTCTCAGTTTTACAATTGCAGCTTAAAGCTTTTTGCTTTTGATGGTTCTCTGTGAGTAATGTGGTTGAGCCTAAGGTTTCCGTTATGTTCAAAATGGCTCACACAATTAACGCGTAAAGACAAGGCATAAAATAAAAAGACACCAGGGATGTACGTAGTAAAAGCAAGTTTCCGTAAGGCGCTTAGGGCCTTGCATCCTCGAGAAAATGCTTTATTTCTGGGAAGCGCTCCAGAACATCATCCCATAGGGAGCCCGCATCCAAGTCCGCTGCCAAACCTTCCACAATCGTGTTCTGGAAATACTCGTTAATGTTGACTCGCAGAGCCCTCAGAAGATCCAAGATAGCCCTGGGAAGCTTAAGCTCGACTGTTAAAACCTCTGTTTCGCCGCTCACGGGAAGGCCTCCGCAAAAAGCTCATCAGCCAAACTAGGCGCTAAGGCCTCTAGGCCTTCAATCTCCAAGTATTTGTCAAGCTTTTCCAGCTTGCGCTTCCATTCGATGCCATGCAGGGCGCTGTTGCAGTGGTGGCACTTGCACTTTAGGCCTTTAGCCCTCATGCACCTGACGGGATCGTGGATGTGTCTTTCAGTTTTTTCCTCAACTTCTAACTCGAATTCCTCATCAAACAAAGTTTTCATCTTCACGGTTTTCATTCCAACCATACTTCAATCACCATACTAATGCAGTAGTAGCGGAATATTTAAATGTTTCTACTGTATTAGTATGACCATAAAACTATGGTGATTGAATGGTCCGCTCATATATACTAACCGAACATGAGCGCAAAATTCTTGAAAGATTCATAAAAGAAGGTGAAAGACTAAACGGGATAACCACCCTGATGACTTATCTACGGAAAAGTCATCATCTCCTCACCAAAGACATGCAGCTCATTAATGAAGCTCTAGAAAAATATTCACAGAAATAGTATTTTATGAACTCCTTAAACGTTGCACAGAGAAAAAGATGGGGTTGTGCGGGAGAATTCGCCAGAAAACCCTTAGTCCAAGCTAGACGACTACCCCGCGACTTAAAGGTAAAATTACTACGGCGTTAATAAAACTTAAAGGTTCTGTGCTGTAAAAGATTATAATAGAAATATGTTTCCGGCATAGCTAAGTGTTAATTCTGATTTTGAATTCATAAACGCTATCCATTAATCGCGTCTAAACGTGCGCTATGGCTCCACGCAACACAAGCAAAAGTTTTCTGCCACTTGCGACCAGTTTGACTTTGTTATGCATAGCCACCTCGGTTTCTTTAGCTACTGTGGCTTGGATAAACGGTTTGCCAACAGCGAACTTGTACAGCGAGAATTTGCAGGTTAAGAATTATCGATGGGGGCCAAACTGCGCATATATTGATGTTGCATTATATAACAATGGCACGCAAACCGTGCTGTTGAGAAGTGTGAAGGTGAACTCTCAGCCTGCTGCAGTGGTCTATATCGCTGGAACACGCCAAATAGGCAGAGGCGAACTAGTTGTTCTGCGAGTATCTACCGCTTCTGTTCAAGCAGTAACTTATCAGATAGCTTTTCAGACCGCGAAAGGTAACAGGTTTGTTTATACAGCCGTTGCAGAATAGGATTCAGCAATCTTCAATTATAGGTAAAAGTAGTTTACGATTGGGGACTGCAACATGGTGGGGAATAAGAAAGCTTTTCAGCTGCTGGGTCCATAAAGAGAGCGCTTGCCGCTGAACCTTTACGTGCTCATGCGAAAGTAATTCTTAATTACTTCATATGTGTCTCATACCACTGGATTTGAGGAATCAGCTATGGTAGAATTAGACTTTGGTGGCGTAAAAGAACAAGTTGTTACAAGGCAAGAGTTTCCTGTAGAAAAAGCCCGAGAAATATTGAAGGACGAGATTGTCGTTTCGCTCGGGTATGGCATTCAAGGTCGCGCTCAATCCTTAAACATGCGCGATAATGGCATAAACGTCATCATTGGGCAGGAGAGCACAGGCGTACACAAAGCATATTATGACTTGGCAGTGCAGGACGGTTGGGTGCCGGGGAAAAACCTGTTTCCCATGGAAGAAGCAGCGAAACGTGGAACCATCAAAATGTATTTGCTTACCGATGCGGGGCAGCGGGAGATGTGGCCTGTCATCAAGAAGACCTTGAAGGAAGGCGATGCGCTTTACTTCTCACATGGCTTTTCAATAGTTTACAAGGATCAAACAGGCGTGGTTCCGCCAAAAAACATTGACGTGATATTGGTTGCGCCCAAAGGCTCAGGGACATCGGTTAGGCGCAATTTCCTAGATGGAAGCGGCATAAACAGCAGCTACGCCGTTTACCAAGACTATACAGGCAGGGCAGAAGACCGCGCCAAAGCCATTGGAATAGCCATAGGCTCAGGCTATCTCTTCCCCACAACGTTCGAAAAAGAAGTTTACAGCGACTTGACTGGCGAACGCGGCGTTTTGATGGGCGCCCTAGCGGGAATAATGGAAGCACAATACTACACGCTACGAGAGCATGGGCATAGCCCAAGCGAGGCCTTCAACGAGACCGTGGAGGAGCTTACGCAGAGCCTTATACGCTTGGTTGACGAGAACGGCATGGACTGGATGTACGCAAACTGCAGCGAAACTGCGCGCATCGGCGCGTTACGATGGAAGGAGCGATTCCGAGAATGCACAATGCCTTTGTTTGAGTCGCTTTACGAGCTTGTAGCCTCAGGCGAAGAGACGCGGATTGTGCTTGAAAAAAGCCAAGCGCCAGATTACAGGCAGAAACTTGCCGAGGAATTAGCTGCTATGGGCAATTCGGAAATGTGGCGTGCAGGCGCAACGGTACGTTCGTTAAGACCGAAAAAGCCGAAGGCAACCGAGTAAACGCTGCAATTTCATACCACAATTTTCTTTTCCTGTTTTATTGGAAGATTTTGAAATTTGGAATTTCTAAAAATCGCTGTAAACTACGACAAAAGAAAACGGTTATAGCTCTTTGATTTCGCATTTAAGCTTCTTAATGATTTCCTCTGCCTTTAGCGGCTCCACCTTCAACGTGTAAAGCCTACTTGGCGTACGAAGCTTAAGCTTCACGACATCCTTAAGCCGCTTAACAGCGCAGTATTTTGCCTTGGCGCTCATTGCCACAAATTTTTCTGCATCAAAGATTTCAGCAGGCATATGCTCACCTTCACATTAGACGCTTTCATGGAAAGCTAGGCGGCTTTTATCTGTTTTGGTATCAAAAAGCGACTAAACAGTCATTTTCAGCAGACTATCCAACGCTGCAGCGATATAGGAAATTGGAAAGTCACGTTGACCCTACTAAAAGAAGGCGGCTTTCATCTTTTCATTTTTCCGACTTCTAAGGTTTCATAAGGCTTCTTGACTTTCTGAATTGGCACTTCGCGGTTCACATAAAGCGTGCCTCCAACGAAAAGAACAGAAGTCGATGTTAAACCGCGAATTTTTGCGTTTTGATGCGCGAAAATAATATTGCCGCCCAAGGCGATGATGCAACTATTGCCTTTAGCTTCGACCCAACATTCATAATCCCATACGGTGCAAGCATCATCCGCTTCAACTATGCAGCCAGATAGATGCCTTTCTTCTTTCCCCTTAACAATAATCCTTGATATTTTCGGGTTAGCTTTCACACGCTCTTTTGAGATGAAGCAGGAATCATGCCAAGAAACACCATTCTCGTCAATTACGGCATAGCCTTTTTCGGCGCTTGTGATGATTTTCCCGCAGGGGCAAACAGGTAGAGCATCCATACAGGTTGACCTTGCTCAAGTTTTTTCTTACGGAATGCTTCTTGCGTTTTAAAGGGTTTTTTCAGAATTCCGCCATATTTTATCGTCTCACAGACAACACGAAATCGCTCTATCTTGGTTCTTAACATAGATTGCCATCGCTTGCGGTGAACCAAGTTAACTATGGTCTTGCTGCTAACTTTAGTGGCACATTTAAAGTTTGATTGCTTCGAACAATCGTCACATCAATTGTCTCGCCAGGCAAAGTGTATTCCTCCAGAAAAGTTGAAAGATCATCTATGCCTCTGATTCTCGTGCCATTTATCGCGATTATTATGTCGCCGCCAATCGTCACAGATTCCCCCGCAACTGAAACGATGCGGGAGCCGCCACGTAAACCTGCTTCGGCAGCTGGACCTGCATTGGCAACTTGGGCAATTAACCAGCCGTATGTCACATCAACGCCCATTGCTTTGGCTATTTCATATGTCATATCGGTTCCTGAAGCACCTATCCATGAATGATTATTGTAGGAGCCGTTCTTAATCAAAGAATCAAGTTCACGGAGCACCGTGCTTGATGGAATAGCAAAACCTAAGCCTTCAGAATCACTTAGAATTGCTGTGGTTATGCCGACTACTTGGCCTTGATAGTTCAGCAGCGGCCCACCAGAATTACCCGGATTGATGGGTGCGGTCATCTGTATTACATTTGCTATTGGATATCCACCAGACATTTCTTCAGTAATCGTTCTACCCAAAGCGCTGACTATGCCGGTAGTCATTGAGCCCGCTAAACCGTAGGGGGTGCCGACGGCTATTACTGGGTCACCCACATTTAATGAGGTGGAACTGATTATCTCTAAGGGTTTGCATTCGCTCTCAGGCGCGTTTGTCCTAAGCACTGCGAGGTCAGCGTATGGATCAGAGCCGATGACTGTGGCGTCGTAGCCGTTGCCGTTTATGAAGGTTACAGTGATGTTAATCGCGTCTTGAATCACGTGGCAATTTGTGATAACAATTATCTGCCCTGAATAGTTGTAGATGAAGCCTGAGCCTTGAACTTGTGAGTAGTAAGCGCGGCGGAAAATATCATATTGCACAAGTAACCCGCGAATTACCACAACTGAGTCCCTGACTTCATTGTAGAGTTGCGCAAGCGATGCGTTCTCGCCAATTACGAAGGTATTATCGCCGCTTATCGTGTTCGATGCTCCTTGGGAAGCCGTGATTTGTCTTTGAAGCATCGAAATTTGATTCTGCAGATCGCTTATGCGCTGTGCCAGAAGCATGTTACTTAATGCGTAGCCGAGCAAGCCGCCTGCTAAAAGGCTGCATATTATGACGGCCACGACGAATTTCGTGGAAGACTTGATTTTAGGTTTCGGTTCAGTCTCCATCCTCGTCACCTTGATATCGCAGCTTTTTCTTACAAGAAGGACATACAACGTCGTCAGCTTGTATTTTGCCGCCGCAGAAGGGGCACATAAGTTTCTTTTTCACCAAATGAAGCCCTTGTTTCTCTTTTGTTATTTTCCCATCGTTCAAAAAGAGTAACCGCTCCGTTTGAGAAGCCACATGGCTATCATGCGTAACCATTATGATAGTTGTTCCTTGATTAATGTTGAGGTTAGCAAGTAGCCGGACAATTTCATACTTGTTTTTAGCATCCAAATTTCCTGTAGGCTCGTCCGCAAGAATCAAAGCAGGATTGTTTGCCAGCGCTCTTGCAATTGCTACTCGCTGCTGCTCGCCAGCGCTAAGACGCTGAGGCCTATGCTCTTCTCTTCCAGAGAGACCGACCATCGCCAAAAGTTCGCTGGCTCGCTGTCTACGCTCAGCTTTAGATAATTTTCGGCTTTCCATGGGTAATTCCACATTCTCCCGTGCATTTAGATAAGGCAGCAAATTAAAAGTTTGGAAAACGAACCCGATCTTGCTACCGCGTATTTTGTATAGCTCTTTTTCCGGCAAACTTGTAACATCAACACCGTCTAGCAGAACCCTTCCTGCAGTCGGCTTGTCAAGGCAGCCTAAGATGTTCAACAGTGTTGTCTTGCCTGAGCCAGATGGCCCCATTATCGCAACAAACTCGCCTTTATTCACTTGAAGATTCACATTGTAAAGAGCTTGCACGTTGCGCTTGCCGAGCGAGTAAGTTTTTGATAAATTTTCAAGTTTCAATACTGCTTCATTCATACCTCATGGCCTCCGCAGGTCTTGTTCTCGCTGCTCGCCACGCGGGATACAAACTACCCAACGCGCCTAGAAGCGCAGCCACGCCAAGCGCCATCAGCACCAATTCAGGCGTCAACGCTATAGCAGCGGTTTCAGTGGACACCGATGCTGCGGTAGCGCCTCGGCCGAGGTTAACCTTTTGTGTTAATGTGGGCAGCAATAGCCCGGAGAGCGTTGGCGCAGCAAAACTAGCTACTACGATGCCAACTAAGCCTGCCACCAGACTTAATAGTACACCTTCAAGCATAAACTGGGTCATCACGGTCCAGTTGCTGAAGCCTATAGCTTTAAGCGTGCCAATCTCGCGGGTTCTTTCACGCACAGTGTACAGCATCACGAATAGAACAATCAAACTTGCCGCTGCAACAGCCACGATTGTCACTTGAATTGCGGTGCCTTGTGTTTGCGCAAGAGTTGCCTCGGCATTAGCTAAGGCTGTCTCGTAATTTGTTCGCATAGTCTCAAGCTGCTGTAGGCGCTGTTGGCTTGTGACCACGGTGAGCTCTGGGTGCAATTCGCTTATAGCGTTTGCAACATCATTTACAACATCGCTAGATTCAGCGAACACCGTTAAACCCGTTATGTATCCAACATTATTGGTTAATGATTGCGCGTCAGACAGGTTCATGTACAATGTCAACTGGTCTTCAACGCCTGTAGACCCGTGAATTCCGACAACCAGAAAGGTTTGTCCTAGAAGCTCAATTGTATCGCCAACTCCAGCGCCGAAAAACGCCGAGTTATTAGCGCTTATGAGAACGACACCGCTGTCTCCTGCTTGCAGATTTCGCCCAGCAGTGATGTTCGTTGGCAGAATAGGATAGTCATTAACGGTGGAAGTTAAGGGAACACCTTCGATGATGTAATCCACGATAAGCCGTGTGAAATTTCGCCCAAACATTTCTATGGTTTGGTTAGTTCCCTGCGACACCGTTAACGTTGGCACAACCGCGGCAACACCCTCAATTGAGCTAATGTCGTAATAGAGGCTTTCATTCATTGGAGTTGTTCCTCGGCTACTGAATTGACCGCCGCCAAATTGGCCTGGAATGTTACCTCCGCCGAATGGGCCAGACCCAGTGGAGCCGCCAGTGCTAGGAGGTTGAGGCGTAGTGCCCATACCGCCAGAGCTGGGCGGCGCAAAACCAAACCCTTCAAAGCTGGGGGTCAACGTGCACTCTATTTGTGTCAATGTCTGGTTAATTGTTGCTTCTGTCTGAGTGATAACGTTGCCAAGATTCTGAGTTAAAGCCAGCGTAGATTCTTGATTCGCGGTTACACCTGCTGGAATGGAAACCATAATTGCCATGCAAAAACCTAAGGCAATAATCACTAACAAAGCGCGAATTTTGCGCCGCGATATGTTTCTGACAGCTCTTGATAGGACACCCAACTAGTTCACCCGGTAAGCTATTTCAGAAAAAAAGCAACCAAAAAGAGGGATGTTAAAAAAAATAAAGGGAGTGCTGCTGTGCTTGACGCTATAGGCTTCGCCCGTAATTCTGGATTTACCTGTGTCAGTTAATCAGCCCCCTTTTTGGTTGCTGAAAGTTGTTGTAAAAATAAAGCATTAAACTGTTTTTCAGAATCATTCCCTAATCTCTACAGAATTTTACAACCTTCAATAATATAGCACGCAAATAAATTTTGAAACAAATTTGGAAAAATCATTAAATAACTATTCGCAACATTTTTAATGCTGCAAATGCAGCGGATAAAGCTGCAAAAAGCAACAAGCAAATCCCCACCTCCAAATAACCCCTTGCTTGTTGATGACCACAATATTTAGGCGGTAGCCACCTTGGAGCCTCCGAAAGAAAAGAAAAGAACGCTTTCGCTCCTTCTCGTAGTAGTGATTGCAGTGGCAAGCCTCACTGCAGGCGGGCTTATCGGCTATTGGACGGGCAGCACAGCCGCTTCAGATAAAATTGATAAGTTACAAAAGCAGTTGGTAACAATTCAGGAGCAAATCGCTGATCTCCAAGCGAAGGCAGAAGTAGCTGGTCAAAATCAGAGCAGCATTTTGCAAACAATTGATGCTCTGCAACGCAGACTTTCCGAAGTTCACAGCCAAATCAGTAGTCTCCAAGCAATCAATGTAACCAGCCAAAGAATCGATGAAATTATGCAAGAAGTTACTGTGCTTAGAAGTCAACTCTTATCGCTTCAAGCGCAAATTAACAGCATCGAGCCGGCAACTAACATAATTTACTTGTTAGGCGAGAACGTTTCACTTTCCCAACTTTTTGAGCGAGTGCGTGAATCGGTTGTTGTGGTTAAAGGATTAAGACGCACAGTTGTCTGGTACGGCATCGTTTACTCTCAAGTGCAGGGTTCAGGATTTGTCTACAATTATTCAGGGCAGTTGGTGGTCTTAACAAATAATCACGTAATTGAGAGCGCAGTGAACATAACAGTAACATTTACCAATGGAAAAGTGTATTCAGCATCAGTTAAAGGCTCCAACCCAAGTAATGATGTCGCGGTGCTTATAACAAGTGCGCCGCAAAGCGAGTTGAAACCGCTCACCATGGTCAGTTCGTCAATACTTAGAGTAGGAGACCCCGTTGTGGTGGTCGGCACACCTTATGGCTTGGAGGGTTCGATGAGCAACGGCATAGTAAGCGCCCTAAACCGCACCATAACCACAGAAAGCTCGACTTTGACTAATATTATACAGACGACAGCGCCATTGAACCCGGGTAACTCGGGAGGGCCGCTGCTGAACTATCAAGGCCAAGTAGTCGGTATGGCGACGGCAATTGTTGAAGATTCACAGGGCATCGGCTTTGCAATACCTTCCGATACAATTTTGCAAGAGTTAGCGAGAATCATGAGTTAAACTTGCGGCAACGGTTTACCTTCAGAGGTAACGATTTCATCAGATTACAAGCATGTAAAAAGCCCGTTTTCCAGAGCCTACTGCAAACGGATAGCCTATAAACTATATTTACTGCTTGCTACATTCAGTTTGACCAAAAACGGCACGCTACAGGGGATGAGTTTAGGTGTCTGCTAATGCACGCAGCTTGAAATACATACTGGGCTGGCTTATAGCAGGCACCCGTGGTGGCGTAACTCGTGCCAAGATAATTCAGGTGCTACGGGAAGCACCGCAGAACGCAAACCAATTAGCCTCTCTTCTGGCGCTGGATTATCGAACGATAAGGCATCACTTGAAGGTTCTACAGAAAAACAGACTCATAACCACTGCAGGGGAAGGTTACGGCACCACCTACTTTCTTTCTCCGCTCCTAGAGGAAAATTACGCTGTGTTTGAGGAGATATTGAACAGAATTTGGAAAAAAGAAAAAAAGGAGTAATGTAGATGAAAACGTGTATGAATGATAAAGTAAAATTTGGTTTAACTATTGTTCTGATAGCCATGGTTGGTCTTCTTGCAGCAGCCTGGGCTATTACAGTTGAAAGAACAGCGCACTTACTGGAACCCAGGCCGTTTACACCGCCATATCCAAGTAGCTTTAGTTTTCGAGGAGACTTGGAGATTTTTTACATAGCCAAAACAGTTATCTCTTCAGTAAACTTGACGCTTGTAATCATCTTGCTGGTAACCTATGTTAATTTATACAGAAAGACGAGATCGGAGTTTGTTATTGGATTAATAGTGTTTGCGCTGGTTTTATTGCTTTACACAGTTGTTTCTAACCCTATTGTAATATACCTCGCAGGTTTCCGACCGTTTGGACTTGGGCCATTCGCAATGCTGCCCGACATGTTCGCGCTGCTGGCACTGGGAGTATTGCTCTATCTAACTTTGAAGTACTAAAAGCGCCTAAATTAACGCGCGGAAATGAAACAATTTTAAATCTAAAAAGCCTAAAAATAAACAGTGAGGAAACTGTTATGAGTGAGAATAATGTTTTGGTGTCGATAACGGCAAGCCGCGAGAAGGATGAAATCGTTTACCGTGTCGAATGCGCCAGCAACCTAACAGAAGAGGAATTTGAGTATTACTTGAGCGAGATAATCAAGGGTCTATGCAAATGGAAGAAGTCCGTTTGCGAAGATAGCACAAGAAACTTTAGCGGTAAAATCAAAATAAAGAAGAAATAAAGACCTATCGCCTGTAATGATTAAGCAAAGCCCGCAAATGCCATAGTTAACTCGATTAACGGAGCCAAAAAAGGGATGAAACGAACCGCCGTTTTATCTATAGTGCTTATACTGCTGATCTTAACAGCGCTATTCTTTATTTCACACTCCATATCAAGCAACAAAAAAGAGACGCCAGCAGACTTTTATGTTGGAGTCACCTTTTGTGGCAACACCACCGCGGAAGCTAAATTGTTAATCGACAAGGTAAAGGGTTACACGAACCTCTTTGTTCTGCAATCATGGCCCATAAGCAACAACGAAACCGCTACAACTGAAATTTGTGACTACGCCGTGGCAGCCGGGCTTAATATCATCGTTAATTTAGGCATTAATTGGAGCTACAGCAGAGTTTGGACCTGGCAGTTTCCCTGGCTGGAAGCAGCCAAACAACGGTATGGCAACCGATTTCTAGGCGCGTATTACGATGACGAGCCAGCAGGAAACCAGCTTGACTACAACTGGTTCAATTTCTTCCTTAATTATTCAAACTACTTTAAGGGAAAACCGCATGTTTCGCTTTTACATGAGATTTTCTCGGATTTGGAAGATAAAATGGCGAATGTCACCATGCATGAGCCAAAGGACTATGACACGGAAGCAGCATGGTTTCAAATGCTGTTTGATCACAATGACGGCTTGAACTCTTTGAAGAAAGCAGGAATTAAGACATTCACCTCGGATTATGTGCTCTACTGGTTTGATTACTTAGGCGGATACGACGTTATCCTTGCCCAATTCGGCTGGAACAACAGTTACACGCAAGACATAGCGCTTGTCAGAGGCGCCGCGCATATGCAGAATAAGTCGTGGGGCGCAATAATCACTTGGAAATATACAGAGCCACCTTACTTGGACAGCGGCGAAGAAATCCTTAGGCAGATGCTTACAGCCTACGAGACAGGCGCCGAGTACGTAGTGATATTCAATTACCCCCAGATAGAGGGCAACCCTTACGGAGCGCTTAAAAGCGAACACTTCGAGGCGCTGAAGAAACTATGGGTCGAAGTAACGCAAAACCCCAGAAACGCAGATTCAGGGCAAGCAGACGCAGTGCTTGTTTTGCCGAGAAACTACGGGTGGGGAATGCGGCATCCAGAAGATTGGATTTGGGGTTTCTGGGGGCCTGACTCGAAATCACAGCTGATATGGGAGAACTCTCGTAAACTTCTCTCGCAGTATGGCACGCGTTTGGACATAGTGTATGAGGATCCAGCATTTCCCGTGGAAGGAAAGTATCCGCAAATTTACTATTGGAACCAAACAATACATTGAAGGAAAAGTTGCTGTGCCACTTTTTGTATTCTCTGCATAAATGGGCTTTCTAACAAGCCGTGGAAAATGCACGCGTTTTTATTCTCTCCCCAGTAGATAGGGACCATTCGTGAGTTTCTGCACACCTTCCTTGCACAGCAGCACGGTGTCTTCTATACGGATTCCACCATATCCAACAAGGTAGAGGCCTGGCTCCACTGTGAAAACGTTGCCCTCTGTCAGCACTTCTTTGCTGTAAGGACCCAAAACAGGCGGCTCATGCACTTCCAAGCCTACACCGTGCCCAAGATTATGCACAAAACTTTCGCCGTAGCCAGCCTCGGCAATTATTTTCCTCGCCGCTGCATCCACAGCCCTTGCTTTAATGGTCAGCTTTACAGCTTCAAGCGCCTTATCCTGCGCCTTCTTTACGATATCGTAGAGCTTCTTCTGCTTGTCCGTTGGCTTTCCCGCCACCAAAGTGCGCGTCATGTCAGAGTGATAGTGCTTGTAGGTGGCGCCGATGTCCACAACCACCAAATCGCCTTTGCGGATTTCTCTATCAGAGCATCCGCCATGCGGGAATGCGGAATACAAGCCGGAAGCCACTATCGTCTCGAACGCCGTGCCGTAAGACCCATTCTTTCGCATGGTGTATTCGATTTCAGCTGCCACTTCATACTCTTTCATGCCAGGAGCTAATGTCTCATATGCCACGCGCATGCCTTCGCTTGTCAGCTCAGCGGCTTTGCGCATAAGCTCGATTTCCTGTGCGTCTTTTACTTTACGTAGAGCAGAAACAATGCTGCCTTGAACTTTAAGCCTTGTCGTGCCTCTCACTTTTTTGGCGAGCGCGCGCCAACTTTCTATGCTGGCGGCGTCTAAGGCGAGGTTTTTAATTTTAAGCGCCTTAACCTGCTCAGCGATGCCCTCCAGCAGGTCGCCACTGCGTTTCACCAAAGCTACTACGAAGGCTTTTCCTTCAGCCTTCGCTTGTTCATAGTTAACATTATAAACATAAAGTGTAGGCGCGCCCTCATTGGGAATTAGCAGTGCGGTCGCGCCGGAAAAGCCTGTGAAGTAAATCAGGTTAGCTTGGTTAAAAATTAGGAAGCCATCAAATTCTCCATTCTCAAAGGCTGCTTGCTTTAAAAAAGTAATTCTATCCAAGAATATCCCTGAGGGAGATTAAGCGGTAGCTAGCTTTAATGGTTTCGCTTACCCGCCAGTGACGACAGGCATCAAAACAACTCGATCTCCGTCTTTAAGTTTGGTTTCTATGCCCTCGAGTTGATTAAGCAATAAGCCGTTGACTGATAATATGTGATGAGGTTTTAAATCAAGGCCTTTAGGTTCATAAACTGCCTTCTTGAAGGGTTCACCGTACTTTTCAGCAAGCAGAGTCAACAAGTCGCGTACTGAGGCGCCGCTTTTTAGTTCAATTTGCTCAGCCTGCTTTAGGCCTAATGTTTGTTTGATGCTGCCTAAATAGTCAACTGTCACTTTCATAACTGATCCCTCTGGATACAGATATTACAAAAGCTAAAAACGTTATATAATCATTTCTTAGCCAGAACAAAGTTACACAATATGCATTATAGCTGAGAAGTTGCTTGTGGTGAAATTAAGTTTGATAGAATTATTCATAGGTTTTTAGCGGTGGAAGCCATTAGGTTAATATACCTTTTGCTTCAGCATATACGCCTAATAGCACGATGGAGAAAAGAATTAAATGTTCGCATATGCAGGAAAAATTTTGCGTGTTGATTTAACTACTGGCAAAATTTCTACAGAACCATTAAGCGAGGAGCTGGCAAAGAACTACATTGGCGGCATAGGGCTCGGCATTCGCCTGTTAATGGATAACTCAAAACCAGGCACTGACCCATTCAGCCCAGACAACCCGCTCATTTACGTCACAGGGCCACTCAGCGGCACGATGGGACCCACAGCAGGAAACGGCTACGCAGTTGTTTCAAAATCACCGGCAACCGGCGGTGTCGGCGAAGCCAAAGCACACGGCTTCTTTGGCGCTGAACTCAAAAGAGCAGGATACGACGCGGTCATTATCACAGGCAAGGCGGATAAGCTGTCTTATCTGTGGATTGACGACGACAAAGTTGAATTGAGAAACGCGGAGCACTTGAGGGGAAAATCGCCCTATCAAACTGACGTGGCAATTAAAGAGGAACTCGGCGACTATTATATTCGAGTCTCAGCGATCGGTGAAGCTGGCGAGAAACTGAGCCGCATTGCATGCATAATAAACGATGAATTCCGCGCTATTGGGAGAACAGGCTTAGGCGCTGTTATGGGCTCAAAAAATCTGAAGGCCGTGGCTGTGAGAGGAACCCACGATGTCAACGTAGCCAACTTGGAGGGCTTCAAAGAATTCGTTAAGATGATACATGAACGCATGAAGGGCCCAGCTACAAAGAAGTATAAGACTCTTGGAACTCCTGAGAACGTCTTAGTTTTGAATTCGCTGTCGGCCTTAGCGACAAGAAACTTTACTAATTCCAGATTTGAAGGTGCGGAAAAAGTTAGCGGCGAATACTTGAATGAGCATTACGTCAAAAAGATTGTGGGCTGCGCAACTTGTGGCATGCGCTGCGACCACATCGCTGCAGTGTCGGAAGGACCATACAAAGGCGCAATTTCAAGATTAGAGTTCGAGTGCTTATGGTCTATGGGCCCGTTGTGCGGCATTGACCGGCTTGATGCAATAATAGAGGCTATGAAGATTGTGAACGAGTATGGCATGGACGGCATATCCATCGGCGTAGTCGTTGCTTTTGCAATGGACTGCTACGAGCACGGCGTATTGACAAAGGAGCAGACAGAGGGAATAGACCTCCGCTTTGGAAATGCGGAAGCACTTATTGCGCTTATTCACAAAATAGGTAAACGCGAAGGCTGGTTGGGCAATACGCTTGCCGAAGGCGTTGCCAGAGCCGCTGAGATAATCGGCGGAGACGCCTACAAATACGCTTGCCACATCAAAGGCTTGGAGTTACCTGGCTATGATATACGCACATTAAAGACGGCGGCGCTTGGTTTCAGTGTTTCGTTCCGCGGTGCTTGCCACCTTAGAAACGGAGCCTATGCGCCTGACGTAAAGGGCAAAGTAAACCGCTTCAAGATTGAGAAAGGCAGAGGCAAAATGATCGTAAGCGACGGAAACCTATACAACATCATTGACTCGCTGATAGTTTGCAAGTTCTCGAGAGGAACATACTATGACGGCTTGAAAGACCTCGCGAATTATTACACGCTGGCCACAGGTATTCCGATGACTGCAGAGGAGCTTGACAGAGCTGGTGAAAGAATCGAAAACCTTGCAAGACTCTTCAACATCCGCGAAGGCAAAGGCACAAGAAAATACGATACGCTACCATGGAAGATAATGAATGTCCCTGTACCCGATGAGGGCCCCGCAAAAGGCGCTGTTGTTAGCGAAGAAGAATTCCAGCTTGGATTAGATGATTATTACGAGGCGCGCGGCTGGACTAAGGATGGCGTACCAACCGTTGAAAAGCTTAATGCACTTGGACTTGGCCAATACGCCTATATAATACAAGGAGGCAAAGCCTAATGGTGAGACCACAAGACAGAAAATTCGTCACTGCCGACCCAGAAAAATGCATAGGCTGCACAGTCTGCGAATACGCTTGCTCAATGACCAAGGAGAAGACATATAACCCGACAAAGTCAAGGATACGTGCGCTACGTCTTGGCCCACTGGTAAACTTAGCCATAACCTGCAGGCACTGCGAAGACCCAGCATGCGTCGCCGCATGCCCACGAAACGCACTGACCCAAGAAGAAAACACCGGCATAATCATAGTCGACGAAGAAGCCTGCGATGGGTGCGCCTGGTGCATCAGCGCATGCCAGTTTGGTGCCATGATGATGCATCCAGAGAAAAAAGTAGTGTTCACATGCGACAGCTGCAAAAACGAGTCAGATGGCCCGCAATGCGTAAAATGGTGCCCTGAAGAAGCATTGACGTTCGTCACAAGCGACGTGTTGGCGCAGAAGGCAAGAATTAGCGCTGTAAAGAATTTATTCCAAGAAGCAAAAGAGAAAAAAGCGGAAAGCAAATAAACAGTTGCCAACAGACTACAACGCTGTTGACATTTCCATTTTTATTTTATTTACTTAAAAGTTAATCTTATACTTTTGATAATTATTGGCAATTTTTTTATCCACTTTCGAATAGGAAAACATGACGCATTTTCAATTTTCATTCAGCTAAAGCCGAAGATGTATCCAGCAGCAGCATATTTGGCGCCTATTAGCCAATCAATGCAGAAACCAGTAGAGGGGCTATAGTAATGCTGCAGAATGCTATGTGCGTTAGTGAATGTAAGTAAAAAGGCGGAAAAAGTATAAGAATGTGGATGTTTTTTCTATTGCGAGGTTGGAAGCGATAAATATGAATGTTCCCAAGGAGATTACTACGTACTGTCCGAAGTGTAAAGCTCATCAGGTTCATTCGGTTAGTCTCTACAAGGCAGGAAAACGTCGTGCATTAGCTAAAGGTGAGCGTCACCACAAGCGTGAAAAGAAGGGTTATGGTGGGCAAAAGTATCCGTTGCAGCGCGAGTTTGCTAAGACTACTAAAAAGCAGACTTTGAGGCTTAAATGTAAAAAGTGCGGTTATATGCGGCATAAAGATGGCATACGCTTGCGGAAACTTGTTATAGCTTAAGGAGGCAGAAGCGCGTGACCGAGTGGGATAAGCTTATTCCGAAGCCTAAGAGTCGCTTTTTGCGGGTTAAATGTTTGAAGTGTGGCAATGAGCAGTTAGTCTTCAGTCATGCAACCAACAAGGTTGTTTGCAACGTGTGCAGTGAAGTGCTTGCGGAGCCTATGGGAGGCAAAGCAAAAATAAAAGGCGAGATACAAGCAATATTTGAATAAGGGTAGAAAATTTAATGGCGGAACGCAAATCCGAGTGGCCTGAAGTTGGGGATTTGGTAATTGCCACTATAGAGACTGTTACGGATTATGGTGCGTACGCCAAACTTGATGAGTATGGCAAGCGCGGTTTGCTGCATGTTTCTGAAATTAGCAGTAGCTGGATTAGGAATATCAGGGATTTTGTTAGAGAAGGGCAGAAGGTTGTTCTGAAAGTTTTACGTGTGGACGCGGAAAAAGGCCACATTGACCTGTCTCTTAGACGAGTTACCAAACGTGAAAAGATTGAAAAAATTAAGATGTGGAAGCAAGGCAGAAAAGCTGAGGCGCTGCTTCGTGATGTTGCAGAAAAACTTGGCTTGACAGCTGAAGAAGTTTACGCAAAGGCAGGAGCACTTGTAGAGGAAAAGTACGGGTTATATGAAGGCTTCGAAAAGACTATCACTGAAGGCCCAGAAGTTTTGATGAAAATAGGTGTTCCAGAGGAGTTCGCGAAGGCTTTTGCAGAGGTCGCGGAAGAGCGGATACATGTTAAAATGGTGAAGGTTAAAGGTGCTCTTGAAGTACGCTGCATGAAGCCTAACGGTGTTACGGTAATCAAGAATGCCTTTTTGAACGCGCTAAAAAGTGAAAAGCTAAAGGGTGCAAGTGTGAATTTTTATGTGATTGCCGCGCCAAAATATGGTGTTGAGGTAATGGCTGATAACTATAAGCGAGCAGAGGAAATTCTTCAGAAAGTTGCGCAGAACATTGTGTCAAATATTGTTAAGGCTGGTGGGCAAGGCGTTTTTAGAAGGGAAAAGTAATGGTTTGGCTGTTAAGAAAGTGCGCAAACTGCAGCCGATACACTTTGAAAAAGGAGGCATGCCCATACTGCGGTGGTGCTGTCCGAATCCCGCATCCGCCAAAGTTTTCGCCTGATGATAAATATCTGAAGTATAGGATGGCTTTGAAAGAGGAGAAGGAGCAGCTGGCAAAATGAAAGAAACATACATCAAAGAGCTTAGACAAATTAATCCATCCAACGCGGTTTTGGTTGAAGGCTTTCCAGGCTTAGGACTTGTCGGCAAAATTGCCATACGCTACTTGATTAAACAATTGAAAGCTCAAAAGTTTGCGCACCTGTATTCGCCGCATTTCCCCTATTTTGTGCTTGTAAACAAGAAGGGAAATGTTCGGCTTCTGCGCGGCAGCTTTTACTTTTGGAAGAACGAAAGCGGGCAAAACGATTTGATTCTTTTCACCGGCGACAGCCAAGCGCAGACAATTGAGGGCCAATACGAGATTGCGGGCCGAATGCTTGATTTCGCGCAAAAATATGCCGTGAAAACCATCGTAACTATTGGGGGGTATCGTATGGAGGCAAAAGACAAACCAAAGGTTTTCGCTGCAGCCACTTCCCAAGAACTTTTGGATAAAGCGCTGCAGGCCGGCGCAATTGTCAGCGCTTCTGGAAGTCCTATTGTTGGCACGGCAGGGTTAATCCTTGGCCTAGCACGGTTTAAGAATATAGGCGCACTTTGTCTTTTGGGCGAAACGCGCGGTTATTTGCCTGATCCCTTATCTGCGAGAAGCGTTTTAGAAGTGCTGAATGCAATATTCAATTTCAATGTGGATTTGACCGCGCTAAACGAAGAAATTGCCAAGGCAGAGAATATGTTGACGCGGCTGCAGAAAATCGAGGAGAAAAGAGCATTGCAGGCTGAGGAAATACGCAGAGAAGAAGATAGAAAAACCACGTACATCTCTTAAGCGCTGTTATTCTTGAAGAAACTTGCACCCCTCTAAATAGTTTGAACGAAGCTGATCGCGCGCTGCTTTAATGCTCGAAAAGGCCTATAACGCTTTAATCATCTCGCTAATTCTAATAATTGAATTTACATAAAATGTCCAGTCCCCAAGTACTAAGCTAAAATTACTTAGCGTATATCGAATTGGCGTTGTCCTGTTTTTCCTTGTGTTTTGAGCTTATGCGGTGTAGTCTCTGCCTTTTGGTTTTGTGTCTGGCGGTTTCGCTTCGGGGATCTGCGGCAGCGGAATTGGCGGCGGAATATTCAGAGTCCTCGAAATAAGCACTGACTCGATAAACACAACATTTGAAATAGATTGCACGATAAGCTGTGGCGGCGGCTTCTTCGCTTCATGATCCTTAAGCGCCTGCTCAATTTCGCCTCTGTCGCCCGCAACGAAGGCGCTTCCTTTAAGGCTTATCTGCGCTATTGACGGGTTATAGTTTATTGCCAAAATAAACGGCACTTCCAAGTTGCCATCCGCCATTTTCTGCATACCCACAATGTTAATGTTTGTGTTTATCTGTATGGGCGGAAACGGCTTTCTAATATCCCAAAAACGCTCTGCAGAAATACTCGTTATAATTACGTTAACCCTAAGCATGCGAATCACGAATAGTATTTGCGCGCGGAGAATTTAAAACTACTTACTAAGCCTTCTTGTACCGTGTAAAACCGCAGTGTCCGCAAGTATACCGGTCATGATGGTCAGCCATGAAGTATCCTGGACCGCAGCGCTCGCATGTCGGCCGCAACCTCGTAACTTTCTCGCCCTCTATCTTGTACAAAGTATGCACGCCTTTCTCATCTTTCTGCTTCTTCTCCGCCTTAGGCGCAGGTGTAGCTTTCGCTGGTTTCTGCGGCTTCGCCTCTTCTGCTGTTGGCTCTTTCTTTTCAGCTACTTTCTTGGACATTTCACTTAGCTACCTCTTCTTTCTTTTCCTCAGGTGGACTGTTACGTTTTCTTATGTACTCGGGCTCAATAAGTTTTGCTTGAGCCAACGTTTCATAAGCGTTGGCAACACCAACTGTTGTGTTTGTTCCAGTTAGCGACTGCATTTTCTTGATGAAAACAAGCTCTTCGCTCATTTTTAGTTCAGCAGCTATAGCCTTTTTAACTTCCAATCGCGCAGGCGTTTTTCCTTTAGGCGCATGTTCCACTTTGAAACGAATTTCCTTCCGCTTCAGAAGAGGATTCGTCTTTACTGATACGATTTTGACTTCCATGTCAGCATCACTTGTTTAAAGCAGAGAGTTTCATACTTTTACTTCTTATTTAGCTTTTCGAACAGTTTTCATCACTTTCAGAATCTCTGCTGCTTCCACCTTTTTCTCAGCAGTAACTTTAACAGCAACTACGCCTTCGCGTGGTTGCCCATAGACAACCAATGAGCCGATTGGCGCGTATAAAACGACGGCAAGCGTAAGCAAATCCTCCTCGCCGTCCACAATTATCTGCGTAGATTCGCTACTCTCCAAAGCTGATTTTATCGCTGCCATCGCTTCTTCAGTTATTGATCCGGGTGGATTTTTAACATGAAGCAGCTTGACCGCAAATACTCGTGGCTTTATCCTTTTTCTCATGTTCTTGTTGTCAGTAATCAAGAGTTGCGGCGCCATTGAGTGCTCGTAAAGATTACGGGAAACCACATCGCCGACAGCCACTAGTGCAGGTGGTTTTTCACTTTCCAAAAGCTCCTTCAGTTTGCTGACGGCTTCATCGGGAGAACCGCGAATTAAAGTGCCAAAGGGTTTCTTAAGCTTTACACGAAGTTCGGGAGTAATGCTATAGGCAATAGTCACTTTTCAATCCTTCAGACGCTTAAAGGGTAATCGCTGTCAGCGTGAGCGTGTGTATTTTAGGGTAATTGCCCCTTTTTATCTGATTTTTAAGGCGTAACGCCCTTTTTCTCTTATGTTCATAGCCTTTGCAATAGCCGAGCTTTCCGGCTCAAATAGGATAACTATGCCGCTGAAGTCTTCGCTGAGACTTGTCGACTTGCATTTTGGGCAAACATTTTCTTTAGTTATGAAGTGGCAGTTTGTGCATGCTTTCTCGTTCATCTCATTGAGGCTCCTTTTCTGATTTGCTTTCCGCTGCTTTCTTCGCTGCAGCTTCTTTCGTTTGCGAAGTCTCAAGCTTAATCCATTCTAGCTTGCCTAGAAACGGTTGTCTAGCGGTTACGCCGATTTTTCCTGAACTTCCAGCTCTGCCAAGCGAAACAGCCGTTATCCTGACACGCACTTGATCTCCGCTCATCAGTTTTCTTTTAGTTTCCTTTCCTAGTAAAACTCCTTGTTTTTCGTCATAGGACATGAAGTCATCCATGAGTTGTGAAACATGAAGCAGCGCGTCTACTGGGCCTATGCGCACGAAAGCGCCAAAATCCGCGATTTCCACCACGTCGCCTTCAACTATCTCCTGAAGGACAGGATAGAAAGTTAACAGCGAGAAGGTTACTTTATGATAGGTTGCGCCGTCTCCAGGAATTATCTTTCCTATAGGGCTTACGTCGACGCTTGTCACGGCTATGACGTAGCCTAATTCTTCGTCGACAACTCCCTCATATTTAGCCTTAACTTGGTCGTAGCCTACCTTCTCAAGAGGGTTGCCGAAGGTTTCAGGCGGAATGCGAATAGTATCCTGTAATGTTACAAGTTTAAACATTTTTCAGACCAGTCCGTCAATTTCGAGACGCGATTTTTGTCTCACATAAATCACTGGCACATTTATATCTCTTAGCCTCTTTCTAAGCTGCTTGTCATTGGTAAACACTGGAAAACGCAGTTCTTTAGCAACACGAACTATCACGTCATCAGTAGTCTCCGACCCCAACGTTTCAATATCAATGTACTTGCATTTTTCAGCAAACTTTAACGCGTAAGAGGCGTTTTTACGCATGCTTGGCGAACCCTTTTCAGCAAGTGCTTCCAGTTCACGTTTGACCGGCGATAATAAAATCAGTTCAAAGTTCCTGTTCAGCAACAGTTTCAAGTCATTAAATATGTCGATTTTGAATTGAAGCGGAATGAACAAGGCGTTTGAGTCCAAAATTACGCCAAATGCGCCTTGCCTAACCTTCATTTTAGTGTGGTACTCCATTAAATTTCAGTAATAAGTTCTTCTTTGAATAAGTTTAAAACTGTTTGTTTCTTTAGTAGTCCAAAACGAATGCGCGCTTGAATAATGCGGGCACCGCTGTTCAGAAAAATTCGTATTGCTTTTAAGTAACTTTTGCATAAGTGAGCAAAGTAAAAATGAGGATTAGTGGAAGCCTGTTGATTCGCGAAAAATCCTGCGGTGCGATAGTATTCTTGAAGGATAAAGAGGTTAAATATCTACTTCTGCATTACGAGGCGGGCCATTGGGATTTTGTAAAGGGCAATGTTGAGCCAAACGAAAACGAGAAGGAGACTGTTATCCGGGAACTTCGAGAGGAAACAGGCATAACCGACGCACAGTTTATTGAAGGTTTTAGAGAAAAAATAGAGTACTTCTACAGAAGGCAAGGCGCAAAAGTGCACAAGGAAGTAATCTTTTTTCTAGCGGAAACCCATACAGAGAAAGTTGAGCTATCCTATGAGCACGTGGGCTATATTTGGCTGGATTATCAAAGCGCGTTGGAAAAGCTTACTTTCAGAAATGCGAAAATGTTGCTTAAGAAAGCTCATGAGTTATTAAAAGCACAAGGCATAATAAGCTCGTAAATTCCGCGTATGTGGAATTATTCCTTGGTTATTCCGTAGCCGATAAGTCTCCAGCGTGCTGCAATCTTTCGGCTTAGGGCAACTCGGGCATTGGGTTGCGTACAGATCGGTCTGCTCAACTTGATTTTTACGATGTTATTTTTGATCGACGTGATTTTTCCGATGTTTACGGCGGCGCCTATATGTAGAAGCAGGGTTTCATCAGGGTTGATTTTTTCGACTTTCAGAAGCTCTTTGGTTCCTACAGCCCGGTCTAGGATATGCGTTTCCAAAGTTAGTTCTGACACTACTGGCGGAAGCATTCCGGTTTTTCCAGCTATGTTTCCTATTAAGCCGTCTGCTTTTGTGTACGATGGGTCAAGCAGTGTTCCCACACCGACTAATCCGCCGCATGTTGCTTCTTTTACTTCTTTTTCGCCTGCGTGCAAACTGACTATTTCGCTGACGAGAGGCGCATAAACTGTTTTGCCTTCTTTCTCTACGCTGACGCCTGGGCGTATCTCTATTTCGTCGCCGACAGCAAACTTGCCTTGGGTTATGGTGCCGCCTATAATGCCGCCCTGAAGTTCCTCGATAGAAGTGCCAGGCTTGTTAACGTCAAAAGAGCGAACGATATACATAAGCGGCGGCTTTGTTTCATCCCGTTTCGGCGTAGGTATAATCTCCTCTATTGCGTTTAGCAGCACATCAATGTTTATTGCGCGTTGCGCTGAGATAGGAATTATAGGCGCATTCTCTGCTATAGTGCCTTTAACGAACTCTTTAATTTCCCTATAGCTTTCGCGCGCTCTTTTCTCATCAACAATATCAATTTTGTTTTGAACAATAATTATGTTCTTTATCCCGATAATCTGGGCGGCCGCCAAGTGCTCACGCGTCTGCGGTTGAGGGCAGGGCTCATCAGCAGCTATCACAAGTAAAGCTCCATCCATTATAGCTGCACCTGAAAGCATTGTCGCCATTAGCGCTTCATGGCCAGGCGCGTCAACAAAGCTTGCGGCGCGAACAAAAACTGTTTCTGAAGCACAGTTAGGGCAGACGGGCTTAGTGGAATAATTCTTGGGCGGTTCGCATTTTGGGCACTTGTAGACGGGCATGTCTGCGTAGCCTAAACGTATGGTTATACCCCGTTTCAGCTCTTCACTGTGCCTAGACGCCCAGACTCCGGTTAACGCCTGCACCAAAGTGGTTTTCCCATGATCTACATGGCCTATCGTGCCAATGTTAACTTCAGGTTGCTTAGGTAAGGCTTTACTTGCGCTACTCATTTTCCGTCTTATCCACAAATACCTATTGAATTAGGGAAGATTAAATGCTGGAAGTTAATAAGTTTTGAGCACACCCCATAAAAAATCGACGCTTAGCCCCACTGACAAGCCGCTTCATTTTAAGAAACTACTTTGCCAGCGGTTGCCCCGTCAACTGGCAATTTAGGAAGTAGACCTACCCTCTATAGGTTTCTGCAATGAATTTCTAATATGCGCCAAATATGCTGGCGGAGTACAGAGAAGCGCTTATTATTAAACGCAAGTTAGCAGTGTCAATTGGGTTCTTACATATACTGCATATTTCTTGATTATCAGCCACATAAAAAAGAGGTAAGATAAAGTGAACAGTGGTTCTATGGCGTATAGTATTTCAGGTGTATGTTACCGTTTCCGTAAACTGCCATCGTGCAACTCGGCCACGTTTCAGGATTCATGCCCCACCAGTAAGCCGTAAAGCCATTCCGCAATGGGCTCCTCGCAAAGCTCTGCGCCCACGCCAGCAACGAAGCTTGATCCAAAGCCTGATTAACCGAAAGATCTTGGCTCAACGCGTAAACAAAAAACCAGACAACCCAATAGCAGTATGTGTAAGTGCCCGTATTGTATGGGATACGCTGCATCAGCGACGCTGAGCCCGAGGGAAAGCCAATATACACTTGTGAGCCGCTATCGGCATCGCCATAGCCATCCATGCTTATATGCTGTGCCACATTAAAGCCAGGCGCCGACTTGCTCATCACAAGACGATTCGTCCAAGCAAACGGCATGCCACGCGCCCTACCCGGAAAGCCACCGCCATAAATCAGGCCTTGCCCTTGAGAAGTATCCGCTGAAAGGCATGTATTAATGAACGCGAAGGCGACTTTGTTGCCGAATGGGAGCCTCTGGTATATCTCCATGTCATAAACGCCACATTCAAGATGATCCGTTGGATTTTCGCGAGGGCCCCATTTGGTGCCGTTGTTATCCTCGAACATGTAATGGAACTCGCCTGCAGGTGCCAGAATAATCGGGTAGCCAGGAGCAGCGCCAACACCATGATCAAAGACAACCACCGCCACGTAATCATAATTGTACGGATAATAGGCAAGATCGCTGAAAATCTGGCTCTTCATGGAACCAAGGTTTCCCTGATGATTAACGCCCGTATAACCATGATTGGCAAAGCAATCCCTAATTGCAACTGCAGCCTGCCGCTGCAGCTCGATCTCTGTCGAGTTTTTACGCCAGCAGTTTGGATAAACACCAGCGGCGTTGCT
>JAWCNL010000013.1:0-56840 GCA_038848695.1 Bathyarchaeia archaeon
CACCTAACCTGAACTCTGGCGCTTCGAAGACAGAAACTTTGGCTGTGCCTTCTTTAAAAGCTACTGCCTCCTTGAGTGGATCAAAATTTTCAAGGTCTTTGACTGGAAACTCGACCTTTTTCAATCCTGTCTTGCCATGTAAAGTGCCATTCATTCTGATTAAACGGTGAATGTCTGTAGTTACAACAGTGTCGATTTTTGCAGATTCAAGATCTTTTACGTACTTGGCTATTTTTATCCATGTTCTAACACCGATTCCTCTGACGCTGTCCCATCTGTTTTCTTCTATACAACGTTTCAGAAGAACTTCTCTGTTCTCCAAAAAGGCGGCATAGCTTCCTTTTATTCCGGCAGTCTTCAGATCTTCTTTTGTGGCTTGTAAAAGAAAACTGCGGATACCTAATTTTAGGCGTTTATGCCAACCAAAATCGTGTAAACTGAAAATATTCGAACGACGCGGCTTTCTGTGTTTGTCATTTGCTTCATCATCCAATATTGATAGGCCCAGTCCAGTAACATAATCGACTATTTCCTTGCGGGCCATGGAATCTAATGTTTTAACGGTGTCCTTCTCTATTTGAACGTGATAGCCGCGGTGGCCTGAAAAAAACACGTGCATCTCTTGCTGAGAAAAGCCGAAGTCTTTTTCCAGGATGTCAATTAGTTTTGTAGTTTCTTCTTTAGCAGCATTCAAGCAGAGATCGCAAGCCCAAGTTTTAGTGTCAAACTTTTGTCCGCTGCAAATCGGGCAGGCTTCAGGAGTTATGCCTTTTCCGCTGAAACCGCACTTGTTACAAGTCCATTCATCATGTATTTTATCACATGGCGTGGGTATGTGGTCAGCGTCTATGTCGAAGACTAAATCTGCGCCAAGCCAGCCTTTTTTATCCATGTCGGCTTCTGGATTCTCGTAGTAAGCGCAAGAGTGATAAACATCTGAAGGAACTGTGTCGCTAAGGAAACGTTTTAGACCGTTCATGCTTTCAAAGCTCTTATGTCTAAGCATGACGCGCTCTTTGAAGAGAAGAAAGCCCAGTTCCCGCTGGCTAAGCAGCGAAATCTCAGGGATAATTGTGGCTGGGCTACTGTAGAACTCGGCGAATTTTTCATAAACGAAATCCCGTGAAGCCACAGTAACCCTCCGCTGCGCTGCTTGTTCGATTAGATGATTTCGCGTACCCACATTTAACCATTAACAGCCCAGCCTAAAATTTGAAATGGATACGCCCAAGTGGATATTAAAAAGTGTGGATTTCACCAGTTTAAGCCGCATCGAAGGCTAACTTGTTTTTGGCGTGCTTGCGCCCAATTGCTTCTGTTTACGTTTATAATAGGCTAAGGGATGGCGGATGCGGCGGCATAAAGTGTCAGGGTTGACGCAGACACCATGGGTCTGCAATGTGGCACATTGGGGCGGAGTATATCGGGTTCTTGAGCCTCTTTCTCCTGCTATGTGCTCAATTTGATAACGCGTTAGTCTCTCGTTATAGTCTGAAAAACTCTTGAATAACTCCGCCACGTTATCAGGCGCCATGCCGATGTTTACCAAAAAAGAAGTCAAGGTGAATCGGCCCACATGTGAAAGATGGCGACCTTTTGATGCGGCTTCATAAAGCGCCACGATACACGGCGGGAAAGCAGATTGCGTAACAACCTTGGGAAACCCTTCCATCTCTTCTTGGCCAATACTTTCCTTAGCTAATTCCAAAAGCCGCCTTGCTATCTCCGCTATTTTCTCCGGCAGCGCTGGAAGCTCAGTTGCTTCTAAACGTTTTTCAATGCGTCTCTGCACTTCTTCCTGCAAAAGCCTTGTAACATCCTGCTTGTTCAAGTAAACTTTCCCATTTGCCAACAGACGATTGACAAGCTTCCACTTCTTGTCCCGCAGATGCGTCATGTTCCTCAAGTAATCAGCAAAGCTAACCGCAAACTCGAGAGGCACAGCAAAATCGCGGTTTAATTCTATATTCCAATCGAAATCACGTGCAATCGCCAAAATTTTTTCGCTACTTTCAGCCTGCATATCGCTGAAAGCTTGCTTAGCTTCAGCTAGAGCATAGCGCCTTTTAATAAAAGAATTTTTTGTAGCTAACACCAGCATGAGTGCAACTGGAAAAGAGGGAATCTCCACGTTGGCTTCACGTTTTTTGCCAATGGAAATGGATAAGATTGCTTCTCTGACACGTTCTTCAGCACGATCAAGAATCACAGCCATGTCAGGATTTGCAACTTCTTCAATTTTCAAACCTAGCTGTTTTACAAGCGCAGCGGTTTCTTTTAGAAAAGGATATTTTGCAAGGTCAGTTTGCGCGAATCGCCCCGTTTCCATTGTGGCAATGCTCATTCTGATTCAATTCTAGGCGCGAGGAAGAACGTTAGTTTACCCTCTTTTGTTTGCTGAAAGTCTATCTTGATAGGCATGTCTGTTGAAAACTCAAGCGTGGCAATGTCTGATGTAGCAGAAGCTGCCTTTATTATCTCAGCCAGATAGCTTAAGCTGAAGGTTGCCTTCGAATTTTCTTTCACTTCCAAGTCCAGCAGGGCGTCGCTTCCTTTCTGCAGCGTTATCGTCGCACCCATCAAGTCGCCTGTCGCATTCAGCACAAGCTTCTCCGTGTCCGCTTCAATACGCACGTGATCACTGACCAGCTGCGCATCTTCTATTGCCTGACTTAGACCTTGCGTGGTTGTCTTAGCTTTCACGTTGAAGGTTATCTTTGGAGTGGGAACTTCCTCCTCTGACGCCTCAAGCGTAGGCATATTAAAGTTGCGACTGTACTTTCCAGTTATCTTAATTTGAAGCCGTCCTGTTTTCTCGTCCATTGATAACTCCACGGTTTCATCTTTGCCTGCGCGTTTAAGCAGTCGCAGCAACTCGCTTATGTTTATGCACATCTTCGAGGGAGCTTCACAAACATACTCTTCAAAAACTGTTTTAGGCCATTCAAAGTCAATCATGGCAACTCGGGACGGATCCATTGCTCGCAGTTTTAAGCCTTCAGGCTCAATTTTGAAGGTAGCCTCATCTACGAGAATGGAGATAGCGGTAATCATATCTCTCAAGAGTTTAGCATCAGATACTTTAAGCTTGAACATGTCCATTTCCTCGCTTAATGCATATACACTAGGGTATAAAAGATTTACACTTAAACCCTTTAAGTTCACAAAACAGCGTGAGGACACAGGAAAAGCAGTCCAAAATGCCCTTGCGCTAAGTATTTTTGAAGCAAGCCAGAAAGTAGGACGCCGTTTTAGCCATGCGTGTTTCAATTCACCACACATGTTAAAAGGGAGCCAGCGACATATTCTGAGTGGTGCTTCGATTTGGAAAAAACAGAATGGGAAAAACTCATTGACAACCTAATAAAGCAGGGCATCTTGAAGACACCCAAAGTTATCAAAGCAATGAGGGCTGTGCCCCGCGCGAAATTTCTGCCTTCGGACATGCAGCAATACGGTAGTGTTGACACGCCGCTTCCAATAGGCTTCGGCCAAACAATCTCCGCGCCACATAGCCGCAGCGTAAAGCTGGACTAGGCGACACATGGTTGCGATAATGAACGAAGCCTTACAGCTGGAAGCCGGCCAGAGAGTTCTGGAAGTTGGCGCGGGATCAGGATGGCACGCCGCTACAATAGCGGAGATAATTGCTCCTTTGGACACGCCTAGAAGCGAGTGGGGTCATGTGTACACAGTAGAGATAATTAAGGCGCTGGCTGACAACGCAAAGAAAAACCTTATGATAGCGGGTTATGCTGATCGAGTAACAATAATCAATGCAGACGGCTCCAAAGGTTATGATGAAAAGGCCCCATACGACCGAATCCTGGTTACAGCGGCGGCGCCAGATGTGCCTAATCCACTGATAGACCAGTTGAAGCCCAATGGCATTATGCTAATCCCTGTGGGCAGTGTATCGCTGTTTCAGAGCCTCATAAGAGTCACAAAAAGTGCGGACGGCAAAATCAGGCAGGAAAACCTTGGCGGCGTCGCCTTTGTTCCCTTAACAGGAGAGTATGGGCAAAGGTTTTAGCAACTAACCAAACCATTTTTCCAGAGTAGTTTTTCCCGCAAGCTTCCTGCTTCCTTCCTGCATCTTCTCTATTGCCTTCCGTACACGATCTTCTGAAAAGTCTTTTTCGCCGACTAGAAAATCCACGATGCCCTCTGCGTCGGGCTCCTGCCACTTTAGCCTATAATCATCGCTTACTTTCGGCTGCAAAAATATTTCCCGTATCTTCTCCGGCGGATGCGGAAACTCGGCGTTTTTTATATGCGGCAAAGCCTTTTCCAATGTTCCGTGCTCTTTTATTAGCTTTAAAGCGGTTTTGGGGCCAAGACCCTTGATGCCGTCGGGGTTGAAGTCTGTGCCTATAAGAATGCCTACATCAATCAGCTGCTCATAGGTTATACCGCACTCTCTTAGCACATCAGCCAACTTGATTACTTCAGGAACGACGTCGATGTAAACATTTTTGCCTGGAAGCTTCCTTCTTCCCGAAATTGTCACGTTCCGAATTAGCATAGGCGCGCCGAAAAGCAGACTGTCATAGTCTTGGCTTGCACAGTAATCTGCATCGCCGCGCTTAGTCAAGTGTGCAGCTTGCGCTTCGCCTTCGCTGGGCGCTTGAATCCAGGGAATACCCATCAGCGTAAGGAGCCTTTTGCTGTCATCTTCCATATAGTCATGTAAACGCGAGGTGGCCTGCGCGTACATGCGGGCTTCTTCGATTTTGCCTTGGGCTAAAGCTTGCTCATATTTGATTGTGGCTTCTTCCTTTGCTTCCACGCGGCGTTTAATTTCAACTTCTTTGAGGGCAGGAGGTGTGCCGTCAAAAACGTAAATTGGCTTTATGCCCAGCTCCACAAGGTTGCTTGTGCGGTAGAATAAGCCGCTAAGGTGACTGGTGACCTTGCCCGTGTGATCTTTTAAGGGCGTGCCGTCTGGCTGGCGGATGATGGCGAGAAACTGGTACAAGGCGTTGTAAGCGTCTATGGCGATCTTTTTTCCGCTTAAATCCTCCAGTCTAACAATTGTTTTTGGGACGAGATCGCGAAGGTTTACTCCCAAAATAGTCCCTCCAGAACATAGACGGGAAACTGTAATAATAAACTTGCGAAAAACTTTAGTTAGTTGAATTTCCGTGTCTTTTGCCGTGCTCCCCTAGTTTTCCTACGTAACAACAAGCCTTCGCCGAGAAATAAGAGCATGGCGATAAAATTCGTCGCTAAAAGGTAAATCAGAACGATGTTAGGCATTTGACCGTGCACGAAAAATTGGACGCCGATAATTATAAATTCTATAGCCACGATACCCATAAAAAAGAGGGAGTAGAACATCAGCCTCGGCACTATGTTGCGTCCAATCCAGAGGTGCCCGCTGGAGTTTGCTTTCTCTTTAGCCACGTACTCTCCGTATTCATTTCTCTGCAGCAAGCCTAACGCTTCAAGCTTTTGCAGATGCCAGTAAGCCACGCTTGGGCTGCTTAGGTTTGCGCCTCGCATGACTTCCCGCGGGCCGACCCCCTTGCTTTGCTTAATCACGTAGGCGTACACGCGCAGGGTGGTGCCTTCAAGCTCCGGGTTGCCCGCGTTTGTCACGTTTAACGCCTCGTTTCAATGAAAACCTCTACACCATATTGGTCAGTTACGAAAAATTGGTTTTCTCCCAATGCTTTGTTGTATATGTAGCTGTCTCCGTTTCGTGCAAGTTGCACTTGTTTAAGCTCGGTGGCGTACGACCACGTGTCCATGGCGGTGTTGTTTACATTTCAACTGTTACATCTGCATGATTAAAGACCCGCATCTGCAAAGTTACACTACCAGATTTCAACGCTTCTATCGCTTCAGCGCTTGCCCATGGTTTTGTGATGTTCTGAATACCTTGTAGCACGATTAGGCGGGATTGACGTGGTGCCCAATAGTTGTCAAATAGTCCTTCGCCTACCCAAGTATATTTCGTTTCTGGATGCCCAAGTGCTTTTGAATCAATTGAAGAGGTGCCGTTGCTGAAAGGGGTAATTGAGGTGTTATTGAAAGGCATCGGAGCTTGAAACACATGAAGCAAGCTAACGACGGTATCGCTAATTGTGACAACGTTGGTGAAGGGATTATTCTCCATTGGTTGAGGCAGTTCAATTCTACCAGTTACATTAGTCCATGTTCCATTCATATTCATGTAAGTAGCTTTGTGATTAGATTACCGTCTTCATCATAGATATCTAAAAGCTGTACACCTTCTGTCCAATAGTCTTCAAATTCAGTGGTATTAAAGAATGTAATGATGTTTCCCTGCGGATCAACAGCAGGCCAGTCGTTGGTAGCTAATGTGACATTGTACCATATGCCGTCAACCCATGCACCTTCAGCCAAATAGCCTATGCCGCAAATGCCTTGTGAATTGGTCAGCCAAGAGTGGGGTGAACTTGACATGTTATTGATTTTTCTTGCAGCCACGAAGTCTACATGTAGAAGCTTAGCGCCTATGTCGGAGAGATTCGTAATGTTCAAAACTACATAATATGAAATAGCAGGGCCATCGTTTTCGCTTAGGGGTTTGGAGCCATTGATGATGGTAAAGTTGGCGTAGACAACGTCAACGCTGAAGTCCGGTGTTGGCCTCTGAACATGTTTTATGAAGGGTTTTTACGTCTAGTTCTGAGACAAGCAGGGGAGAAGCAAAAGCAACCATCGTCAGCGACAGAAAGCCGAGCAGTATCAGTTTAGCTTGGTGTTTCACTTGTGATCACCGGCTTATTCTTGTCACCAATTAGGCTATAGCTCTATTTGTAGAACAACATTGTTCTATTACTAGAACAACACAATGGTAAAAACATGCTCTAAAAGTCCCTAAAGCCAGTCTCTGCAACTTTAAATAACAAAAAGGCATCAAATTTGTTTTCACAACTGCCCATGCACCAAAGTTCTCTGAGCAAGCACAGCAAATATAAGGAAGTCTTACGTTACACAAATGACACGGAGTTTGAACATGATGTCAGAAAAAGCAGCAGCATTATCCTTGGTTATTTGCACAAGCTGCAGCAAACCCATCCAGCCCGGAACAGAGGCAACAAAATTCCTTTGCCCTAACTGCGGGGAAATACAGATAAAACGTTGTGGTAAATGCCGCAAATTCGGGCGCCCATACAAGTGCCCCAAATGCGGTTTCACAGGGCCATAAAATAGAGGTGAGCAAACATTGGGTAGTGTAAAAGTTATCTACAAAGTTTTCCCCGAGGATGTCGTCGTCAATTTTGACGAGTTGAAAGCTAAAATTGAGAAGTGCCTACCCGAATTTTCAGCTATTGAAGGCTACAACGAGGAACCCATAGCCTTCGGGCTAAAAGCGCTCTTAGTGCAGGTCAAGTTTCCAGAGGACAAAACCGGAATTGTGGATGAATTCGAAACCGAGCTTGCGAAAATAGCAGGCGTAAGCCAAGTTCAAACGGTTATGGTAAGAAGAACAAGCAGATAACCAACCGCAATTTGCCGCCTTTGTGTAAGCATTAATTTTCGATTTTCTGGTTAACAAGGCTATTGACTTAATCAAGCAGCGGGTTTTTTCCATTCACTCATTAAAGTCTCATAGAGACTGTCGTCTTCTTCTATGGTTTCGTACCAGCCCAAGTTGCGGGCAATTCTCTGTGCAATCAAGTGATAGCACAAGTGGACTTTGCGATCTAATACGCGAAAGTAAAAGTCGTCGCACATACAGAATTCAGCTTCAGGCATTATCAGGTAATCACGCTCTCGCCCAACAACTATCCAGACGACACGGCCGCTTGGCCTAAAAACATACTTTTTAACGCGGTTTTCCTTTAAAGCTTCAAGTGCCTTTGTGAAGCGCTGACCGAAAAGCTCATAGAGCACGGTAAGATTCTTGCCAGAGATTTTTCCTTCTGCTTTTGCTTCCCGGCAGATCCTGTTTAACACTTCAATTTCTGAAGAGTCGTTCATGTAAGCACGAGCAATTTAATAGGCAGCAACATTCATTCGATGTCGATTGGTTCGCCTTTCGGTTGAGATTGTGTGCCAACCTTGGGTAAGATAACTTCTAGCACACCGTTTTTGTAGCTTGATTTTGCCTCCCTAACTCTTACCTTCGCGGGAAGCGCAACTTCCTTATAGTACTTGTACTGGGGCGTGTCCACGCTGATTTCAAGCGAATCCTCGGTACCGTGGAGCTTTATGTCGCTTTTTTCCACTCCAGGCAATTCGGCGACCACGCGGATTTCGCCATCTGCCTCAATCACATCAATAAGCGGTTCACGCTCTTCCTTAATCTGTGGACCTTGAATGCCCTTCTTTATGTTGCCGAATTCGCGGATTTCAGGCTTGCCGTCAGGGCCAATTTTCATGCTGTAGCCATAAACGAAAGGCCCAAATTCTCGCACTGTGCTCCCATCTGGAAGCTTACGCTCCTTAACATACTCCTTAGGAACCTTCTCAGTGAACATGCGAAATTCTTCTTCCATACGCCTCTCCATTTCACGGAACAGGCGGTCAATGTCGCCGAAAAACGGGTCATTAGCTAAGGGATATCGCCGACGCTTAAACCCTTCTGGATAATCCTCATCATCTGACGACATAAACATTCCACAGTAATAATTTGAGTTATCGTTTCTATAAGTGTTATGCTATTTATTTCGCATTTTTCTTGAAAAACCAGTGGTGGCAAAATCGCAATACTCTAAGCGAAAAGCTAACCATTTACTTAGGAACGAGAAAAGGAAAACAGAGTATTTGCATGCCTACTGGCGCTTTTGAAAAGGCTACAACTGTTTGCAAGTTTTCTAAAGTTGCTTTAGCTGGTTTAAAGTCCCAAGGTAGGTGCCGTCTAAGAGGTAAATCTCCGCGGTATCTAGGTCTACAGTTTTTGAGCGTAGAACAGGCCCTATCAGGCCAAGCACTTGCCCATCTTTATGCACATGCTCATTTATTGGTCTACCTCCTAGAAAATCGTTGAACGAGGGCATCAGAAAAATCTGTGTTGTGCGCGGCGTGAAGTTAAAATGCTTTAGCGTGGCTTCAACAGTGCCCTCAACTTTTATATTGCCTTTTTGCAAGAGCGCCGTGGCTAGTTGCTCAGTATGGCATCGGGCTTTAACCCACACTTGCCGCGTTATCTTAAAACCAGAAGGATCTCTGAAGACAACGACGGGATGAAGATGACCCATAATTAGCGTCTTACATCTCAGAAGCATAGGCGAAGGCCACTTGTGCCCGTGGAAAAGTCCGACGCCGCCAACAATGGTGCCTGTTGCGGGAAGAAGCCTTATGCCTTCTGGCAGTAGAGGCTCAAGGTTTGCATCGTGGTTGCCTCGCACTATAGCAATGTCTTTCACGTGGTTTTTTAGTTGAGTGAAAAATTCAGGTATGTCACGCCATTCCCCAGGTTCAGCTGTAACCACAGTGTATTTGACGTCGCCGAGAATTACAAGTGCGTCAGGCCTGTGCCGGGAAAGTAGCGTGGTGAGTTTTTGCAGAAGCTTGTATGTTTGGCTTGGAACATGGATACCCTTCTCATAAAGCGTCAGCTCCCAGCCCAAGTGGGGGTCAGCGATAACAAGCGTTTTTGCGCCATCCGCTTCTATCAACGCCGCTGGATACAGCCGAAGTAACCTTAACATTTCAGCCTTACCAAACCGAGAATTTTCTTGTGCAACTGCTCATTTCCAGAGGCAATAAACTTTATTTTCTGCATAGGATCCAACGCGGCCGCTATCGTTTGACCTTCAGGCGCAGTTATTACTCCACCAGCCTCTTTGAGTATTAGATAGCCAGCAGCTAGGTCAGTCACGCGGAGTTTTCCACGAATATCTACGAAAGCGTCTGTTAAGCCTTCAGCCACGTAGCATAGCTCAAGGGCGTTGGCGCCAAAATGCCGTATGTGCCCAGTTTTTTCAATCAGATCTGACAACTGCGGTGCAATTGCTTTAACCCTGTAGCTGTTCAAGTCTAAACCTATCACTGCATCCTCCAGCGAAGTACGCGGTGAAGGAGTTATTTTTTTGCCGTCGCGATAGGCGCCTCCACCGTCTATTGCGGTGTACGTAGTATCATGGTAAAGGTCTGCTACTAAACCAGCGAAAACCGTGGAAAGCGTAGGCATTGTTGACACGGCGATGGAAGTGGCGTAAAACGGCAGTCCCCTAACAAGGTTAGTTGTGCCATCTATTGGATCAACAGTCACATAGCACTGCGCGGGATTCGCGCCGAACTCTTTCACGCCAGACTCTTCACTTACAAGCGTAAAAGCGCTAAGACGCCGCTCTAAAACCTCAACTATAGCTTTTTCCGCAGCTAAGTCCACAGGCTTCATTGGATCACCTCCGGCGCCAGTGCCCAGAATAGGTTGCTGCGCTGTTGCGGATTCAAGATATGGGCGAATCTTTGCTTTCACGTTATCTTTGCAGCGAATTAGAATTTGTAACCAATCAGTTTTTGCACTCATCCAGAACGCCTTCTCGCACGACATATGCACATTCAACTTGATAGCTTTTTACCTAACCCGCTAGCAAACGCCATGTAATAATAAGCATGAGCATTTAATGCTGTTAAGTGTACGCGGGCAGTTTTTTGATGTGGTTTTCTAAATCGCAAATCTCTTTAAGCGCACGTCCCATACGTCATTGAAAAGCGTGAGCCTCTTGGCGCTGCAAGACATAGCAGAGTGGATGCGTAACTTTGCATTGCAATACGGATACTTAGGGATATTTCTCATAAGCCTATTTGGTGCAACAGCGATTTTCATACCAATCCCCTACACGGTTGTCATTTTCATTCTAGGCGGACTCCAAGACAACTTGGGCAACTGGATTTTTGAGCCACTATGGATCGCAATTGCTGCAGGAGCAGGTGCAGCCATAGGCGAATTTTCAGGGTACTTAATCGGTTTCGGCGGGAGAAAAGTCATAGGCGACAGATACAAGAAGAAAATGGATTTTTTAACAAAGCTTTTCAAAAAATTCGGACCAATAGCCATCTTCATCTTCGCTTTGACACCACTTCCTGACGATTTACTCTTCATTCCGCTGGGCATCATGCGGTACGGGTTAATTCAGGCGTTCATACCAGCTTTTCTGGGAAAATTCTTCTCTAACCTTATAATAGCCTATAGCGGCCGCTTATCTCTTGGAATTGTTAAAATCATCTTCGGATTAGAAGGCGAAGGAGCTTCACTGCTGATAGGCACAGCGATTGGAATAGCACTGCTGATTATTGTATTTATCATAATGTTTAAGGTAGATTGGGAAAAGCGATTCTCGAAATATGTAGAAGAACTCAATTGCCAACCTTCTGAAGGCGCTGCCGCAAAGCAAGAATAGAATTAAATCTTACCGCGGCATCTAAATGACTTATTAGCTTTTAGAGCAGGATGCGCTGAGTATGAAGCCTATTAAGATTTTGGGTGTTGTGGGCAGTTTGCGTAATGGTTCATATAACAAGGCTTTGATACGAGCGGCGATGGCATTGAAACCTGAGGATACCGTGATAGAAATATTTGATATTGGAGGAATCCCGCCTTTTAATCAAGATTTAGAGAAAAACCCACCTGAAATCGTGAAAAAGTTTAAGGCTACCATTAAGGCGGCGGATGCGCTGTTAATAGCCACACCAGAATACAACTATTCTGTTCCTGGCGTTTTAAAGAATGCAATAGACTGGGCTTCTAGGCCATATGGCGATAACGCATTCGCTGGGAAACCTGTAGCCATCATGAGCGCTTCGGTGGGTAGCCTCGGCGGCGCGCGGGCGCAGTATCATCTGCGCCAGATATTGCTTGCGCTGGATATGTATCCGCTTAACCGACCAGAGGTTATGCTGCCATTTGCCAATGAAAGTGTGGATGCGGAAGGTAATCTTACTAATGAAAAGACAAAGCGGCTAATACGGGAACTGCTCGAAGCGCTAGTGACGTGGACATGGAAGTTGAAGAGTTCATAAAAGCCTAAACAGCATGCCCTTCAGGGTTTAGTGCAACTACAACATTAAATTTAAAATTATCATGTACCACTTTAGAGTAGGCGAAATAAGTGAAAGTTATTGCTGATCTGCATATTCACGGCCGCTACAGCAGGGCAACAAGCCAGCAGATGAGCCTCAAAGAGATTGCTCGTTTCGCGAAGGTTAAGGGGCTGAGCCTTCTCGGCACAGGAGACTTTACCCATCCTAAATGGCTCAGAGAAATAAGGGAGACACTGATTCCAGAGGAAGGCACAGGCCTTTACAGAGTCATCGATGACGCGACCTCGCAGGTGCATTTCATGCTATCAACGGAGGTCTGCACCGTCTTCAATGCTGGAGAAGAAACCAAGAAGGTGCATCACGTCATTTTGACGCCGAGCTTGGAGACCGCAGAGCAAATAAATGATGTACTCGGGCGCTACGGCGATTTGGGCGTGGATGGCAGGCCGCTGCTAAATATGACTGCTGCACAACTGGTTGAGGAAGTTATGGAAACTTCAAGCGATAACATGGTTTTTCCGGCGCATGCGTGGACACCTTGGTTCAGCATTTTCGGTGCCTTCAGCGGCTTTAACAGCGTAGAAGAATGCTATGAGGACATGACGAAGCATGTGTATGCGCTGGAAACAGGGCTTTCCTCGGATCCGCCGATGAATTGGCGCCTAAGCAAGCTTGACAGGTTCACGCTACTTTCAAATAGCGACAGCCACAGCTTTTGGCCTTGGCGGCTGGGCAGAGAAGCAAATGTCTTTGAGCTTAAAGAAATAAGTTACCGGGAAGTGGTTGATGCCATTCGCTGCAAAGACCCCGCGCGGCTTAAGTTCACTATTGAAACTGACCCTGCGTATGGTAAGTATCATTGGACGGGCCATCGCGCTTGTAATGTTTCTCTTTCGCCGCAGGAAGCGCAGAAACTTGGCAACATGTGCCCCGTTTGCCGCAGAAAACTAACAAAGGGCGTTGAGCAGCGTGTCGAGGAGCTTGCTGATAGACCAGCTGATTTTAAGCCCGAGAATACTCCGGGGTTTATGCGGTTGCTGCCGCTTTCTGAGATAATTGCAACAGTATTAGGTGTTGATTCTCCTTCGACGCAAGCTGTTTGGAAGATATATAACTCGCTTATCAACCGCTTTGGCGATGAGTACACGGTGCTTCTCAACGCGTCGGCGGATATGCTGATGGATGTGGTGGAAGCAGCTATTACAGAGGCTATTCTTCAAGTCAGAGCTGGCGCTGTCAAGGTCGTTCCTGGGTACGATGGGGTGTATGGCAAGCTTGTTTTGGGGGCGGATGCCTCTGCTGAGAAAGCGCGGCGCGGAAGAGTTCAACAGTTGAATCTTGCGGATTTCTGGTAAGTATGGAGTTTGATGTTGTTTTTGTGTTTGTGTGTTTTACATCGCAACGGCAATGCTTATTAAGTCGTAATATATGTGATGTGCCCGTTGGGGTCATCTTGGAACCAACAACCAGAAAAGAAGACCAAGTCTTCAAAATAATCGACAACGTACTAAAACAAGTCTTTGGCGAAGAAGCAACCAATTTCATATACAAATACATAGAGCAAAAACACCAGCTACGCAAAAGCGAATTTTCAAAGAAAATCGACAGTTTCGCAAAAGGACTCGAAGAATTCCTAAGCTCAGGCGCCTTCGTAGTTGAAAACAAAATACTAGAAGATCTTGTAGCTGCCTACGGCGCCAAAAAAGCAAAGTTTGAAAAAGAATACGATTTTGCCAATCAAATGAGACTCATTTTACAAAAAGCTTAAACTGCCTATTTAAGTAAAGCCTATTTTAAATTTTGAAGTCAATTTTACGCGAAACAAAACTGTTTTATTCTCTTAAGCAATTACTCCAGCCTAAATCTCGCTACAGAAGGTTAAGCCGCCTATGGAAGAAGTTCTCTCCCAAATAAATGATATAGCTATCCAAAAATTCGGCGCAGAATACGCGGAAGCCCGTGCGCAAAAACTTAACAAAACAATGCTAACCTTAAAAGAAGACCGCGCTGAAGCAGCGAAGCAAGGCATCGAAAACGGCACGGCGTTACGTGTGCTCGTTAATGGCGCCTGGGGCTTCGCGTCAGCAGGGTCTTTAAAAGCTGAAGAGTTAATGAGCGCTGTTTCAGACGCATGTAAAATGGCGAAAATGGCCAGCATGCGACTGAAAACTCGGATAAAACTTGCAAAAACCAAAACTGTGGAAGATCATGTCCAAGTGAAATCAAAGAAAAACCCTGTTGAAGTCCAAATGGAAGAAAAAATTAAAACTTCATTGGCGGTGAATAAGGCCATTCTAAGTTATGATCAGCGAATCAAAAGTTGCACCATAGACTACTTGGATTTAACAGGCACAAGCTACTTCGTCAACAGCGAGGGCACACGCATAAAGCAAGACAAGCTATACGTTTGGGCGAGAATAACCGCCACCGCTATGCACAACGGTGTTTTCACTTTTAGCAGAGAAGAGATAGGCTCCACAGCAGGCTATGAAATATTTGACGCTAATGCGCCAGAAACTTTAGGCGAGAAAGTGGCAAAGCGTGCAATAGAGCAGTTGGCGGCTAAACCGCCGAAAGGCGGCAAATTCCCTGTAGTTTTAGGATCAAACGTTGTAGGCGTTTTTGTCCATGAAGCCTTCGGGCATCTTGCTGAGGCAGATTTGGCATTGGCAGGCGGCGTGCTGGCAGATAACCTTGGAAAGAAGATAGGCTCAGATCTTGTTACCTTTTATGATGATGGCACAATAAACGGCGCCTTCGGCTCTTTCAAATATGATGATGAAGGCGTTCCAGCGCAGAAAACGCTTCTCATCAAAGATGGCGTAGTCACGGGTTTAATGCACAACCGTGAAACCGCCCGGAAATTTAATGCGGAGCCGACGGGCAACGCGAGAGCAGAGGATTTTCGCGTGGAGCCTATTATCCGCATGCGCAACACATACATGGCGCCACGCGACCATTCCTTTGAAGAGTTGCTGGAGGGCATAGGCTTCGGCTATTACTTCAAAAGTTTTAGAGGCGGCCAAGCGAATTTAGACGGCACTTTTCAGGTAGGCATCCAAGAAGCCTACGAGATAGTTAACGGCGAGATAGGCGAACCTGTCCGCAACGCTTCTATAAGCGGCAACACGCTTGAAACACTCTTTAAAGTCGACGCTGTTGGAAAAGACTTTGAACTATGGCCTGGCCGATGCGGCAAGGGGCAAACTGCCTTCGTATGCGACGGCGGCCCACACATCAGAGTTAAAGAGGTGCTTGTCGGTGGCAACGCTTGAAAAAGACCAGATGCTAAGTTTGGCAAAAAAAGTTGTGAACACAGCCTTAGTAAAAGGTGCTGCGGAAGCTGAAGCCTACATTTACGAAGGACAAACCATCAATGTAGGGATAGAACGTGGGCAAGTAACTAAAGGCAATAGAATAATCGATCAGGGCTTAGGCATACGCGTTATAGTCGACCGCGCCGTTGGCTTTGCATACACAAACACGATAGAAGAGCAGAAAACCATTGAAGCCACGGTGCTTCGGGCTTTAAGCGCCGCAAAGGCAAGCAAACCTGACCCGGACTGGAAAGGGCTTATTGAAAAGAAACCTTACGCGGCCGCTGAAAAAACTTATGACAGCCGAATTCTTGAGTTGCGCGCTGAAGACTTGGTTAACGTTGCCTTCGACATGCTGGACGCCGCCACCGCTGTGGATAAGAGGGTTTTGCCAGTTGAAGGCGGAGTCGGCGCTGCATACCTATCAAACGCTATAGCTAACTCAAGCGGCGTTGAAGGCTTTGACAAAGGAACAATAATCGAATGCAGTTTGGCAACAGTAGCCAAAGAGGGCAGCACGGTAACGCCCGTATGCTTTGAATTCAATGCTGAACGAAGCTATAATGTCGATGCCAACTGGGTTGGAAAGGAAGCTGCGCGCTTAGCAGTTTCCGCCCTAAGAACTAAAAGAATAGAAACAAAAAACACCAAGTTAATCCTAACACAGTTCGCGCTACAAGAACTTCTCTACTTCACATTAATCAACGCTGTAAAGGCAGACAACGTCCAGCGAGGTCAGTCAGCGTTTAAAGGGAAAATCGGCGGAAAAGTGGCGTCGGAAAACATCACAATTTATGATGACGGCTTATTCGCCGGCGGTCTGCGCACTGCAACGTTCGACGGTGAGGGCGCGCCACGCCAGAAGACGCTACTCATTGAAAAGGGCATCCTACGCAACTTCCTCTATGACAATTACACGGCAAAGAAAGAAAATAAAGCAAGCACCGGAAACGCTGTGCGAGCAGGATATCTGTCAACACCGTTTATTGAAGCCACAAACTTCCACATAATGCCCGGTGACGCAACCACAGAAGAGCTCCTGAACGAAGTAGAAGACGGCTTAATCATCTATTACTTGCAGGGCGCGCATAGCAGTAACCCCGTCAGCGGCGAATTCTCAGTAGTCGCCACTCCAGCATGGAAAATCAGGAAAGGCGAAATCACGCACTGTAGCCGCGGCGTAATGCTCGCAGGCAACATCTTCGAAGCGCTAAAAAATGTAAGTGCAGTAGCCAACAACGAAAGGAAGATGGGGCAGCTAATCGCACCGTGGATTCTCGTCGAAAACGTCAAAGTCATCGGTAAATAAACTCGCGAAAGCAACTATGTCAAGGTTAATTAATCCCAATTCCGATTGCCGCTATTGCATGGGAAGCCATGTTGACACACAGCAACATAAGTCGTAGCTTTAAGCCCAGAAACTCTTTGAATATTCGCCTAAAACATCTCGGTATATCTGCATAGTCTGCTCAGCGATTCTATTCCAATCGAATTTCTCCCGCACTTTCCTGTAAGCATTTTCACTGATGTAACGACTGTAATTTTCATCTAGCAGAACCTTTGTTATGCCCCATGCCAAAGATTCAGGATTATTCGGGTAAACCTTAACGCCTGTCACGTCATGCTCCACAATCTCCGACAAGCCCCCAGTGTCAGAAACCACCACAGGGCTTTTCGCCGCCATCGCTTCCAAAGCTACAATACCGAACGGCTCAAACAGAGAGGGCACGACGGACACGTCAGCGCACTTCTGCAGCTTAACCAAAGTAGCTTCATCCACAAACCCCAAGAACAGAATTTTATGCTCCAACCGCATACTTCGCGCTATATTCAGCAGTTGATCTTTCATGTAGCCGTTACCTACAATCAAGAATTTCGCGTTAACCTTCTCCAGAATCTTGGGCACGGCATTGATGAGCACGTGTATGCCTTTCTCGTAAACAAGCCGGCCAACATAGAGCACTATTTTCTCCTCAGGCAACGCAAACTTGGCGCGAAACTCTTTCAAATTTTCCTTTTCAATACCCTCGTAAACGCTGGCGTTCACCCCGTTAGGGACCATAGCAAGCTTGTCCCCTGGAAGCCCAAAAGCCCACTTAACATGTGAAATCATATAATTACTGCAGCAAATCACCCGCCAAGCCTCATACGTGAGCCATGCTTCCGTCTCATGAATCATCCGCTCCGTGTCGGTGTGAAGCCCATCTCTACGACCAATCTCTGTGGAATGCATTGTAGCCAAAAGTGGTTTCCTAAAAACATGCTTCAACCCAATGCATGCAGCAGCAACAAGCCAGTCATGTGCATGAAAAACATCAATCTTGTCGGCTACCTTATTCACGATAGCCGCAGCTTCCCGCTGCATATTCAAATTCATTAGATAAACCCACGTGGCAAAATCAGGTGCAGGATTTTTGTAAGAATCCACTCGGTAAACTTCCACGCCATCAATGACCTCATGCAGAGGTGCATCAGGAAAATCACACGTTACCACGTACACCTTTACGCCGTTCCTAGCTAAACTTTTAGATAAGAAATAAACATGAGGCGAAATGCCACCTATAACACGTGGCGGAAACTCCCAACTAAACATCATAACACTCAATTCATGCTTCAATTTTTGCCTGCGCCTCCAGCCATCGACTTGTACATGGCTAAAATATCTCTTATCCAAGAATTCGCCTTGGGCTTAACAACAGTTATCTTTTCCTTAGGAACAGCATGTATCCTAACAACCTCGTCGCGCATCCACTCCGATTTAACACACACACGCTGTGCCTCATAAAAACCCAACCATTCGATACTCTTTATTGACATGCTATAGGGCGTATTTGCTGGTGGAGCACGATGATCCTCTAAGCTTTCAACAGAATAAACAAAGGGCAAGCCAAACGCGTTTTTCAAAGTAACCGCTGCGGGTATAAAATGCCAATCATGAACATCAACAAGGGCAACCTGCTTGCCCACTTGATAGTAAATGCTTGCCGCCGCACGCTCCACCTCCTGATTTAAAGTTAAAGCCCAACTTAAAATGCCAACATGCGTCCGAACTGGATTCGCAACTCTAAAAACTTTGACACCATCTGGCTCCTCAACAGCACCAGTCAAAAAATCATGATATGTAACTACATGCACATCAACGCGGTTATTAACTAACTCGGCAGCTAATAACCGCACATACTCGGCGAGTTGCCCTACAACTCTGGGCGGATACTCCCACGAGAAAATTATCACACGCATCAAAGTTCACTATGTAAAAAGCGAACAGACCTTAATTATTCCCCGTGCATTAAGATAATACCGCTTCTTCCCCTCATTATCAACGAAACTTTCAGCAAACCCTTCAGCCTTGTACTTATCAAGGATACCTTCAATTTCCACTTGATCCCGCTGCAGAACCCGTGCTACTTCCTCACCTCTCCTCGCCAAATCCGCTGCAGTAGCACATAAATTATGCAGCGTTTGCAAAACCTTCTCTGGAAACGGCAGTTCCTCCCTCATGCAAATGCACCTTAACTATCAACTAATGAAGCATTCACTTATAAACACATACACGCACTACTTATTCAAAAAAGCTTAGTTGCCTCCTCCACTTCCTGACTCAATTTCCGGAAGCGTTTCTTCGCTAGATTAATAATCGCCTTTCGAAGTTTTTCACCTCTCAAATTTGAAGTACAAATCGCCTTTAATTGCTCTGCCAAAATTTTATCCTGCAATGAATGCTCCGCCCAACCGCTAAAGTCCCCTCGCATGCTATGAAACTCCACAGCTTTCACATCAACGTCCTCAAGCGCCTTTATGAAGCCCCTTAGAGTCCACACCATAACACCCGTATAGTTCTCCTTTCCAACGTTTGTATAAAACAGAAAAGGGTCATTAGCTGTTAAAGTTGCAAGCCTGAGTCTATTTTCAAAATCAAACAGTAACGCTTGAGCAGCCACAAAGGCATCCATAGGTGACTGAAACGGGCTAAAATACGAATGAACCTCTCCGGGGGCACCACCAGCAGTGTACATGTAATATAAATGGTCACTAGTTTGGAAATACCGCCATAATTTTAGAAACTCCTCATCTGCAGCCTCCTTAACAATGGGCTCAAGCCGCCGCAAACTCGTGTAATAAGCCCACTGCATAGCATTACCAAGCCACCCACTTGAATCTCGCTCAATATCAGCCCAAGAAACAGCGCCTCCTGTCTCGGGAACATCAATTTCGCCTACTGGCGAATATTTGCAGACAACTTCCGAAGGAGTTGCCATATTCAGATGCTCCCACTTTAAGATTTCCTCAGGCAAGTGGCGCAGAAAACTGTGAATACCAGTTTCAGGCCAGTGATGCTCACCAAAAGTTTCATAATCAGGGAAAATATTGATGCACTGCCCGTGTGTATTGGCCAACCACAGAGCGTATTTATCCGCTGTTAATGGCCATTCGCTCCACCATCGCGCAGAGAACCTGAAGCCAATGTCATCAGTCAACTTGTAGTTACGCATTAGCACCCTAAGTTTTTCGCAACCCTTTGCCGTATAAACGTAATTCGGCGATTTATCACCAAGCACCTTCTCCACACCCTCCATGAAAATCCCCTTAAAACCCAACTGCTCGGCAACTTTGGCAACGGCATTGTTGTAAAGTAGCTCTGTGTTCTCAAAGAAGGTAGGCATACACCCAAGCAAGCACTTCATTGCTTGCTGATGCAACTTAACCTGCTCAATAAACTCGTTTTTCTCAGGATAAAGGCTTGAAACAGAATGATAATACGTCTGATTCAGAAACTCCACACAGCCAGTTTCGGCAAGCTGCTTAAAAGTTTCCAAAAGATCCTTATCAAACATTTCACACTGCTCCAAAAAAACACCTGACAAACTAAAAGAGACTTTCACCTTACGCTTCTGCTTCTTATGCTTATCAATTGACTCCAACAAGATTTGGTTCGACGGGAAATAGCACTTTTGAGCAGCGCGCTTAAAAATTTCCCTATTCACATCATTGTCAAAATAATAAGCAAACAAGTCTTCTTTCTTTAAACGTTTGAAAACCTTGTTCTCCCAGAAAAGATTGCGCCTCAATCGGTGTGGTTGATGAACCTCAAACACAAACACAACGTCAGGCAAAGCATCAACCTCCAATACTAACTCTCAAACAAGACCCCTTCCATTTAAACTATATACAGCAGCCCCAACCAACATATGCACTATGAACTAAGGCCCATTAAATAATTTGCCACAGATTGCTCTACGTGAAACAAAGCGTGAAAACAACTGCACGGCAGCATTTAAATTCAAACAACAAGATCGGCTAAGTCCACGCTGTTCCCGTAAATCTGCCTAAAAAAGGAAGTTGCAGCTAAAATTTGAGGCATAACCGCTATAGGCTGAGATTCCGCAACTTTTTCCAAATCAGCAGAAACTCTATGGATTTTTTCACGGACGTTCCGCACTTGCTCGGCCAAGGCAATGTCTTTATTTATGAACGCCTTTACAGCTTGTTCCTGTGTAGTGTAGCAAAGCGCTTGCAAGTCAGCAAACAATTTTTGCAGTTCTTCAGAGAACTTGACTCCGGTTAATTCTAATGTTCGCGTGGCTATTTGTACACATGCATCGCCGATAGATTCTATTAAACTCGCAGCTAAACGATAATCTAAACAGTCAATAGGCGAAATTCCAAGTTTCTCGCTTAAGCTTGGAGCTTGAAGGATCGTACGCAAAATTCGAACCAGCAGAAAATAGAGTCTATTACTTTCATCATCACGTGCAATAACGCTTTTAGCAAGCTGCAAATCTCCATTAATGAAAGAAGCAGCAGCATCTCGACTCATTCCTGCCACTATGGCATAATTGCGTCTCAAAATTTTTTCAGGTGGAAAACCAGAAGGCTCCAGTAAACATTGAAGGACTATTTGAGAGTAACTTTCTTCGATTATCTCTAAGCCAATCAGCGAACTTGCCGTTGCCTTGACCACATTTCTAACTTCAAAGTCAATACCATTTTTTGCTTGGATGTTGATTACGTCAAAACCCAAAAGGTAGCGGCTAATAATTTCACGGCCTAAATATGGTCCAACATTTAAATTTGCAACTTTTGGCAGCGGCTCAGAATCATATTTGGCATCAATAAGGAGTTTACCCTCGCTTGTCTCATTCAAAGCAACAAGCGCGCCTTTTCGCAAACCATGCTGCTCAGCCCAGAACCTTGGCAAACAAACAAAAAACGTGCCGGTACGCGTGCACTGCACTTTACGTAATTCACCCATCGCAAGGATTCTCCTTTTCATAAACCCCGTTTTGGAAATAACATATCTAAATAAAAGAACGGATATATAAATTTGAAAGAAAATGTTAGAATTCAAGGATGAATGTGTAATCGGCATAGATTTAGCGGCATCAAGCAAAAACCCTACCGGATGGGCACTGCTAAGAGGGAAAGCGCTTGAAACAACTTTAATCCGCACAGATAGCGAAATCTTAAAAAGCATAGTAAAGAACCAGCCTATTCTTGTGGCCATCGACGCGCCCTTGCATCTTCCAAAAAAAGGCAATTTTTTCAGAAGTGCAGACAGAGGAATGATAAGAAAGGGCTACAAAGTATTTCCCCCTGCTCTTCCATCCATGCAAAAACTCACTTTAAGAGCAATAAAGTTGAGTAGGCTAATAGCTGAGAAAAAGTATAAAATAATTGAGGTACATCCAACATCAACTCGAAAAGCCTTAGAAATGCCGTTAAAAGATTGGAAAACAATACAAGAAATACTGAAAACACTTGGCTTAAAAGGCGAATTTGAAAAACGCGCTTTGACGTCCCATGAGATCGACGCTGCCATCGCAGCACTAACAGCAGTGCTCCATTTGAAGCAGCAAACGGAACGCTTAGGCGATCACAATGAAGGATACATAATAGTGCCTAACAAGAGAAATTGGAGAGAACTAGTATGAGTCAACAAGAAAAACTGCAAAGAGCAGTAGAAGCAACAATCGCAGCAGGTTACCAATTAAGTAGTGAAGCCTTTGAGTTTTTGCATCAAGCTGCTTTGAATGACCCCACTGCCTTAATAAGTAAGGCACTGCAAACATTAGAAGAGTTAGCTGAAAAACCATTATTCATAGATAGAAGCCTACTGGAAACATTACTTAAACAACCAGAAACTAAAGAACAAGAGGAACTTCAAAGCGAAACACAGGAGTTTTCACGGCAAGAGCCTCTGACTGAAGGCGGCAGCACTTTTCATCCTTACGCAAAGGATGTCGAAGCCGCCATAAAAGTTGTAGAGGATCCAACAAGTAAACTAAGTGCCAACGGCACAGTTGAAGAGTATCTCAAATACTTTCAGGACAGATTCAAACGAATTGAACGGCTATTAAGGCAAAGATTTGATGTTAAATGTGCAACGCCTATATTGGAAGCCTTAAAGTCGCCACCTAAAACTAAACTTAAAATAATCGGCATGGTGACCGAAAAAAGAGAATCAAAACAAAACATAATTTTAACAGTTGAGGATCTAGAAGGATTCGCCACTGTTCTAGTTTCCCGTAAAAGTTCAGAAGAATTACATAAAAAAGCTCAGCAACTTCTTCCAGATCAAGTTGTATGTTTGGCTGTAGTGAAAACAAGCAGCAAATTTTTCCTTGCCGAAGACATAATTTTTCCAGAAGTAGACCAGAAACCCAGACACAAGGCCTCAGAGCCCATTTATGCAGTGCTAACTTCAGACATTCACGTAGGCAGTGTGAAGTTTAATCGGGAAGCTTTTAAACGCTTCATTTTATGGCTTAATGGTAAATATGGCAATGATAGAATGCGAGAAATAGCAGGCCACGTTAAATATGTATTGATTGCTGGCGATATAATTGATGGCATTGGAATTTATCCCAACCAAATGAAAGAGCTCGTGATAAGAGACGTGTATAAGCAATATAAATTTGCTTCAAAACTAATCGAGCGAATACCAGACTACATAGAAGTTCTCATCTCACCTGGAAATCACGACACACCAAGAAAGGCTTTGCCTCAACCAGCCATATCTGGAGAATTTTTAGAGATCCTGCAAACATCCAAACGTATACATTCCTTGGGTAGCCCATGCGTGGTTAGTCTTCATAACGTGGAAATTTTGATGTATCATGGCCGCAGTTTAGACGACATAATAGCCACGGTACCAGGCTTAAGTCATGAACATCCAGAGAAAGCTATGAAACTTCTTCTCCAAAGCCGTCATTTAGCACCTGTATACGGAGGCAAAACACTTCTATCGCCAGAATCCAAAGATTTCCTCGTTATAGAGCGTGTTCCAGACATTTTTCACGCAGGCCATGTTCATGTCGTTGGCCATTGCAATCATCGTGGTGTGTTAATTGTAAATTCGGGTTGTTGGCAGGAACAAACAGAGTACATGCAAAAGCTTGGTTTAAACCCAACACCTGGAAAAGTACCGGTGGTTAATTTGCAAACATTAGAAACAACTGTTCTCTCGTTTGTTTAATAACAAAAAAGCAGCCTATAACAGGGATACCAAAAAGCGACTTATTGCATGTGTTTTTGAACACTCTTTGGTTTATAATTAATTAAACGGCCCATACGACTGTCACTTTCAAAGACATCTCTGATTAATGTTCTGGATATTTCCGGTCTAATCTTTTTTGTGCGCCCATAACGTCCCATGCTAACCACCTTTGCATTTAAAATGCCCATAGCATCAAGCTCATTAATCAAAGTGCCCAAACGCCTTTGCGTAAGTAGCCCTATCCCTAATTCGCCACAAAGTTCATTGTATATATCGTAGATTTCTCCAGTAGTAACGCTGGACTTATTCAAGGTGTACACACTTAAAAGAACAAGTTTAGAATGCAAGGTTAAGTTCCTCAAAGCTTCAACAACCCGATTATGTTCAATATGCTTCTCAGCCTCTCTAACATGCTCCTCCAAAATCATCTTTGCCCCTTGGCGCTCAGCGACTTCCCCAGCAACTCGCAGCAAATCCAGAGCACGCCTAGCATCACCATGCTCAGCAGCAGCCAAAGCAGAACAAACATTCAAAGCCGCTTCGGAAAGAACACCCTCATAGAAAGATAATTTTGAACGCTCAAGCAGAATATTTCGCAATTCACTCGCGTCATAAGGTCTAAAGACCAGTTCTTCTTCGCTGAGAGAACTGAAAACTCGAGGGTCCAGAAATTCTTTTAAACGGAGGTCATTTGATATGCCGATTATTGAAACTTTACTTTTATTCAATGTTTCATTTATTCTTGTTAATTCATAGAGAAGTTTATCGCCGCGGTTTTTGATTAATGCGTCTATTTCATCTAAGACTACAATAAAAATTGTTTTTGCCGCATCTAAACCTGCTCTAAACCTATCAAAAACTTCATCTACAGATAAACCAGTAAAAGGCACACTTATACCTACACTTTGGCTTAAACCAGCAAAAACACGATATTCAGAACCTGTCATTCGGCAGTTCACATAAGAAAACTTTACAGGAACATTATACATTTTTGCTTTAGTTTCCAAATGGCTTAGCACGTATTTAGTAACAGCAGTTTTGCCAGTGCCAGTATTGCCATAAATGAAAATATTGGAGCATCTTGCAACTTTCAAAACAGGCGCAACTATTGTACCAAGAAGGCGTATTTGCTCCTCTCTATGAGGTAATTTTTCTGGAATGTAATCATGCCTTAAAACTTCGCGATCTTTGAATATCTGTGCGCCATTCACGAAATTTTCAAAGACATCATCAAGTATCTTTTGATCAACCAATTTCCCGCTCTCCTTTTCAACGGCACTACCGATATTTTAAGTGGAGCAAATAAAGCATACAGTATAAAAAACTATATTTAATATTCAACAATCCTAAAAATTACAAAAACAAGCAGATGGCATTACAGTAGACACACACACCCCAAAATTTCTATTGGAAATATACTCTTCAATTATAATTAGTTTTGATTTCTTTCTTTGAAAGAAATATACTCTGAGAGGTAAATAATGCAATAATATATTAATTGTTACTATTAAGAAAATTAGATAACTAATTAACAATTTTTCTACCAACGTGCTCTATGACTCTATTTAGTTAATTTTTTCGAGAGGAAATTAAGGGGTGTCTCTGTTTCATGCACTCTTTATATTACTTAAATAATCTGCGTCACATTAGTAGGTGCACCTTTCTATGAAAAACTTGTCTTTAAAACTGCAAATGTGTATGTTTAACGTTTAACATAGCAGCTTTCTTCACAACTTTGTGAAAACCATGTGAAATTATATCAAAATTGTTGTTTATTAACCATCTTTTCTATAAAATTGCCATTTTATTTGCTTATTTTCTGTGAAACTAACACCCCTCCACTTCTATTGGAAATAGAAAAATTAAATAAACTTTTATTTAATTTTGTTTTCTGAAAATCAGTGAAGTCTGTAAAACTAAATAAGCTGTATATTTTCCTTATTTTCATATTTGCGACATTATTTGAGCTTTTAACTTTTTAGCTTTTAACCATAATAGCTATAAGTTGTGAAGTGTAAAGTTTGTGAACGACACCTAGGTGCACTCTATAATGCCAGCGCGTAAAATGCGTGTAGAGCTATTCGATAGCGAAGGCAATCGTTACACTATATCCTTTGAGGGTCAAATTACCAGAGAGAAAGCTCTACACTTGTTGGATCTCGTAGAACTTCTAGGTGGCATGCCGAACGAAGAACAACCTTTGAGCGCTGGCGCAAATTTGCCAAATAACCCTCTTTCAAGATTTGAAAAAGTGCATTATATAATCAAAAAGCACTTTCCAATAATCTGGTTTTCTTCAAAAGATGTTCAGTCAGTTTACGAGCAGGAACTTAAAGAGCCAATAAGCCTTAGTACTGTCTCAACTTATCTTTCGAGAATGGCAAATAAAGGTTTACTTATAAGAACCGGTGGAGCAAATAATCTGAAGTATAAAGTTGCACCAAATGTGCCTCAAGCGGCAATAAAGCAGCAATTCAAATAAAATTAAAAAAAATTACGCCTAAATTATTTTAACTGCGTTTTTATAGTTCTAAGAAATATTGTTCTAATACCACACTTGGGCGAGTTGATGAAAACCTCTCTTGAACCAGGTTTAGTCGAGATGGAAAGTAAACTGAAATATTATGTGGACAAAGGTCGAGTTTCTGGCAATACTGAAATAATAGAAGAACCAACCTTTTATGTAAAACCGGATCAAAGTTTAATAAAACCTTTACAAAAGCATGATAGTTACGCTGGAGTCTTTATAGCTGTTGATTGCTCTACGCGGACACTAAAAAGGGCAAACAATTGGGGAATTTATCTAATGCGTGCTGCTTATGTGTCCGTAAAAGAGCGACTGGTTGATTGGGACTATTTTGAAAAAGTATGCACAGTTGTCGGAGATGCACGCACACGTAGAAGTTACTTACAAGACTTCAGAATCGAGTTAGAAAGCCAATTCGCTTTAAATAGGCTGGAAAGAGTCCAATCTGACCTTTACCACGTACATAGTGATGTACGTAGTATCTACCTGCTTCTGGATGGCGGGGGATATTTTGGTGGAGAAAGAAAATTTCGTGTGTCACTCTATGATAAATGCAAAGAACATGAAATTAGACTCATAGCAATTAGTAAAAACTCTCCTTCTCTGCATGATGATAAGGGAAGAGATTTGCTTTCTACTACGTACATTATGGCTCCTTATGATATTTGGGTTTACCATCCAGTGCAAAAGGCTGACAAAGACAAAAGCTTGTACGGTGATATAGCGCTTGTAAAACTATGCGCTGACAGTCCTTATGTTTTCCGTTGAGATATAATGGATTATTTAATCCAAAATAATATCTGTGAACTGCTTTCGCCTTTAACCGCCATATCCAATGATCCACGATGTCTTGGGTATCCAATAAGTCTTTTACTTAGCGCATGAATTTTCAATGCCTTCCAATTCCATGTTACTATTTTATCATGAACAAATTGAAGGAAAACTAAAAGACGCTGGCTTACTTGAAATCCTACGCGGCGAAGAACTTTCATGCAGTTTTGCAGATAAAATTCACGGCATAAAATATGCATTTGAATGGGAGTGGTGGGATGGTCAACCCTGAACCAATAGGCTTTGTATGTGGAACTAAAGGCGATTCAGTTTCTTTCTTAGTTAATAAGAATGTTAATTTGGCCTTTGGTCAAATAGTTCGCATAGATTCAAGTGATCGGTGCTTCTATGCTAGAGTAGTTAACTCAGAAAGTAGTTCTACCCTTGAAACTATAGAGCAGTTACGAGAAGCTGAAGGCAAAGAAGCCTTCGGCACATACTCAGCATATAGATGTGTAGAAGCGATGCTCTTTCTAGAAAAAAGAGGCCGTAGAATACGCTCACCCACTTTTAATCCAAATTATCGAGATAAAGTGTATGCAACAAGCGAGGAAGATTGTTCCATTCTCAAACTTTCCGGCGACCTTGAACTTGGTTGCTTACGTTCGGCAGACCAACTGCTAGGCACAGTTGGCATAGATATTTCCGCAATTCCTAGAATGATGGGTATGTTTGGCATGACAGGCTCAGGGAAAACGAATACCGAGCTAATTCTTAACGCTCAAATATTTGATAACAGCCCAAGGACAGTGGCGTTAATCTACGATTTTGCAGGTCAACTTTTGGAAGGGAAAGAAATCGAACCGCAAAGAGGCTTAAAAGATCACCCCTTATTCCACAGTAAGGTTCAATATTACTCTGCTAAAGATGGAAAACTGACAGTTGGTTTGCGAACGATAACGCCTGCAAAGCTAGACACACTATTTCCAGATATTCAACCGCCTCAAAAGAGATTTGCTTGGGCTCTTTACCAACATTTTGGCGCTGCTTGGATCGAGATAAGTCGAGAAATATATGCTAATAGCGAGAAGCTTCCTGTACAGGCAAATAAAGTTGTTGTTGAAGCTCTAATGCAAAGCTTTCCTCTTTGCCAAATGAGCTTTTTCCTGCCACTAATTACTCTTTCATTGATAGCGTTTTGCAGAACATTTGTAAAGGCATAACTTGTTTAATTGACATTTCAGGTCTTCGTTCCGAAGACCAAAACGCATTGTTTGCTTATCAGCATCTGTAGTTGCAGAACATTATAAGCGCGCGTGGGAAGAAAATTATGAAGAATGGCAGAAACTACCTACTTTACTCATCACTCTTGAAGAAGCCCATGAGTTTCTCGACCCAAATAGCGCTCGAACAATTTTTTCAGACATTGCCCTTACCTATCACAAATATCGTGTTGGGCTTAACGCTGTGACACCGCGACCCTCCAGAATTACTTTTGATGTTTTCGCTGAATTGTGGACTAAAGTTATAATGAAAACAGAACTAAAGAAAGACCGACAATACCTGACCGAGAACACACCCTACATAGAATACAGTGAAACCGAAATAAAAATGCTTGATGTAGGCGAAGCTCTTCTTATTTCTGAACCAAAAATCAAATTTGCTGTACCAATAAAAGTAACTCATTATCCTGCTTACTTGGAGAAACAGGGAAATGCTTACTAGGGTCTTGCTGACTCTTCAACTCTTGCAAGCATGGACGCGCGTCTTAAACGTTTAAGTGAACAAGATGAGACATCTTTAATGTAATTACACTTGCTCGCTTTCTGCTTTCTTCAAAAACTTTACCATTTCTTTTTTAACGCTGTACCTGAATGGGATTTTGCCAGTTTCTCTTTCAAGGTACCCTTCTTCGTAGAGTTTCTTCATAAGTCTTGCTGTATGTTCTCTGCTAAGGCCTATTTTGTCCCTTATCTCAGGCGCCGTTTTTGACCCTTCCGTCGCAAGTAGCTCTAAAACTGCCACTTCTGTGTCCGTTAATGCCGACATAGCTTTCTCTCTTCTTATTGGTATAACTGGCTCACTCTTTATTTCTGGCATCGTAGATGCTTTTTGCACTTGTTCTTCAACCTCGGTGATTTTTGTTTTCAGAGTTTGGCATACTGTCTCAACATTATTAGTTTTTGTTTCAACTTCTGTCGTCTTTGATAAAATACCTGTATACTTTTCAGAAAGTATGCTCAATGCATTTTCTATAACTGCTAATTTCTTTTCAATATTCTCTGCTTTCTTAAGGCTTGTTTCTGCCTTTGCCGCGCTTCCTTCTACCTTATAAATAAGCGCCTCTGTATTTTCAGCATTTCTTTTGAGTTCGCGATTAAAACTAAGCACGATGTCCTCTATGATTCCTCTAGCTTTCTCATATTCTTTCTGAGCTTTACAAATCTGTTTATAGTACTCAATAGCTGCGACAATTGTTATTATAAGTAAGAGCCCCATAAGCATTAATAATCCTTCGATCACACCGTTGGCCTCCGTGATTCAGCCGTGATTTAACACGTTGCATCACACATCACAGTTTTCCATACAACATTTAAGTTTTATGGTGACTTAACCATGATCTCCTTATGACATCACAGATCACGCCTCTTATTACTTTCTGCCTTGCCCCATTTCTCGTTTAGAATCTCTCATTTTTTGGCTTATTTTTGCATTTTAAGCTTTTTAAACCTACGTATTTATATTGCTTCATACCGTGAAGAAAATGTTGTTTATTAGTGTGATTTGTGACGTCACGCTTCTTCAGCAAACGCAGAAGAAAGCCGTTTCAGGCTTGTTTCGAGCTCTTCACGTATGATTTCTATGATTTTTAGATGGTCTTTCCTTTCTTTATCTGTTTCTGGCATGTCTTTGTAGGCTTCGACATATTCTTTCAGTTTATTGGCGATTTCAAGATATGGATCGAGAGTTGTGGTTTCAAAAATTCCTAGATATCCTAAAAGTAGGACTGTATATATAGATTTTATCACATTTTCTTTTGCCTGCTTTAAAGTTCTATTGAACGATCCGCGGCTTATTTTAGCCTTTGTTAACCTTAATTTGGCTTTTTCATCGTATTTTAAAGGTTTGCCTGAAATATTTTCTGCTAAAATGTCTATAAGCAATGTTTCTAACTGTGTTTTTGTTAATTGACTGTTTTTATAGAGTATTTGTGCAACGGGGTCGTTTAGTGCCCCATTTAACCACGCTTGAATACCTTCTTTTAGCTTCAAAACCTTCTCTCCCGAGACCTTTCAAATGGATACATTTTTGTATACTGGCGCCGCATTTAAACCTATTGAATTATATTCTCAAGTTATCCCCTCTTAAAATGTCTTTGATTTGCTACTTTTTTTTTAAAAAAAAACGTGTATTTTGTAGAGTTAAAGCAAAAATAGGCTATAAAAATGGCTATTAGTAATTTTAATCTTAAAACATGCCCTAATTTCTCAAAAATGCTAACACTCTTTACACAGTGGCCTTTAAACATTTGCTACATGGGTTTCTTCTATTTCTGCAACATTTTTTTTAAAAAAAAATGCCCTATGCACTTGTATGTGCATTGCCTTTTTAGGTTCTCTTTATTTTTTCAAATACTTACGCGGTCTTGGCAGCATTGAGTGGCAAGGCTTTTCTCAACTGTGATTCGTGATGTCATTCCTCACAAATAAATCACGCGTGATTATGCTCTAATATTTTGATATCACAAAAGAGTGTGATGCACTTGTGATATGTGATACGTTTTCTGATTATACCTAGAGGCTACAAATTTTCTGCTTGTTTTTTCAGCTCGCTAAAAAGTTCCGGTCGCAAATCTTTTAATGTTGGAATAAAACTTTCTGCGGGTTTTATGTCTCTATAATCAACTTCGCAGATTACAAGATCTTCTTCATCATATTTTGCTTTTGCAAGCACATCTCCTGTTGGACTTACAAGTCTGCTGCCTCCCCAAAATTGTAATCCATCCTCGATGCCTGCAAGATTAACACATGCAAGGAATGCTGTGTTTTCCAAGGCTCTTGCTGCCGTTAGAAGCTCGAAGTAGCCTTTGCGAATAGCAGGTGAAGCTGATATGCACGCTATCAGTTTTGCTCCTTTAAGTCGTGTAAGGCGGCAAACTTCTGGAAAGAAAATATCGTAACATATGATTATGCCTATATCTCCGATGGTTGTATTAAATACGGTTGCTTGGTAGCCAGGGCGAAAATACCTTTTTTCTTCGAAGACGCTGTGGGTGGGGAGGTACATTTTCTGATATTTCCCAATGACCCCTTCCGGTCCAACTAAAACAGCAGTGTTGAATATCGTGGCTCTAGTTTTTCCACTTAGCTCAGGCATGCCAAAAATTATGTACACTCCCTCTTTCTTTGCTATGGCCTCTACTTTTTTTGTTGATGGTCCAGGTATTGTTTCAGCCAATTCATAAAGTTGATCATACAAAACATATCCCGTCAATGAGAGTTCTGGAAAAATCACGAGATCCGCAGCTTGTTCTTTTGCTCTTGCGGCGAATCCTGCTATTTTCTGTAAATTTTCTGCTTTGGTTTCCCGTTTGCTGCATATTTGCGCGAGAGCTACCTTTATTTTTTCTTTTTTCATAAGTTCCCTTCTTAATGTCAGTACTTATGGCGCGGTAGTCTAAAATCAGCCCCTACTGTTCTATATTCAATTTTTGGTGCTAGAGGTAAGCGCCTTTTGTGTTCTACCGCAAGCCATCTACCCTTAACTTTCTCAATCAGCGCCGTTTCAACGCCTAGTTGCTCTGCTATTTCTTCTGTTGCCATAAAATGTTCAAGGCCATAGAGGATAAGATCAAGAGTTTCGTACTTGATGCCCAACTCTGTTTCAGCAAGCTGGTTAGGCCAAAGACCAGGTGTGGATGGTTTTACTGCAAGCTCGTGTGGGATGCCTATGTACTCGGCGAGTTTTCGAACTTGTGTTTTGTATAAATCCATTATTGGAGCTATGTCTGCGGCTGCATCTCCCCATTTTGTGAAATAACCCATCATTGTCTCTGACTTATCAGAGCTTCCGCAGACTATCATGTTAAGCTTGTTGGCATAATAGTATAGGCAAATCATTCTGACTCTTGCTTTTATATTACCTTTGCAAATCTTGTCTGCTGGATCAAATACAGGTATTGTCTTGTAGAAGCTTTCCAAAATAGCTGTGATGTCGCATATCTGTGTCTTCAAACCAAATTTTTCTGCAACAAATTTAGCATCCTCAATGTCTCTGGAGTTGCATGTTTCACTTTCTGGAAGTATGAGTCCCATAACTCGGTTTCCACCGATTGCTAGGCTAGAAAGCGCTGCTATTGTGTTGCTGTCGATACCGCCTGATAAGCCAAGAACGATACCGTTGGCTCCTGCGTTCTCAACGTATTCTTTGATGAAACGTTGAATCCGTTTCGCAACTTCAGATAAATCCAGTTCCAGCACGTCTGGCGCTAATTTCATTTGATATCCCTTTGGTTTTTCTATTTTTCCTATAATATTGTAGGCAAGTATTTAAGAGCAAGCGTGAATATTAAAGGAAACGTTAATCTACAATGTAGCAGAGATGTTATTAAATGGGGCGAAGAAGAAAAAAGGTTGTTCGTATTCCTAAGAAACGTTTGCCCAAGTTCTTCTCTTGTCCTAAGTGTGGAAAAGAAACCGTTAGTGTTGAAATTTTCCGAGATCAAGAGCGTGCTGTCGCAGGTTGTAGCAGCTGTGGTTTTCAGGAGGAATTTCAAGTTAAACCTGCTCAAAGCGAAGTTGATGTTTACTGCATGTTAACTGACAGAATTTACAGCAACTCAAAGCGAACCTCTGCAACTAAAGGGCAAACTGCTTAAACATAAGAGGTTTAGGCATGATTGGACGGGTTGAGCAGTATCTTCTCGAAAAAATCAAGGCAGAAGGCTCAATTCACATCACTCTCATAGATCCTGAAAAGTTGACACCGCCGCAAGCCGCGCGAGTTGCTGAGTCTTCTGAGATAAGTGGCACTTCAGCTATAATGATTGGAGGCTCCACCTTTGTCTCGCAGGCGCACCTTGATTCCACGGTTAAAGCGATCAAGCGTGTCGTTAAGATTCCCATAATCCTTTTTCCAAACAATATAACGGGAATAAGCCGCTACGCGGACGCAATCTGGTTCATGTCCCTTCTAAATTCTGTTGATCCTTACTTTCTTATAGGTGCTCAAATTCTTGGCGCACCGCTGGTCAAGAAATATGGTTTAGAACCGATTTCTATGGGTTATATAATCGTTGGCGAAGGAGGCACTGCCGGCATAGTGGGTAAAGCCATACCCGTGCCTTACAGCAAACCGGAGTTAGCCGCCGCTCATGCCCTTGCTGGCCAGTACCTTGGGATGCATTTCATATATCTAGAGGGAGGCTCTGGAGCTAAAACTCCCGTACCTCCGGAGATGATTAGGACAATTAAGCATTTCATAGATGTTCCACTTATCATTGGTGGAGGAATAAGGAGTAAGGAGCAAGCGTTAACAGCGGTTTCAGCGGGAGCAGATATAATAGTTACTGGCAACGTCATCGAAAGCGATGATGCCCGACAGCGCATATCTGAAATAATCGAAGGCGTTAAAAGAACGAGACCTTGATAGCCTTTTTGAGTTAAACAGCTCTGAATAGTCTTTTCTTGCAAGTCTTTTTTCGTTTTTTATGCTAGAAAGCCAAAATAAACTCCCTTATTATAACTCTTTGGCGGGACCGCGCATTTGAACAATAAAATGAGCTTGTGCCATAAACAGTATGTTGAAATGCTGGATAACCAGCTTAAACAGCTGTATGAAATTAGTGAAAGCGCTAGGGCAAAAGGGCTTGATCCATCATTAAAGACCGAATGCGTCATCGCCCAGGACATAGCGGAGCTTGTGGAAGGTCTTGTTGGGCCAAAAGGTGTGGCTGTAAGTATTCGCGAATTAAGCGCCAGGCTCCAGCGAGAAGAGATAGCCTTTAAAGTTGCTGAAGAAATCGTTTATGGCAAATTTGGTCACATGGAACCAGAGGCTGCAGCGGAGCAAGCTATCCGCACTGCTCTTGCAATATTTACTGAAGGCCTCACGGCGGCGCCAATACAAGGTGTAGCTCAAGTAAAAATAAAGACTAACGCAGATAGGACCAAATATCTTGCCATATATTTTGCAGGGCCAATAAGGTCTGCTGGAGGAACAGACCAAGCGTTAACGCTTGTTGTTGGAGATTTTGTACGCCGCTTGCTGGGGCTTGATTGTTATAAGCCTACTGAAGAAGAAATTTCCCGTTTTCTTGAGGAGCTAAGATTATATGAGCGCTCAGTAGGACGTTTTCAGTATCACGTTTCTGACGAAGAATTAAGAAAAGCGCTTGAGTGGCTTCCTGTAGAAGTAACGGGCACGGAATCTGACCCGATAGAAGTTTCTTCCTTCAGGAATCTTGAACGCGTTGAGACCAACCGCGTAAGAGGCGGCGCTTTACGGGTTGTTAATGATGGTGTAGTAGGGCGTGCTCCAAAAGTTTTAGCTATTGTAGAAAAGCTTGGCTTTCAAGGTTGGGATTGGCTGCGGGAGTTTCGAAAAAAATCAGAAAAGAAGTCTGCTGGATTTATGGACGATGTAATTGCGGGGCGCCCCATTTTCTCTTTTCCATCCAGACGCGGTGGCTTCAGGCTTAGATACGGTCGTGCTCGGAACACAGGGCTATCTGCTGTGGGAATTCATCCTGCTACTATGCTTGTTGTGGAACGTTTTCTTGCTGCTGGCACGCAAATGCGTCTGGAGCTTCCAGGTAAAGGTGGAATCACGGTGCCTGTGGATACGCTTGAACCGCCCATTGTCTTATTGAATAATGGTTCTGTTGTGCGTGTTTCTCTTGAAAATTTTGACTTAATAAAGGATAAGATTGAGAAAATCTTGTTCTTAGGCGATATTTTGATTAGCTTCGGTGATTTTCTTTACACCAGTAAGAGTCTTTCTCCTTCGGGTTATGTTGAAGAATGGTGGGCTAGCGACTTAAAGAAGGCTCTTACTGAAAGATTTGGCGGAGACTTAAAAAAAGCCGCGGAAGTCGTCAAAATTTCAGAGGAAAGATTAAAGGCTTTATATGAATCGCCCTTCCTTGTTAAACCCTCTGCCAAAGAAGCAGTATTGATCTCTGTAAACTTTAATGTGCCTCTGCATCCAGCTTTCACGTTTTTCTGGTCAAATCTTGAGTCATCTCACGAAGTTATTTTGCTAAGAAAGTGGCTAGAAGATGCCATCGTAACTCATGAGGGCGGTCTTGTCGCCAAGACCATTGGTCCCTTTGATCCGAATATAGTTCAGATTTTACGAAAAATCCTTGCGCCACATAAAATTCTCGAAAACAAGATTATATTAGAAGGAGATGATGCTTGTGCTTTAGCTTTCTCTCTTGGTTATGGAACTTCGCGACTAGTTGAACATAACCATGAACTATCTGCACTTAAGGCGGTTAGTTTACTTTCTGGTGTTGAAATCAAGGATAAGGCGCCTACGTTTGTGGGTGCACGTATGGGGAGACCTGAAAAAGCGAAGAGACGAGAAATGAAGCCTCTTGTTCACGCTCTTTTTCCAGTTGGATTAGCTGGGGGCTCTCACAGAGATCTTTTGGAGGCAGCAAAGAAAGGACCTGTGTTCGTTGAGGTTGTTAAGCGTAAGTGTCCTAACTGTAAGACTTTTACTTTCAAAGTGAAGTGCCCTGAGTGTGGATACGAAACCCTAATTGAGAAGAGTTGCCCACAGTGTGGTAAGAGCTTGAAGGATAATATTTGTCCAACTTGTAAAGCTGATGCTGTGGGATATCAGCGACAAGCAGTTAATTTTAAGGAATTGCTTGATACTGCTTGTCGCTTGCTTGGCTCTTCTGTACCGAAGAGTTTGAAGGGTGTTAAAGGATTAACAAATGAAACTAGGACCCCTGAACTAATTGAAAAGGGTATTTTGCGTGCAAAGCATGAATTGTCAGTTTACAAGGATGGAACAATTAGATTTGACGCCACTAATGCTCCTTTGACACATTTCAAACCCGCTGAGGTTGGCGTGTCTGTTGAAAAGCTTAGGCAGCTTGGGTACTCATTTGATATGAATGGGTTCCCATTGACTGATGCTGACCAAGTCTGTGAACTTAAAATTCAAGATGTCGTAATCCCTAGGAAAGCAGCGGAATACTTCGTGCGGGTTGCAAACTTCCTTGATGAACTTCTAGAGAAAGTCTACAAGCTTCCAAGGTACTATAACGTAAAAAATGTTGACGATATGGTTGGGCATCTGATTATAGGTTTAGCGCCACATACTTGTGTTGGCATCTTGGGACGCATTATCGGGTTTACTGAACTTAATGTTTGTTACGCCCATCCTATCTGGCACTCGGCTAAACGCCGAGATTGTGATGGCGATGAAGATGCAGTCATGCTGGCTTTGGATACATTGCTCAACTTTTCACGCAGTTACTTACCAGCGCAAATAGGCGGCATCATGGACGCTCCTTTATTACTGATTCCATTTGTAAACACAAAGGAAGTCCAACGGCAAGCCCATGATTTTGATGTTGACGGAGCATATCCGCTTGAGTTTTACGAAAAGACTTTAGAGAAAGTCGACGCTAAACAAGTTGGCTCTATTATAGACCTTGTCAGTCACAGACTTGGAACCGAAGGGCAATTTGAAGGATTCAGATTCACCACACCCCTTTCCAACATAAACCTTGGCAACGCTGTTAGCTCTTATAAGCAGTTTAAATCGATGATTGAAAAGTTGAATATGCAATTAGCGTTGGGTGAAAAAATTGACGCTGTGGACGTGAAACGTGTCGCTTTGAAAGTATTGACAACCCATTTTCTCCGAGATATTTCTGGTAACCTGCGAGCTTTCTCGACGCAGGGATTTAGATGCAAGTCATGTAACAAACGCTTTCGACGTTTGCCTCTTTCCGGCAAATGCCCTTTTTGCGGCGGCCTCTTAACACTTACGGTGTATCGTGGCGGTATAGAAAAATATCTCGAAGCAGCACAGCAGTTAATTGTCAAGTATGAATTGCCCAAGTATTACTCACAGCGAATTGCCTTAATAAAGGATGAAATCAGGTTTATGTTCGATAACAAAAAACCTAAGCAGGTTCGACTTGTAGACTTTGCTTAAGAAAGCTTTTCAACTTTAACTGCGTATTTACTTTTGGTGAAATGCTATCAAAGAAGCTTTTCATCCGAACGCTTATCTTCAGCACGTAAAAAACGTAAGAAGCGGGCTTATCGCTAGAACAAAAATTCTGAACTCGCTAGAACACCAATCAGCTGACACTTCATCCATAGCTAAAGAACTGCGCTCGTCATACGGCGCTGTAATGCATCACCTGAGACTTCTTGAGAAAGAAAGAATAGTAAATCGAAAAGGCAAGCGGCCAACCTTATGGGCGCTCTCAGGTTTAGGTCAAAAGCGTTTAGTCGCTTAGAAGTTGCAATTGCATGGTGCCTGTTGACATTTTGGGCATTTATAGTTGTACTTGTTGATTGCAGCGCTTTCGAGATCAATGCCTATAATGTTTGCAAGCGATGCCAGCCACGCAATAACATCCGCAAATTCTCTTTCAATTGCTTCCCTGCTGTTGCCTTCTTCAATTGCTTCGCCTAATTCTTTAATTTCGTCTGTAAGCCACTCATACGTGCCTTTTACACCGCGCGCAAAATCTCTGTGGAAATATAAACTTCGCATCATTTCTTGAAATTCGCGTATATGCACAGCGCTCACCACTTTAGCTATAGCGCTTTCATAGCTTAAAATTTCAGCGTGCCTGCGCAATGAACAGACTTTTTCATTGGTTACTTTTTAAAAGGAATGCGCAACATTAATAATAAAGAACTATCCAATAACAACCTGCGCATAGTGGTAGAAGATGAGCAAAAAAAAGAAAGATGCCGCACCGATGCCTGCTGCGAGCGCTGGTTTACTGCGCTTTTTTGAAGAAGAAACCGAAGGTATCAAAATTAGACCAGAGCTCCTAGTGATATTTTCGATTGCTCTAATAGTAGTGTCTGTGTTAGCCCAAGTGTTTTTCCCAGTTTAAAAAAGGCTGTTTATGCCCATCTTTTATCGGCGAGGCGGATGTAAAATTTCTATTCTTTGAACTGAATTAAGGTTTAAGAATATCTCGCTTCTTTCTTCGCGGCTTGTAACCTGGGGTATAGGTTGAGCAATTGTCGATCTTAACACAATTGCTTCTGCATCTGAAAGCCATATCGTTGGTGGTTCACGCGTCACGGCTGCTAGTGTCCCTTCAAAACCGTAGGACGGGTCCAAAATGACCCTGATTTTCTTGCCCACGTTTTTTTCAAGCATTAAGAATATGGTGGGAGGCAACTCTTGTTCTGGCATATTCTTAACTTCGCAGAAACATTATAATTAGCGATTTAAAGATAAAGCGCTTGCTCTTGTAATTACGGATAGAATCCATGGATCATGTGAAAGCTTAGCATCACACCGCGCTTTATTCTTTGATTATTTCATGTTAAAAAATTAACTGCCTTCCCTCTATATTATAGAAAAATATGTTGCAATAGGATTAAGGATTATTCCGTAACTTAGCTAAATCTTAATAGGCATATTTTAATTTCATTAGCGACCAATTAGATGATGAATTATGGATTTGGCAGCTGAGAGTTCGCTTAATCATTCCATGAATAAAGCAGTGAAACATTACTCGTCCATGTTTTTCCTACCATCATTCCGCAAATCGATCAGCTTATTAGCAGTGCTCTGCGTGGGGGTAGTTGGGCTTTCTACCCTTGCACTTGTTCCTGCATTCGATAATTTGGTTAGCATCCTTTTTTTCGGCGTTTCTTTTCTCGCTGTAACCGTACTATTTGATTATGTAACGAGTAGAATAATTTTAAGAAATGATCCAATTTACGTTTTGAGAAGAACAGTGGCGCTCTCCCTCTACTGCTGGGTTCTCTGGCTGTTTTTCATTCTGCCTGGAGTCATCCTCGGTGGAGTATTCAATTTATGGCTATGGGTTCAACTTTGCCTTTTAGGCTTCGCTGCGGTTCTGACTTTACGCGCTGTCGTGTTTATTTCAACTTCCTCTTCGGGAATTTTACAGCGATTATTAGCCTCATTACTTCAGCCCTTCGCATGCGTTGCTGTATTTGTAGTTTTTTGGTATACTATAGATGGCACCTTTGCCTTCAGAATTCTGCCCTTTTTAATTGTTACACCCCTAGTTGGATTTGTCGCTGCTTTAACTTTCGTTTTCCTCATTGACCGACTGGGAAAACGAATGTACGGCTTGCCTTCTATGGCACTTTTTAGAGCATTCATGCTCAATTGGGTGGCTAACCTCAATCTCCCCTTCGAAGAGTTGCTTGAAAAATTAGGCGAAGATGAAGACATTGAAGTTACGCTTTTGAAATTCGATTCTCATAAGCCTAAAGCGGCAATTATAGTCCCGCTGGTCCATCCAGGTCCATTTAAGAACATTGGTAGCAGTCTTCTGCCGTCCATGCTCAAACGTGATTTTGAAAAAGAGTTCGGTTGCGAAACTTGCGTGCCTTTGGGTATTCTTGGTCATGAACTTGATTTAGCTTCACAGGCGCAGAATCAGAAAATAATACGTCATGTCATCGAACGTGCTAAATTTGCTTCTCATGCTGATAGAGCAACGCCTTTCGTTAAACTCACCGAGGAGTTTGTAACTGCATCCTGCCAAATTTTCGATAAAGCTGTTTTTCTATCTTTTACGCTTGCGCCAAAAACCACCGAAGACCTGCCACAGCAATTAGGTCATATAGTTCGTGAAGAAGCAGCAAAATATGGCCTTGAGTGCAGCCTCATAGTCAACGCTCATAATAGCCTCAATGACATAATTGAAGAACCTTCTTTGGAAGTGCTGCAAGCAGTAGCCTCTAAATGTATCCAAAAAGCGGTTTCTATGCCCTCTTACCCGTTTGAGGTTGGCGCTGCCACTGTTTTCCCTAAAGAATTTAGTTTGAAAGACGGCATGGGCCCAGGCGGGATAACCGCAATAGTGGTAAAGGTTGCTGAACAGAAAACCGCTTACATAATCATTGATGGCAATAACATGATCTCTGGACTACGTGAAGAAATCCTCTTGGCGCTTAAAGATTCAGGATTCCATGCAAGCGAAGTTTTTACAACAGACACCCATGCAGTGAGCGCTGTTGTTCTTGGACGACGCGGTTACCATCCTATCGGGGAAGTCATGGACCATAAGACCTTGATCAGCTACATACAGGAAGCAGCAAAAACAGCGGCAGAGCATTTGGAGCACTGCAAAGCTGGATATACACGTTTTATTGTCCCAAAGGTCAGAGTAATCGGTAAGGCTCGGCTAGAGACATTATCGATGCTTGTTGATAAAGCCCTTCAAAGAGCAAAGCGAATAGTAGCGCCAATTTTCGTGATCGAAGGGTTAATTCTAATAACGCTTTTAACGCGCTTATAAGTTCAAACTTTGCAGTCCTCAACGCCCTATTCACTTTGTGTTCAGCGGCGCTGCACTCTGTTGCAGAATAGTTTTTAAATGGCAGAAAAAGATTTAGAACTCCCGTGGTTTAGCTATGACTTCTTTTATCTTGAGGTCAAAGAATCTCGCGGTGTTAGCAGGTTTAATTCTTAATGCAGTATCCGCGCCATTCCCTGTACCTGCTATGGCAACGACATCCTCATCTGCAGGGATTAGTCCTGCATCTGCTGCCATAAGCGTTATTTCCACACAAACTTTTGTGCCTTCTCCCATAAGTCTAAGCGTGTTAGAAATTAGCTCCAGAGGTCCCAGCGTACCAAACTCTTTGTAGATTGCTCTTTCCACGCTACTTAGCGCATGGGTTGCCGTATGAATCTTAGCGCAATTAGCTAAATCTCTTTTTTATACTCCTCTTTTAACTCAAATTTTCCAGGCGCTGAAAATCCATAGCAATTGCGTTACTACTATGACGTTTCTACCTTTGAAAGCCTTAGTAGCTTCTGCTCCTGTTTTACCTGTTGTTGTGGCGATGAGTATGCTTCCAATGTTCTCTTTGTTGACGTAGTCTTTGACAACTTCTAAAAGCGTTTTTGTATTCTGCGCACCCGCTGTTTCAAAATAAACTACCTTTTTCACATGCAAATCCATGCATTTCCCCTCCCTATGTTGTTTCGTTATTCTTAGATATTTTCCGTGGTTTCCTCTTAAGAACTGTTCCGCAGACCTTGCATTTTGTAGAAACATACTCAGCAGTATATTCTCTTCGACACGCCGGGCAATATCTAACCCACTCTAGGAGACGCCGAATACCGAACGTCGCAAGAGGCGCAAATTCTATTCCCAGCTGAGTTGCCACGTTCTGTATTGAATAATCATCCGTCACAATTTGAGTAGTGTACCCTGCGGCTTTAAACTCCAAAGTTAACGCCAAAAGCTGCACGTCAGTTTCTGATAAGAAAAATGAATCACCAACTTTTTTTGCGGAAACTTTGACTTTATTCAAATATTCTTCTGAGGGCGCCTTAACTTTTAATTTGCCATTTTCTACTGCTGCTTCAAACCTTACCCAAGACATTGAGTTACTCCTTATCTCTTCTTTGACTTTGGGCACTGTAGCTTGGTCTTCACTTATCGAAAAAGGATCAAATCCCGCGAAAAACGCTGAAGTATCTAGTATAATGACCCGCTTGTATTGGCCATGTTTCTGAATCTTTCATCCCATTCCCTTAAACAGTAATCGACTTCGCAACCTACTATAGAAATCGTCTTTTAACCTAATAAAGGAACTTACGTTTTTGGAGCGCGTTACAGTCAAGGCGGGCTCTTTGGCAGTTACGACTTGACGATAGTTTCCATCAATCAAGACTAGCATTTTTTGTGGTCTAATAACTTTGACAGTGACTTTTGCCTCTGCTGGGAATACTATTGATCGAAACACTGTTAACGAGCAAATAGGTGTTAGAACAAACGCATCCAATTCTTTATCTAAAACTGGTCCGCCTGCGGACAGCGAATGGCCTGTAGAACCTGTCTGTGTAGATAAGATCATCCCATCTGCTTGACACTTAAGAATAGGCTTATCATCCTTGAATATTTCCATGTACAATATCTTTGCAGGTTCGCCCGTAGAAATAACAACATCATTTAAAGCATCGGGAATTGACAGCCCTTCGGTAGAAACCGCAAGCTTAAAACATTTCTCAATTTTATGCTCGCCCCGTAAACATTTTTCCACGGCTGCGAATGCATCTTTCGGCTCTACTTCCGTTAGAAATCCCCGCACGCCCATGTTGATGGCTAGTATTGGCGGTTCAGGCTTAGGCGCTGCAATACAAGTTCGCAGTATGGTTCCATCGCCGCCTATGGTTATTATAAAATCCGTCTTCATTGCCGCAAGCGAGATAAACTTGCCTTGTGTGTTAACCTTCCCCTTTAGAGTGTCTTCAATGTAAACTTCTAAACCCTTATTTGCGAGATACTCTGATAATTCTCCTGCAAGCTTTATTGCGCTTCTCTTGTCGTAACGGGCAACTAACCCCACGCTTTTAAACACTTTTTTCACCGCTAAGGTAAATAGCGCTACCTTAATCTATATATGGGTGTTGTTTAAAATTGCTTTGAGTAAATGAAACCTTTGGTGAGTATATGAGCAAACCAGTTGATGTGGGAAGTTTACGTGTTGGAGGCTACATGATCATCGATAATGAACCATGCCGCATAGTAGACATAACCAAGTCAAAACCTGGAAAACATGGTTCAGCCAAAGCCCGAATAGTTGCCATCGGCATCTTCGACGGTCAGAAGCGACAGTTCGTTAAGCCAGTAGACAGTACTGCAGAGATTCCAATTATCGATAAAAGGCCAGGACAAGTGTTCGCTATTAACCCGAACAGCATCCAAATCATGGATTTAGAGACATACGAGTATGTTGATGCCCCCATTCCAGACGAAGAAGACTTGAAAAATAAGCTCTCCGTAGGCACAGAGGTTGAGTATTGGAAAATAATGGGCCGTGTCAAAATCGTCAGAACAAAATAAAGTTTGCTTTCAAAGTTTATTTCGCTGTATTCACATATAGCTCATGAAGCCGATGATGCGTGAAGAGCCGTCTGAATTGTGAAGAAATAGAGTAGCTGAGGCTTCACTTTCAGCTACAATACATATTTATTAAAAGCTGCTAAGTTGTTGTTTAAGGCTGGAAACATAAATGGCTCTAGAACGCTTAGGTTCTTCCCTTTACGAGGCACTGAAGAAGGTTTTCAAGGCTTCCGTGGTAGATGAAGCTACGGTAAAGGAGCTTGTTCGTGATATCCAAAGAGCTTTGCTTCAAGCTGACGTTAATGTTCAGCTTGTTCTCGGAATATCCAAGCGAATAGAAGAAAGAGCCCTAAAAGAAAATGTTCCCCAGGGCATCTCAAGACGAGAGCATGTGATAAAGGTAGTTTACGAAGAGTTAACCCGTTTTATAGGCGATAAGCCTGTTCCACTTAAAATGGAGCATGGGGAAAAGAAAATAATCATGCTTGTTGGGATTCAAGGCTCTGGAAAAACCACGGCAGCAGCTAAACTTGCGCGTTATTTCCAGAAAAGGGGATTAAAACCTGCCTTAATATGCGCAGACACTTACCGCCCCGGCGCATACGCGCAACTTCAACAGCTAGCCAGCCGAATCAATGTTCCAGTTTATGGCGACGCTAAAGCAAAGGATCCTGTCAAAGTTGTTTTTGAAGGGTTAAAGCAATTCGGCGATAAAGACTTGATAATAGTTGACACTGCGGGTCGCCACAAAGAAGAACAAGAGTTAATCAAAGAAATGAAAACTCTTGAAGCGAAAATTAAACCAGACGAAGTTATGCTAGTTATCGATGGCACAATTGGACAGCAGGCGCTTATACAAGCCAAAGCTTTCCATGAAGCAACTCCCATAGGCGCAATAATAGTGACAAAACTGGACGGCTCTGCCAGAGGCGGCGGCGCTCTTTCCGCAGTCGCAGCCACAGGTGCACCTATAAAATTCATTGGCACAGGCGAAAAAACCGAAGACATTGAACCCTTCGTGCCTTCTCGCTTCATCGGCCGCCTCTTAGGTATGGGCGATCTTGAAACTCTCCTTGAAAAGGTCCGTGAAGCAGAAATTAAAGTCCCTGAAAAGAAAGCTAAGGCAATACTCAGTGGCAAATTCACCTTAACCGACATGTACGAGCAGTTCGAAGCCGTTAAAAAGATGGGGCCCTTCAAGAAAATCCTCAGCATGCTGCCAGGAATGTCTTATAATCTCCCCGAGGACATGCTGAACACAGCGGAGGACCGGCTTGAAAAATGGCGGGTAATAATCCAGTCTATGCGGCCTGAGGAAAAAGACAATCCAAAAGTTTTAAACGCCTCACGAGTGAGGCGTATAGCACGTGGTTCAGGAACAAGCGAAAGAGACGTCAAAGAACTTTTAAAGCAATACGTTATGATGCGGAAAATGCTAAAAATGTTCAAACGTAAAAAGAAGTTGCCGTTCATGGGTAAAGGCTTCCCAGCAGAGTTCAGGTAGGCGCATATGGATATTTTAGAGAAAGCACTGGTAATGCTTACTAAGTATCCTTTGTGCGACCACTGTCTGGGGCGCCAATTTGCTTTACTCGGCTACAACATAGAAAATAAAGACAGAGGCAGAGCGTTAAAACTTGGCTTAACGTTGCAAGCAAGCGCGCTTGTCATGGCAAAAGATGCTGACGGCATCAAAAGGCTAAGGATTCTCGCCGACAATGGTTTTTCTCCTGAAGCAGAGGAAACATTACGCCACATTAAAAAAAGAATCCCCCAAAAAGACCAATCAAAAATATGCTTTTTATGTGAAGGCAAATTTCAGCTTTTGGACATTGTGATTAAAAAAGTTCTTCAAGCCATTTCAGAATACGAGTATACTAATTTTCTGGTTGGAATAGAACTACCGATTACTGTTGAAGAGCGTGAAGACGAGTTTAAGGCTGAGTTCAATGTAAGTTATGGCGAAAGTATCAAACATGAGTTTGGGCGATTGCTGGGAAAACGTATAGCAGAGCTAACGGGTAAAGCAGTAGAGTACAAGCAACCTGACATAGTTGTAATAGTTAACCCGTTCACTGAGCAAGTTAGAGTCCAAGTTAACCCGCTATTCATTGCTGGAAGATACAGAAAGCTTGTCAGGGATATTCCACAGTCGAAATGGTTCTGCTCAAGTTGCCACGGAAAAGGCTGCCAAAAATGCAGTGGAACCGGCAAGATGTATCCTGAATCCGTGGAAGAACTGATTTCCAAGCCATTTTTAGATGCCACAGCCGGTGAGAAAACAGCATTTCACGCTTCAGGAAGAGAGGATGTCGATGCGCGGATGCTGGGTTCCGGTCGCCCCTTCGTGATTGAAGTTTTAAAGCCTAAAAAACGATTTTTAGACCTAAAAGCGATTGAAGCAACTGTTAACCTGCAAGCTAAAGGAAAAGTTGAAATTTCCAGTCTACGTTTTACCAACAAAGACGCCGTTAGGCGACTAAAGAAAGCTGAAACAGCGCAGAAAGAGTATCATGTGCTTATCGAGTTTGAGAATGAGATCTCCGAAAATGATCTGCATCTTTTAGAAGAAAAACTTAGCGGCGCTTTGATTAAGCAGCAGACACCTCTGCGAGTTTTGCATAGAAGAGCAGATTTGACCCGAGAAAAGTACATATATGAGGTTAAAGTTAAGAAGGTGTCGCCTAAGAGCGCTCTGATGAAAATTCGCTGCCAAGGCGGCCTCTATGTTAAAGAATTGGTGTCTGGAGATGAGGGAAGAACAATGCCCAACGTTTCAGATTTACTTGGAAACAGAGCGAAGACTCTAAAACTTGATGTCATAAATGTTATAATAAATGATCATAGGTGAAATATGATATGCGTGGCTCAAAAGGTTATCACACTGGAGCGCGTGGCATTCTAAAGAAGAAGCCGCGTGAGAAAGGTAAACCGAAACTCAGTAAACTATTGACTAAATACGAGCTTGGCTCCAAGGTTATTATCAAGATGGATTCAAGTGTTCAGAAAGGTATGCCTCACAAACGTTTTCACGGCAAAATTGGCACAGTAGTAGAGCGACGCGGACGTGGATACGTAGTAAGCGTACCTGCTGGTGACACCGTGAAGGAAATAATTGTTCGTTCTGAACATTTAGAGCCATATACGGGTAGTTAATATGGTAAAAAATGCATTAAGCGAAACTAAACTGACATTACCTCAAGTTAAAAAAATCTTAGAGGCAATTGGGGAGGAAAATTTAGATCAGTTCCAAAGGCGCACCCTAGATTATGTGAATAAGTTTTCTAAGGTGGACGCTGAAACAGCGGAAAAACTGTTGAAAAAGCTTGTCGAGGAGTTCGGACTTGACGAGGCTGAAGCAGTTCAAATCGTGAATTGTATGCCTGAGACAGTAGATGAACTGCGAATTTTCTTAGCTGGCGGCCGCAAGATAATTGAAACCGCAAAGTTGGAAGCAATTATCGCACTTTTAAACGAAAGCAGAACTGTTAAAGCTTCTTAATAGACTAAGAATTTTTAAGCAGTAATAGCCAATAAAGAATTAGGCTTAGTGACTAATATGGAAAAGCGATACGAAGAGTACGCTTATGTATTAGACTTCTTGCCGCATGGGCGTCCCGGATTCCGGCCAGCCGGTAGAGCAGGATATCGAGCGGGAGCCCTAATTCAGTGTGTTGGCGAAGAGTTTTTCACGCTGCTAGAGGCTTTGGTGAAGGAAGGCTTAGTTCTTAAGCCCGGTGACCGTGTTTATGTGGGGAAAGATGCTCGTGAGGAAGTTACGTACATCATTGGACGCATCGGCTTTGACGAGTTGACGGCTGCTGCAAAAGCGGAGCTTCCAAGTGTAATCACTCGTATAGTATTGAATCGTGAACAGTGGTTTGTGAACTTTTTCAATACCGCCCGCGCAATTACACCGCGTATGCATGCGCTGGAGCTTGTTCCGGGCATTGGTAAGAAGTACATGTGGCAAGTTATTAATGAACGTGAAAAGCGGCCTTTCGAGAGTTTTGAAGATTTGCAGAAACGAACCGAGCTACCTAATCCCGTGAAGTTGATAGCGAAACGGGTTATGGAGGAACTTGAAGGCCAAAGCAAGTACCGCTTGTTCACACGGGCGCAGTAAGGCGTAAAAATGAGCATTTCGGAAACGAAGCGTCTGCTTCGAAAGCATCGAATTGTTCCGAATAAGCTTTTTGGGCAGAACTTCATGGTAGATGCTTCACTTTTCTCGCTATTAAGCGATTATGCAGCGCTTGATAAATCCGATATAGTGCTTGACGCTGGCGCAGGGTTTGGTTTTCTAACCAGTTTTCTAGCCGACAAATGTAAAGCGGTAATAGCAGTTGAAAAGGATCCGCTTATCGCTGAGGTGTTACGTGAACAGCTCAAATGTGTAAGCAATGTGACCATCATCGAAGGCGATGTATTGCACGTGGCATTGCCCCAGTTTGACAAAGTAGTTTCAATTCCGCCATATTATCTATCTACACGTTTGGTCATATGGTTGTTTGAACAGAAAATGAAGTGTTCAGTGCTGGTTTTGCAGAGGGAATTCGCTAATCGTCTTGTAGCGGCTGTAGGTAGCGAAGATTACGGATGGTTAACTGTTGTTGCCCGGCACCATGTGGAGGTTGAGCTTTTGGATGCTGTTCCTAAATCCATGTTCTATCCTCAACCAGAAGTCGATTCAGTAATAGTGCGGTTAACACCTTGGAAAACCGCGCCTTTTGAAGTTAAAAATGCAGCGTTATTTAGGCGGATGGTTAAGCAGCTTTTCACTCAGCGCAATAAGAATCTTCGCAATGCTCTCGTGCCTTTCCTCGTAAGCACATTCAGAATGCCTAAAGAGGATGCTAAAAGGTTATCTAATACTTTTTCGTTCAGTAACCAGCGTGTACGGAAACTGCCGCCTGAAGTTTTTGGAGCCTTAGCAAATGGCCTCCTCAACTAAGCGAGTTTATTTCGATGATTACGTGTTTTTTGTTGATGAAAATGTATACGAACCAGCGGAGGATTCGTTTCTCTTTGCTGAAAATCTCGATGTGAAAGATGGTGAACGTGTATTAGACATGGGAACTGGATGCGGCATCCTCGGGATACTTGCTTCTAGGAAAGCGCGGGAAGTTATTGCTGTTGACGTGAATCCGTATGCTGTTCGCTGTGCAAAGTACAACTCAAAGGTTAATAATGTACGTAGTAAAATCGCCATTGTGCAAGGTGACTTATTCACGTGGTTAAGCGAAAACACCAAGTTTGATTTGGTGCTTTTTAATGCGCCCTATTTACCTGAAAATGACTGTATATCCGATTCTTGGATTGCCCATGCATGGGCAGGAGGCGCCACGGGGAGGCAAATAATTGATCGCTTTATCTCCGATGTCCATAAGTATTTAAAGCAGTCAGGCCGTGTTCTTTTGATGCAGTCTAGCCTCGCGAATGTAAATGAAACTGTGCGCAGATTTGCTGAATTTAATATGTGCACACGATTTTTAGTAAAACACGATTTGCCGTTTTTTGAAACTCTATTTCTTTTGGAAGCTTATTTTTAACCGATTTTAAGTAATAAACACGTTATTGCCCTTTATTTTAATACTATTCTTGAAATTTCAATTTTATACTTAAGTAATGTATATGTCAGCAGCTAGTTGGAACCAGTTTGGGCCTGTGCTTCTCACAACTCGAACAAAGGGCACTTCAAAATTTATGCCTAAGGAATCAAGAGTGTTCACTATTTTAAGCCTAGTTTTTTCAGCGGGGTTTTCCGCTTTGGTGGCATGCTCAAAACCATAATAATGTATCCATCCTCCCGACGCTTTAAGCGCGGAAATAGCGTAAGGCAAATATGTGAGCGATTTTTCAGGCAAAGGCATCAGCACCCGGTCCGCTACTTGTTGAAGGCGACTTTTAATGATTTCTTGCGCATCGCCTAGTAATGGAATTACCTTATCGTAAACTCGGTTAAGCCTAACGTTTTCTTGCATTAACTGAACTGCTGCGGCGTTAACGTCTATGGAAAACACTTTTGCAGCCTTTGAATGTTTAGCAATTATAATGGAAAAGCAACCCACACCGGCAAACATGTTTATTACCGCCTCGTTAGGTTTCACTAGTGTTGCGATGCGCGTTCTTTCGTGGGAAAGCCTTGGAGAAAAATAGCACTTCACTAAGTCAACCATGAACAAGCAACCGAATTCTCTGTGAATCGTGCTTGTTTTGTTTTCGCCGGCCACATGAATTAAGCGGCGTAGTCTGAAGTCTCCGGCCACAGGACTTGCCTGGAGTAATACAGTTTTCACATTTTTATGGATACTCATTATTGTTTTTGCAATGATTTTTGCTTCGTTTTCTGTTGCGCTCGGCGGTAGCTTGATTATGGCAATATCGCCTACTATGTCAAAGGAATTGTAAACTTTACTTAAATCTTTAAAGAGTGCTTCTGCGAGAGTTCGCCTTAACCTTTTCCTCAATTTTTTCCCTTCATTAACTTAAAGAGCATCGGAAACATTTAAAAGCAAACCTCTTTTCCTTTGTAAAGAGGGTATTCAATGGAAAAAACAGGAATCGTTTATGAATGTTTGAAATGTGGTTCTCTAGTGTCTTCTGAAGAACTTGAACTTCGCGGTGGCGAAACAAAGTGCACCGTCTGCGGTTATAGAATACTAAAGAAGGTAAAACCGCCAGTGGTTAAACGTTTGAAAGCCAGATAAAAGAAAAAGCGGTATCGTTTTTCGCTTACATGGAAGTCTTTAGAATAGTTCTCGGTCTCCAATCTTGCGCAAAGCTTTTCCTCGTAGCTTTATTGTATGGCCCATTATTTCTTCAGGAGATTTTTCCACAGTTTTGCGTTTAACGGTTTCCCCGCAGATTCCTCTCGGCAACAAGCGTCTTTTAACGCAGAGTGCATACGTGCAATTTGCTACATTGCATGCATCGTCAGTCCATCTGCACCATACAGAGTCGCGACGGTGGAAGGCAGCGTTTTTAGCGCATTTAAAGCATTGACATAGAGGAGAACAAGCTTTTGTCTGAGCCAAAAGATACACCTCTATCTTTTTCATAAAAATTCGATGTTGCTTTACACTCCACGCGTTGTATCTCTTTTGGAAGCCATATAAACTTTTTTATTTTAAACTTATGATTTATATATTTCACTTTTACGCCTTGCCTTTCTTCTTTCCATGATTTTCTAAAGTCAGAAGCAGAGTTAGTCCCGCAATAATTATGATGAGGGTTGCCAGCACGTTACTTTCAACTAGAAATGGGCCTATAAGTACATATTTGGCCATTTTAACCTGTATTGTTGTTGGTTCATTAATTTGAACGGACACTGCTTCGTATGCTTTCTTTACGTCTTCATGATAAATGATTATTTGCATGCTGCCCCCTATTACGCTGGTAAATGTTGCGACGCCATCTGCTTGTGTGACTGCTGGCCATGATGCCTCACCTATACTTTTGAGTAGAACGTTTACGTTAGGAATTGGCTGCCCGAAATAATCTACAACTGCTACTTTTACTTGGATATTGCAGAGATTGCATTGAATCTTCTGCTGTGTGTCGTTAAAGACCTCAATAATAGTTTCATACAACAAAATAGTGTCTGTGTAAACTCGGGTTTTGTATTTTCCAAATGTAACCTCCAAAGTTGCTGCTCCAGTAGTGTCGGTCTCAATACCGTAGAATACGCCTGTTGTCGCCTCAAACATTTCTATACGTGCGTTAGGGATCGCGTTTTTGCTATAGTCAAGCACTGTTAAGCTGATTATTTGCGCTGGACATATTATGAGCACTTCAGAAGTTGGCTGCGCTGTGAGAGTATTAACAGTGCGGTTGCCGCTGTTGAAGACTACGCCGTAAAGGGAAGCGTTAATAGTGTAACTTATACCTCTGAGAGTAGAGTTTAAAGTAAACGTGCCAGAGAGGCCTGTTTGCCCAGAAACTACACCTGTCTTTGTTATGCTTTCCTTTGTTGTGGTATATTGGTATGTGATGTCTATGTTAACGAATGGCAGTAAATTGCCGTTTTTATCTTTAACAGTTATCCTAAGAGTCGTCAATTCGCAGGGCAAATTAAAGGAGTCTTCAGCTGTTATGGTAACATTTATTTTGCCAACTTGCACATCATTCCAATACGCGGTTATGAAGTGGTTGCCCTTCTCCAGTTTCAAAATGGCGATTCCATCAGTTCCGCTTATGTTGTTAAATCTCTCATTTGTTACTTGGTCCGTTGCCTCAACCATTATTTGAGGCACAGGCTCACTTGCCAAGTTTAAAGTTTTGAATTTAACCGAATAACCAGGAATGGTGAAGAGTTGCGAGTCAAGTACAAGTTTGGATGCGTTATGTGCTGTTATGGTTATATTATATTCGCCGAGTAGAGCATCAGACGGAACTGTCCATGTAGCGCTGATTACGCCTTCGCTTGAGGCAACTGCATCGGCAGTATGCACATTAACACCGGTTTTTGTGTATGTAATTGTTATTGTTGCTTCTTCGTTAGGTTGATATCCTATAGCGCGAATCATCATGGCTTGGTCTCTGTGATATTCATTTGCGCTAATGAAGCCCACAAAAAATTGGCCAGTTGCCAATTGTTGCGTCTCGTTGAAATACACGTGATATACCCCTGTGTAATTTGTGAGCGCGCCTGAAGGCTGAAAATCAGTGGCTGGATAAGTAAGTTGAGCTTGTGCTGTTCCTTGGTTAGTACTTGCTAACCTAATTAACTTTGAATAAGACGTATTGAGTGGTGCTGGAAGCTTCACGGTTATGTTGGCATAATATTGTGTATTTGGTTGTCCGCCTGTAAGAGTGACGTTGAGTGTCACAAAATTTCCTTGCTGAAGAAGCACAGGAGCAGGGGGTTCAATTGCTTTAATATAGTATGCGGGGATTACGTTGAAGTTTTGTGTGGCATTTACGTTTTTAGCAACATCTCTGAGTGTTATCGTGTAAGTGCCGCTTGGTAGTTCTGGTATTGTGAAATTTGCATTCACATTATATCCTTTCGAGTTATTGCTTACAACAAGTTTGTTTCCAAACCAAATTTCATATTTTCCATCACTTGTATCGATGGTACCTTGCAGATTAACGCTTTGGGCGACAGTGCCTTGTCCTTGAGGGCTAACTAAATAGATATTCACGCCTGTTTGTGCGCGCACCAGCGGCAGCGGCATTAAGAACAAGGCTATAACCATTAAAATTATGAATGCAGATGTAACTTTTTCCTTCAAATCAAACGGCTCCTATATGCGTTTGGTGACCTTTCTTATCGCGGTTGAAGATTTACTATTAGGAGAGTGTTTTAAACTTTGCTTTTCAAGCACAATGCCCCTTTCCTCAACAATAACTTGTTACCGCTACAGTTGCTAAAGCACTGAACAATTTGTTATGCCAGCATTAACACGTTGAAATCGTCTCTTTATATGAGACTGATTTATAAAATGGTTTCCGCAGTTCTATATTCATAAAAGATGGCATGAGCCAGTGGAATATGGAGAATCTATTTTCGCCTGTGTTGCTTCAAGCGCTAAAAAAACAAAAGTACCATATTATAGGTAGGCATTCAGCAGTTAAAAGATGCAAATGGCTCTACGAAGCGCTAGTTCACGATAGAGCTTGCTATAAACAGAAGTTCTATGGAATAAAATCGCATCAGTGTATCCAGATGTCGCCTTCACTTTTTTACTGCACACAACAGTGTCTATTTTGTTGGAGAGCGCAAAGTGGCGATCTGCAGATTAGATGGAATGAGATGAAATTACCTGAGTGGGATTCACCGGAAGAAATTGTGGAAGGAAGCTTGAAGGCGCAGGCTAAAATTTTAAGCGGTTACAAGGGCAACCCAACCACGAATTGGAAGAAACTTGGGGAGGCGTTGTCGCCGCGTCATGTTGCCATAAGCTTAACAGGTGAACCAACCCTTTATGAGCCCTTAGGCGAGCTTATTCACATTTTTCATGATAAAGGGTTCACCACGTTCCTTGTGTCTAATGGCACACTGCCAGAGAGACTTGCCAAGTTAAGCGAAGAGCCAACTCAACTTTACATCTCTGTCTGCGCTCCAAACGAGAAAGTGTTTAAGCAAGTTTGCCGCCCGCATTCATCCGAAGCGTGGGCGAAATTGAATGAGAGCCTCAGTTTATTACCGAGTTTCAAGTGCCCAACCGTGATTCGAATGACACTGGCTAAGGGGCTTAACATGACAGCCGTTGAAGAGTATGCGGCGCTTGTAAAGAAGGCAAATCCTACATATGTTGAAGTTAAAGCGTATATGCATGTTGGTTTTTCAAATCTTCGTTTGAGTTATGGACATATGCCCACCCACAAGGATATTTACGCTTTTGGCAAGCTTTTAGCGGAGAAAACTGGCTACAAAATTATAGATGAATCAGTTGATAGTCGGGTGGTGCTGTTGAGCAAACTTGAAAAACCTATGCGCTTTGGATTTTCTTAACAGAATTCAAAATTGCATAGTAAGTGATTCAATTTTTTATCTATATGTAGTCAGATTAATAATGTGCCTATGGAATCAACATATGGATAGACTTAAATAGGCACTCAGACGCCCATATTCTCTGCATCTAAAATTTAATTTAGACGGTGAAGTCTAATGGTCAGTTCGGGAAGAGGGAGATTATTCAGGAGAAAGGACGGCAAGTATCTGATTTATTTGCCGAAAGACTTGGCAGAAGACAGCATGTTCCCATTCAAAGGCTCAGACTCCATATTCGTTAAGGTAAGTTTCAAGATAGGTGACGATAAACTAATTATTCAGAAATGGGAAGAGCCTCCACAACCGCAAACTTAAATTTTGCAAAAGCCGTCTTTTATTTCCACCCTTTTTAGGGCAATCTATAACTTAAATAACCTGCATAATTGTTTTCAAAGTGGTGAAGATTTGGAACAGTTAAGATTTATTTTAAAAGAACTAGAGCAAGAGCTCATTCAAAAAGATGAGATTCAGGAGAAAGCTCAGCAAAGCATGCGTAAAGTAGGCAACCTTTCAAAGCAAGCTATACTTTTTATTCACCAGAAAAAGTTCGAAGAGGCAAAAAAACTAATCGCAGATGCGAAGGAAATAGTTGCTAAGCTTTATGATTTAGCTAAGGCGCATCCTGATGTAGTCTATGGTGGTATGTTCAGTGCTGCACTTCAAGAGTACGCTGAAGCTAACATATTCTTGGAACTAATTCAAAATTCCCGTTTCGTTACTCCAAAGGAGCTTAATGTACTCCCCGCTGATTATGTGCTTGGGTTGGCTGACGTTATAGGTGAATATAGGCGCTTAACTTTGGATGTGTTGCGTGAAGGTGATGTCGAGAAAAGCGAAGAATGCCTGAAAATTATGGATGAAATATATGTTGAGTTAATGGCGTTGGATGAAGCTAGCATGCTTGTACCTGGACTTAGGCGGAAATGCGATGTCGCCCGAAAAATTATCGAAAGCACCCGTGGTGATGTCACACAAGAAGCGCGGAGGAAAGCGCTGGAAAATTATCTGAAAAATTTTGAACTTGCCTCAAGCAAAAATTCGTGGTTCCATAGCAATAGCGAGCAGTGACTGCTGGCGTGATGCATAATTTTTCAGTTTCTCGAGCACATATCACGCAGTTGCATCTAGCCACGAAAATCGTTCAGGAAGACAAGTTACCCAGCAAAATTAATTCCGTTGCAGGGGTCGATGTAGCTTATGCGAGAGAATTAGCGGTTGGTGCGGTTGCGGTTTTAGATTACGCTACGCTTAAGCTTTTGGAATTCCAAACAGCCACATGCAAGGTAAGGGTGCCTTATATTCCAACGTTGCTTGCTTTCCGAGAACTTCCCCCTGCAATTGCATGTATCAGAAAGTTGAAGCGGTACCCTGACGTGTTTCTCGTAGATGGTCAAGGTATAGCCCATCCATATCGATGTGGTTTTGCAAGTCATCTGGGGCTCGCACTTGGGAAATCAACAATTGGTGTGGCAAAAAGTCGACTGATCGGTAAACTTGTAGAGGCTGGAGATGACGTTTTTTTAGTTGATGATGACCAAATAATAGGTTCAGTTGTTATAACAAAAGTAAGTTCAACGCCTCTTTATGTTAGTGTTGGCCATCTTATTTCTTTGAAAACATCTGTAAAAATTGTTAAACACTGCTTACGGCGCCATCGAGTTCCCGAGCCGCTTTTTCTAGCTCACAAAATCGCCTCTGAACAAAGGTGTGCTGTTTCCAAGTCATGGCATGAATAAGGAAAATTTATGTAATTTTTATGGACATTTAAAAAAGTTTATATTTAAGTGCTATTCCTTTTTAGGAATGCTATGTTAAGTTTCGCTCTCATTTAAATAACTATGGGGGTGATTTGACATGGCAGCTGTACCTTCCGGAACCGTTCCAGTTTTAGTATTAAAAGAAGGCACTGGTAGAACTACAGGGCGCGATGCCCAAAGAAACAACATTATGGCAGCTAAAATAATTGCGGAGACTGTGAAAACCAGTCTCGGACCACGTGGAATGGATAAAATGCTTGTGAGCAGCCTTGGAGATGTAACGATAACCAATGATGGCGCAACAATTCTGAAGGAGCTTGATGTGCAGCATCCCGCGGCGAAAATGCTTGTCGAAGTAGCCAAGACCCAAGATAACGAAGTCGGCGACGGCACCACAACTGCCGCAGTATTAGCTGGTGAACTCCTTGCGAAAGCTGAGACTTTGCTAGATCAAAACGTGCATCCAACAGTCATAATTGATGGCTACAAGAAGGCAGCTGATAAAGCGCAAGAGGTCATAAACAACATAGCTATTCCAGTTAACATAAAGGATGATAAATTGCTAGTTAACGTAGCATTGACTTCCATGAGCAGCAAAGGCATAACATCCGCTAAAGAGCACTTTGCAAAATTAGCCGTTGAAGCTGTAAAACAAGTCACAGAAGAAATTGATGGGAAACTAAAGGCTGACATTGACCTGATAAAAGTCATCAAGAAACATGGCAAGAGCTTAGAGGAAACAGAACTCGTGAAAGGCATGGTCATCGATAAAGAAGTTGCCAGTTCGCAGATGCCTAAGCTTGTTGAAAACGCTAAAATTGCTTTGCTGAACACCAAGCTGGAGATTGAGAAGACCGAGTTTGACGCGAAAATCAACATTGAAAGCCCAGAGCAGATGAAACAGTTCCTAGACGAAGAAGAGCGCATGCTCAAAGAGATGGTTGAACAAGTCAGCAAGACAGGCGCAAATGTTCTATTCTGCGAAAAAGGGATTGATGACTTGGCGCTGCACTTCTTAGCTAAGAAAAACATCCTTGCCGTAAAAAGCGTAAGCAGTAGCGATATGGAAAAGCTGGCGCGCGCTACTGGCGGCAAGATTATCACAAGTCTAAAGGATCTAACGCCTGATACACTCGGCGAAGCCAAAGTTGTTGAAGAGGTCAAAATCGGCGACAGCAAGCTTGTTTACGTACGAGAGTGCAAGAACCCAAAGGCTGTGACCATCGTAATCCGAGGCGGATCAGAACATGTTGTTGATGAGGCTGAGCGTTCGCTGCATGACGCCTTATGCGTGGTCAGAAACTCCATTGAAGACGGCAAGATTGTGGCCGGAGGCGGCGCGCCTGAAGCAGAGGTGGCGCGTCAACTGCGCAAATACGCGCCTCAAGTAGGCGGCCGCGAGCAACTAGCCATAGAAGCCTTCGCAGACGCAGTAGAAGCCATTCC
>JAWCNL010000014.1:0-47297 GCA_038848695.1 Bathyarchaeia archaeon
AATGATATTAGCCGAGAATGCCGGTCTTGACCCGATTGATATAATGGTCGAGTTAAGAGCGGAGCATGAACGCAATGCTAGCCCCTACTATGGCATTGACGTCTATGGTGGAAAAATCAGAAATATGCTGGAGCTGAATGTTGTTGAGCCTTTGCGTGTGAAGCAGCAAGTTATAAAGTCGGCTACTGAAGCTGCAAATATGATACTAAAAATCGACGATCTCATTGCTGCGAAGGGCATGGAAAAAGAGACAAAGGGCTCTAAGAAACCTGAGGAACCTCCATCAGAATTCTAAACTTGAAAATTTAATTTCAAATCTTTTTCATTTTCTGCAAAGGAGGTGAGTGAATGTCAAGTGAGGAAGACTGGTTTCCTGGATGGTTCAGAAGGAGATGGTGGCCGTTAGCTCCAAGAAACATATTCGACGAGTTTGATGAATATTTCAGGCAGATGTACGAGTATATGCGCAGTGAGTTTGAAGAATTTTTCAAAAGCGCGCCGAAAAACCTCATGCGTTCAAGAGTATTGCCTAATGGAACCCGCGTAGAGGAATGGGGTCCATTTGTTTATGGTTACAGCATTAAGATCGGTCCTGACGGCAAACCGGAAATCAGAGAATTCGGTAACATTAAGCCGCAACCTAAACTTGGCAAAGCAAGGGTGGCCATAAGGAACGAGCGAGAACCTTTAGTTGATGTTACCGTTATGGACGGCGAAATTCGTGTTGTCGCTGAACTACCAGGGGTTGAAAAAAGCGACATCAAATTGCACGGCACAGAAGACACCTTAACCATTTCTGTTGATGCTGCTGAACGCAAGTACTACAAGGAAATTGAATTGCCCGCGAAGGTTGACGTTAAACAGGCCAAGTCAACGTACAAGAACGGCGTATTGGAAGTTTGCTTACCAATAAGAAAGGATGAAAAGCCGAAAGGCGAATCTATAAAAATCGAATAAAAATCGATTAAACTTGTTCATTTTCAGTCTCGATTTTTCTCGTTTCTTGCGTTCTTCTATTGAATTAAGCGCTTTCCGTCAAAAGTAATATATTATAGTAAAATGCAAATCTGGTTTTGTCTTGTTAAAGACAGACGGAGATATTGTGAAATGGATATTTCATTTGAAGAATTCCAAAAATTGGATATGCGCATAGGAAAAATTATAGATGCAAATCAAATTCCAGGTTCTAGAAATCTCATAAGACTATTAGTTGATTTCAAGACAGAAAAGCGACAAGCAGTGGCGGGTCTTCTACAATGGTATAAGCCACAAGATCTTATCGGCAAGAAATGCGTTTTCATTCTCAACCTCCAGAAGCGTAAATTGATGGGCGTGGAATCGCAATGCATGATTTTAGCTGCTGAAGACGACAAAGGCAATGTTACCGTGCTCCAACCTGAAAAAGACATCACGGAAGGAAGTAGAATTCGATAGTTTAAGCTCAGATGCGTACATCTTTTTACTACAACTTAAGGTACGCAATCATTTCCTCGTCTAAGTCAAGCCATTTCGCAATTCCAACTGCCATCTCAGCATTGTTTTTGAAAATTATCCTTAAGTAGGGCAAAAACTCTTTTGAAGCGCGGGTTGCGGAAATGTGGCATTTGCGCTTGATTTTTGCACCTATGCTAAGCTGCATGGCGCGTTCTGCCTTGGATCTGGATAGCATTTGGATGCGGCTTGGAAACTTGAATGGTGTCCAGCCCGCACTTTTTGAGCGCTGCCTCGCCATGGCTACACCCGCCGTCATGTAATCAATTACGTAGCGGATGAAGCTCCAGTCTTGAGTGGTGCGGATTCTGCCGCGATAGACATCTGCCATTGAAAGCGCATCCATGGCTTGCGCCAAATCATATGGATCCGTTAGATGTTCAGGGGCATTTTCGTAGATCCATTCAAAGAGCATGTCAATGTCGACGTCAGCTATGTCCACGGCTTGCTTCGCGCTTGCGCTTGTTCTGCTATAAATTATCATTCTCAGCACATTGAAGATGCTATCTTGCCTGTCGCGGTAGCTAAGCCACGAAACATCCTCGTATGTCAAGCGCTTTTTTCCTTGAGCTAAAGCTTGGAAGTCATTTACGGCTGAGCGGACATCGCCTTCTGAGCGTTGCGCTATGAATTTCAGCGCACTCTCGTCAACTTGGATGCCTTCACGTTCGCTTATGCTCTTCAAATGCTTTGCCACTTCACTTGCCGCCGGCTTCTTGAACTCTATTAAAAGGCAGTAACTGCGGAGATTTGTGAATCGCGGGTCATAGGCGTTATTGGCGATTAAAACTATTGGGCACTGGGCTGTTTTGATGATGTCAGTGATGGCTTTGACCCCGCCTTTGTCCGCGTTCCCCGTTAACCCATCCAACTCGTCAAGCAATATTATTCTCCGCGCGCCGAACAGTGAGCCATATTGTGAGGCGAGACCTGCAAAACGGTTTATTGCTTCTTCTGTTCTGTAATCGCTCGCGTTTTTCTCCACAAGCTCCATGCCCAAGTCTTTAGCTAATGCTTCAACTGTGACTGTCTTTCCAACACCAGGCGGGCCGTAAAGAAACGCTGCCCTCTTTTTAGGTACGCCTTTACTCCAAGACTTTATCCATTCGCTGAAAGTTTTGATAGCTTCTGTGTTCCCAACTATTTCCGCAATGGATGCTGGTTTGTGCTTAACAGTCCATGCAGCGTACAAACGTTGGCACCCTGTTACTTCTTCATTTCGTAGCCAGCTTCAACCAGCCTCGCCAGAAGAGCGCTTAATTGAACTTCCTCGTCTGAGCCTTCTACGAGGCGATAATCTATCTCGCCCACGATGCCTGCGAGTTTTATTTTCCATTGCTCTGTAATATCGGGTGCCTTTAAGATTTCAGTGTGTATTTGCCGGATTATGTCGCTTCCAGCTACACCATATTTCTGGATTATGTCGCGTAACTGTTTTCTGGCACCTAAAAAGTCGCCTTTAATGGCTGTAGTTAGCATTTTCTGCACATCTGCTGGGCTGGCTCTACCCGTTATCGAATAGACCAGCTTGGCGTCTACAGGTTTGTTCACTGAAGCTGCCGCTTGCAACGTATTTATCGCCCTTCTGAGATCGCCGCCACATACTTCGAAAATTGCATCGACGCCATCGGGTAATAATTGGACATTTTCGCGTTCAGCTATTTGTTTTATGTACTTATCATGCTCTTCCCGTGGCAGGAAAGTAAACCTGAAGGGTGCGCATCGTGACTGGATTGGCTCAATTATTTTGCCGCTGTAATTTGCGCATAAGATGAAGCGGCATGTTTCCGTATATCTCTCCATAGTGCGCCGTAGCGCTTGCTGTGCATCAGAAGTCATGTTGTCTGCTTCGTCCAAGATTAAGATTTTAAATGGGATTTCGCCTATGGAACGAGCCCTCGCAAAAGTCTTCACAGTTTCCCTAACCACGTCTATGCCTCTCTCATCACTGGCGTTCAGTTCCATAAGGTGTTCACGGTAACCTTCGCCATAAAGATCGCGAGCCAAGCATAAGGCGGCCGTGGTTTTGCCTGTGCCAGGTGGCCCAGCGAAGATGCAGTGGGGTACGTTTCTTGCTTTTACAAAACTTTTTAGGCGTTCAACTATTTCCTTTTGATCAACCATTTCATCTAATCTCTTGGGTCTATATTTTTCGGCCCACATTTCAAAACTCAATTGGTAAGCCTCCTTTTCATGCTAACTAAATGTGTACAGTGATTATATTTGTTTTGGGCGAGATAAATCAGTACATGGAAATGTTGCCCGCAGGCTACATTTTGCCTGTTTGAATTTAATGCAAGAATTTTGATATATGTTTCATTTATTTCCTATAGTTCACGTTCAATTGAATATAGATGATATTCAATAGAATTATATAGAATACATTTGTATGGGTTTTCCATATTTCAACCGCATTAATTTGAATATTTATAACAAAAAAGGGTGAAAAAATGAGCGAACGTGTACAAAAAAACAGTTCTTACCTAAATGGCAAATCGACCGTTGGAACAACGACACGCGTTAAAGACACTAGCACCGTAAGCGGCATGTGCCCCCTATGCATTCACGACTGCCCTGTCCTCTGCGAAATCAGCCTATCTACCTTTCGAGGAAGAGAAGCGCTCTATCCCGATCCAAGCCAATTCGGAACAAGCACTGCTGGTGCACTGAAAGACTATGGACTTGACTGGTCTCACTTTAATATTCAAGCTGGTCTCTTTGAGGTTCACGGAATAAAAGAAGATTCAGACGTTGCAATCTTTCCCAATGTAAACACTGAAACCAAAGTTGGTGGAATACCGCTAAAACTTCCAATAATAACCGGTGCTTTTGGCTCCACAGATGTGGCGCGCTTGAACTGGGATGGCTTAGCTATTGGTGCTGCGCTTTCAGGAGTGATGATCACAATCGGCGAGAACGTTTGCGGCATGGATCCAGAGGCTAAAATCGAGAATGGCAAGGTAACGTACTCGAAGGAGCTAAAACGGAGAGTTGACGCATTCAGAAAGTTCTGGGACGGTAAATACGGCGACGTCGTAATTCAAACAAACGTGGAAGATCAAAGGCTAGGCGTAGATGTCTATGCTCTTTCAAAATTGGAAGTCAACGTTATTGAGCGTAAATGGGGACAAGGCGCCAAAGCCATAGGCGGAGAAGTGCGCATCAGAAACCTTGAAAAGGCTATTCTACTGAAAAAAAGAGGCTACATTGTCATCCCAGACCCGGAAGACCCAACAGTTCAAGAAGCCTTCAAAGAAGGAGTGTTCAATACCTTCGAGAGACACAGTCGAGTAGGCATACCTAAAGAAAAATCATTTATTGAAGACATAGAATGGCTCAGAAAGCAGGGTGCAAAACATGTTTTCCTAAAAACAGGCGCCTACAGACCATCCGCTGTTGCATACACTATGAAATTTGCTTCAGAAGCTAAAATCGACGCGTTATCCTTCGACGGTGCAGGTGGCGGAACAGGCATGAGCCCGGTGCCAATGATGGATGAAATGAGCATTCCAACAGTATACTTAGAGGCGATTGTCCTAAGATGCGCACAGATACTAAAGAAAAAAGGTCGCCATGTTCCTGACCTAGTAATAGCTGGTGGCTTCATTGAGGAAACATCGATTCTCAAGGCCATAGCATTAAGCAACTTCGGCGGAGGACCGCTGGTAAAGGCGGTACTGATGGGACGTGCACCAATCACAGCTGTCATGAAATCTAGCTACTTCGCGAAACTAGCTAAAGAAGGCAAGTTGCCAAAACCCTTCGCAGAAAAATACGGCACATCCCCTGAGAAATTCTTTATAGCAACTCCCGAACTGAAGACAAAATATGGGAAGCGCTTCAGTGAGATACCGCTAGAAGCTATGGGTCTCTACACTTACTTAACAGACAGAATAGGCGTAGGCCTGAAACAGTTGATGGCTGGCGCGCGAAAATGGAAACTTGACCTGCTCGACAGAAATGATCTAATGAGCTTATCTGAAAGAGCCGCCAAAGTCACCGGAATTCCAATGGCTGACGAAGTTGAAAAAGACGCAATAGAGAGGATTCTCGCATAACTGCACCCCTCTCTTTTTCTAATCTTTCAATAGTTTGCTAAATTTTCTGGCTGTGTGTCTCTGGCACTTTAATTCGTGGCGGCATTCGGCAAAATATTTGTTTTTGAATGAAGTGGAATCCAAAAATACGACAGTGAAACACGGATTATGTAGTCTTCATTGATTGTCGTATTTCTCGACTTCATTGTTCATTATGACCAGTTCTACGCCAGCTTGCTTAAACAACTCTACAGAATCCGCGTCTGCATGATACCTTTTCTCACAAACAACCCGCTTGATACCCGCGTTTATTATCATCATCGCGCATGTTCTGCATGGCGTCATCTTACAGTAAAGCGTTGATCCCTCAAGAGGAATACCAAATCGTGCGGCCTGAATAATCGCGTTCTGCTCAGCGTGAAGGGTTCGCACACAATGCTGCGTTATGTTGCCATTATAATCAATAACTTTACGCAAGTCATGACCAACTTCATCACAGTGCGGCAGCCCCGCAGGTGAACCTACATAACCAGTTGTCATTATCCGCTTGTCCTTAACGATAACGCAACCGCATTTTCCGCGGTCACATGTAGCACGCTTAGCAACGGCCTCACAGAGGTCTAGGAAATACCTGTCCCAATCAGGTCTTGATTTGCCTGTCATCACTATCAGCTCTCGAGCCGTCTAAACATTCATAAAACAAATTAATAAACCTAAATCGGCTATTTCTCCGCCATTCACAGCGTTATTTCTGGAAAATGTGGATTTCCCTGCCAATTTTATGCCTCTCTTCAATGTCCACGAAAGACGTCGTTGCAGTCAATGCATCTGGCACTCTAACGCCTTCCACAAAATGTTCTTTTTTGAAAGGATAAACACGTTGAAAGCCTATTTCCAAAATTTTTTCTTCGATGTCCATAGTAACTGATTTCTCAGATCGTGTCTTAATGTAGGGAGTAACTAAAACTAATCTGCCACCTTTCTTAAGCACCTTGTAAGCTTCTTCGATAAAGCCAAAATACAACGGTTGCAGCTTCCTAATTATCTTTAAGGCATAAGGTTCTGCGGGAATATGCCTTAGCGCCGGGCCTAAATCAGGTTCAGTTACAATGCAGTCAACTTGTTCACACCCGATTTTCTGAGCCATACTACGTGCATCGCCGTGTAGTATCCTGAAATCCGCTTTTGGCAAGTTGTACTCTCTCTTAAGCCACTTCAGATTCTCTTCTGCTGCTTTGACACACCACGGATTTATGTCCATGCCCACAACTTTAGCCTCAGCTAACAACGCTTCCTGGAGGACTGTGCCCACACCGCAGAAAGGATCAAACAAAAATTTTCCGGGCGTGCAAAAAGCTAAATTTATCATTATCCTCGCCAGCCGAGGCGGCATAGCAAAAATTTTACGCTGATTTGGTTTGCCTACATCGCGCTTTTGGAACTCAAAGGGATTATGCACCGCGATAGTAGTAGCAACCCATGTTTGTTCTTCGCCAATGCAAAACAGCACTTCCGCTTGGGTTTCAACCAAATTTTTCTTTAACACTTCAACATGGCTTAGCTGTGGCTGCTTTCTGTCTTTGGCGAATCCCATAAACTTTGATTTCCTATTATACGCCGCTAACTCGCGCTTTATGACGCTTCCAATAAACCTTTGAATGATTTTAGAAAGAGGCCGTAGCGACTTTTCCGCGCAGTAAACGCTTACGCCGAAAAGAATCTTACCCTGCGCAGCTTCAAGCATCTTTGCGACGATGCTGCTGGACGCAATAGTCTGAGCGATTTGTGCTCGAGCTTCTCTGTTTTTCTGGGGAAAAGCCCTTTGAACAGTTTCTGTTGATAAATTTGCAACAAGATTCGCCATTTTTATGGTTCCACCTAAATCCTCAATAGTTAACGCGTTGATTTTCTCATCAAAGCTACACACAAAGAAATCTCTTGAAATGAAGTGCGCAGAGAATTTATTTTTTCTTGCTTCTAGAAAAGACGCAAGTTCCGCTAACGATAGACGCCAATTTTTTCCAGGAATAAATAACTGAAGCTGCATGATTATTATAAGCTAGAACTGCTACTATATATATAAGTAGATGGTCTCTTCATGTCTAAAAAAGGGATTTTAATTTTACACAAAAACTTGAAGATTATATAAAAACTGTAAGGATACAGTTGCAAATTGTTTAAATAGCGCTAAGGCTGTATGCTAAAAAAGGGAGCCTATATGCATGCAAGAAATTACCGGGCTGTAAAAGGCCAAGCTTATACTAGGAAAGAGTTTGCGAAAGGATTTCCACCTCCAAAAATAACCAAGTTTACCATGGGGGACACTAAAGGAACCTTCGATATTGAGGCGAGACTCGTGGCTCTGAAAAGAGCTCAGATCCGCCACAGCGCCTTAGAAGCAGCGCGTGTGGCAACTAATCGTCTTCTCATGGAAAAATTGGTTAACGATTATCTGATGATAGTTCACCCGTACCCGCATGTCATTTTGAGAGAAAATAAAATGATTTTCGGTGCTCATGCTGACCGTCTCCAGCAAGGCATGCGGAAATCCTTTGGTAAAGCAATTGGCACGGCTGCTCGTGTAGAGCCAGGTCAGACAATTATAACTGTTAGAGTAAAAGCTAATGCATTGGAAACAGCAAAGGAATCCTTGAAGCGTGGCAGCGCAAAACTGCCTATCCCCTGTAGAATAGAAGTCGAGAAATTGCAGTCCTCAAGCGCCGCTGACGCGGTGAAGGCGGAGACGGAAACGGCTTGAATGAAGCGAAAAAAGCCTTTGTTATTTGGTTTGAAAACCTTAGAAATACTGATGTACCCCTTGTAGGCGGAAAGAACGCAAGCCTCGGCGAAATGATTCACGCTGGTTTGCCAGTTCCGCCAGGTTTTGCGGTAACAGCCTACGCTTACGAGGTATTTCTGAAACAAACGCGGATAGCCGAGATGATTTACAAGATAATAAAAGAGACAGTAACCGACCCAAACGATCCCCAACAATATAGCATTGCGTCGGAGAAGATCCGCACTCTTATTGAAACCTCTCAAATGCCTAAAGAAATTGAAAACGCCATACGATCCGCCTACAAAGAGCTCAACAGTAGACTAAAGTTGCAAGATGCCTTCGTCGCAGTTAGGTCAAGTGCTACAGCGGAAGATCTGCCAGATGCTTCCTTCGCTGGGCAACAGGAAACCTATCTAAACGTTAGAGGCGCTGAGGAGTTACTTGAAAAAATTGTTAAGTGCTGGTCTAGTCTTTTCACCCCTCGCGCCATCTTTTATCGTAATGAAAAGGGTTTTGCGCATGAGAAGGTTCTCATAAGCGTTGGCGTTCAAAAAATGGTTAACTCGCGTGCAGCAGGAGTAATGTTCACCATAAACCCTGTGACTGGGAATAGAGATGAAATTGTAATTGAGGGTAATTATGGCTTGGGCGAAACTGTCGTTTCAGGCGCAGTAAACCCTGACGACTTTGTTGTTGATAAGAACACCTTAAAAATTAAAGAAAGGCGTATCGCGCGGAAAACGGTTCAATATATTCGCGATCCAGAGACAGGTAAAACTGTCCATTTGGATGTGCCGGAGAAAAACCAGAAGGAGCCGTGCATAAGTAATGAGGAAGTTATAAAGCTTGCCGAGATAGCCAAGCAAATTGAGAAGCATTACGGTAAGCCTATGGATATCGAATGGGCCATTGACAAAGACTTATCTTTTCCCAATAATATATTTGTGGTTCAAGCTCGCCCAGAAACAGTTTGGAGTGCAAAAGCCGTGGAAGCACCAACCACCGCTGAAGAAAGGAAGCCTGCGCTTAAAGTTGTTGTTAAGGGCATCGCTGCGGGCAAAAGAGGCTATGGCGTCGGCGTTGCTAAAGTTGCCCTTTCACCTAAAGAAGCAGCCAATATGATGAAGAAAGGTGACATTTTAGTAACAGACATGACTAATCCAGATTTCGTTCCTTTCATGAAAATTGCAAGTGCCATAGTGACTGATAAGGGTGGAATTACCTCCCATGCAGCCATTGTGAGCCGTGAGCTGAGCATACCATGCGTTGTGGGAACAGAGAATGCGACGCAGCTTATGAAAACAGGTAAAGAGTATACTGTTGACTCGAGAAACGGTGTAGTATACGAAGGCGTGCTAAGCGAGGCCCACCAAGCAGCATCAACACCAAGCGCCACAAGTGCTGCAGTAATTGCTGCAGAATCAGTGCCTGTAACTGCAACTAAAATTTACATGAACTTGGGTGTTCCTGAGAAAATAGAGGATTATAAGCACTTGCCTTTCGAAGGCATCGGTCTCATGCGTGTTGAGTTCATTCTAACTAGCTATATCGGTGACCACCCACTATATCTTATTGAAATAGGTCGTAGTCAAGAATTCGTGGATAAGCTGGCTGAAGGAGTTGCAATTGTAGCCAGAGCCATCCAGCCGCGCCCTGTTGTAGTGCGTTTCAGCGACTTCAAAACTAACGAGTACCGAGAGCTTAAAGGCGGAGACAAATACGAGATTGTCGAAGAAAATCCGATGCTGGGCTGGCGAGGCTGTAGCCGCTACATAAGCAAGTGGTATGAGAAGGCTTTCAGACTTGAATGCCAAGCTATCAAGAAGTGTCGTGTTGAATGGGGCCTCAAAAACGTCTGGGTCATGCTGCCGATGGTGCGTACTCTCTGGGAAGCCAAAAGAGTTCTTGAGATCATGAAGGAGGAAGGTTTAGAGCGTTCGCGCGACTTCAAAGTATGGTTTATGGCTGAAACTCCTTCCATAGCTATAATGGCTGATGAATTCTCCAAGCTGGTTGATGGCTTCTCTATCGGCTCAAATGATATGACGCAGGGCATTTTGATGATTGATCGTGATTCTGAAAGGTTAGGGCAAATGGGTTATTTCGATGAAAGAGACCCGGCGGTAAAAAGAATAATCGCGCATCTCATACGCGTCGCACATGAGAATGGCTGCACAGTTTCAATATGTGGTGAAGGCCCGTCTAATCTGCCTGACTTCGCTGAATTTCTTGTCCGCGCTGGAATTGACAGCATATCCGTGAACAACGACGCCGTAATAGCGACAAAAAAGCTTGTTGCCAGCATAGAGCAAAAGATAATCCTTGAGCGCTTAGCGGAGCAAGCAGCGATAGCGTCGGGTCGCCCAGTTAAAAAACCAAAAAATGACTGGGAATGGGTCTTCTAAGATAGCGGCGAACATAAAGTTAACTTTGTTTTTCCCCTTTTATTGATATTTGTTTGTAGGTGCATAAGCATGGGTGGGTTTGATTTTGAGGAAGAGCTCATTAAACAAGAAATAGCCAAGCGCGGCGCGAAGCAAGTTCTGCTGCAACTGCCGGAAGGATTGAAATCTGAAGGGTTGCGGTTAGCTAAAATAGTTGAAAACGCGGGAGCGCTTCCTATAATCTCGGCAGATCCCTGTTATGGCCCTTGTGATTTGGCTACCTCTGAAGCAGAACGGTTAGGCGCAGACTTGATAATCCACTTTGGACACGCGAAACTTGTAAAACATGAGCCAGTACCCACAGTTTACGTGGAGGCCAGAGCAACTGTAACGGTTGACGATGTCGTGGAAAAATCCTTGCCATTGTTAAGCAAGTATAAGCAAATAGGTTTAGCAACCACGGTGCAGCATGTGCAAGCACTTGTTTATGCAAGAGAAATTCTGGTCAGGGCAGGCAAGACTGTGATGGTAGGTGATGCTGGCCGGATGAATTATCCTGGACAAGTGAGTGGATGCGACTACAGCAATGTGAAATCGATAGCTGGTGCAGTTGACGTTTTCCTTTTCATCGGTGGCGGCCGGTTTCACGCGCTAGGCATAGCACTTAACACATCTAAACCTACGTTGGTTGCTGATCCCTACGAAAAAAGAGTCTACGCTATAGATAAGGAAGCAGAGAAAATCCTGAAGCAACGGTGGGCTTGCATTGAAGAGGCAAAGCGCGCTAAAATCTTCGGTGTGATAATAGGGCTGAAGCTTGGACAAAAACGTTTTGATGAAGCATTAAAAATTAAGGAGATTGCTAGGCAAAAAGGGAAACAAGCGTTCCTATTCGCAGTTAAAGAGATTTCGTCTGAAGTGTTAATGGAGTTCCCACAAGTTGATGCTTACGTAAACACTGCTTGCCCACGGATTTCCTTGGATGCCCCTTCAAAATTCCTTAAGCCCGTGTTAACCATGAATGAATTTATGGTGGTTTCCGGCGAAATTTCATGGGAGAACCTGCTCAAAAAAGGCTTGTTCGAAAACTAGACCTAGAACGGTTCCTATCTCAAATTAAGCCACACCCTTCGCCAAACGTGCGTTTGGAGCAATATACAACGCCCACATCTGTTGCGGCGACGGTGTTATATTTGGCCGCTTACACTTATGGCGACATCATAAATAAGCGGGTTCTTGACTTGGGCTGCGGCACTGGCCGCCTCGCTTTGGGCTGCGCTTTTTTGGGTGCCGGATCGATTGTAGGCATCGACATTGATAAGTTAGCTGTAAAGCTTGCTGCAGAAAACTCAGCTAAGCTTGGCTTCAAAACTAAAGTGGACTGGATTACAGGCGACATCAACGCAGTAGCTGGAAAGTTCGACACGGTTCTGCAGAATCCGCCTTTTGGTGTGCAAAAACGTGGTGCTGACAAAATTTTCTTAGAAAAAGCCTTGCAAGTTGCCGACGCAGTGTACTCACTTCATAATCATCCCTTCACAGATGAAACCCTTGCTGGGCGTCTCAGGCACGCTGAGTTACTACAAGTTGAGGCTTCACCGTTTATTGCAAGATTTGTGGAGAAACATGGTGGCATAATAAAAGCAGTTTACGCATTGCCTTTGAATATTCCACACATGTTTGACTTCCACACCAAAACAAGACGTGAAATAATTATCGACTTATACGTAATACGAAAAGCGAACAAAGCTTCGTGTAACTATTAATTTATATTATATTTTGCCGAAAACTGCGCCATTGACTTGCGGCAATTTACAATATACACAAGTGCCTTTTCTCTATTAAATCAAAAGGTTTATTGATAAGTACAGAAATTTAGGATATACTATTTAAAAATTGATCAGCATGCTTATCATTTCAAGTAAAAAAGGGAACATTACATGACTTTGAAATCATCTGAACGAAAAAGCGGCAACTTAGTGTTACCTGGAGAGCGCTTGGGCGTAATTGAGGAGTTCATTCCAGATTCTGGAACATACGTGAAAGACGGCGTCATTTACTCCAAGCTTGTTGGTCGTGCCTTGATGGACCTGTTGAGCAGACGTGTTTCCGTTTATCCATTAGCAAGCGAGGTAACCGTGCCGAAAGTTTCAGCAACAGTTATCGGTCAAGTTTACAATGGACAATCTGATAGTGCTATTATCAGGATTTTCAAAATAGGCCAGAAAAAGCTTTCCGGCATCTTCACGGGTATCCTACATATTTCTGATGTCCAAGAAAAATATGTGAAGTCTATGAATGATGTATGCAAACCCGGAGACATAATACGCGCCAAGGTTATAAGCGACAAGAACCAAATTTATCATCTTTCCACTAAAGATAAAAACTTGGGTGTAGTTTACGCTTTTTGTTCACGTTGCTCTAATATATTGGAGCCGAGGCGGCATGAGATGGTGTGCCCCAAGTGTGGTAATGTGGAAAGACGTAAGATTGCTTTGGATTACGGAAGAACTGATGTATAGCTGAGAAGGAGGCATGTTGAAATTGAATGTTAAAGTGTTAAAGAAAACAGAGAACGAGCTTAAAATAGAAGTTGAAAGTGCAGAGCACGGCATCTGCAATTTGCTGCAGAAGAAGCTTTTGGAAGATGAGCGGGTGGATTTGGCTGGTTATGATGTACCGCATCCTTTAGCGTCAAACCCAGTGATTTACGTCAGAACCAAAGGCAATTTAAAACCTGAAACTGCGCTTATTGCCGCCGCAGAGAAAGCGCGCGAAATGAACGAAGCTTTCCATAAAGCTCTGGAGAAAGCTCTTAAAGCATAAAAATTCTTAATTCGCGGTTTGATGTCATAATGGCAGTACTGAGAAGCTTGCTAGGCACGCGCTAAAGCTTATAGCATTTTAGCTGTATACCTATCATTGCCTTGTTAGATGAAACAATTTCAAAACAGAGACGCTTCCACATCGTCAAACCTGAAATCCGCGTTCTTGGCATAGACGATGGGCCCTTTGTTCCACACACTAAGGGACAAGTTTCAGTTATAGGCGTGGTTTTCAGGGGAGGCTACTGGCTTGACGGTGTCATGCACACTAAAATAGAAATAGATGGGCTTGACGCTACCGAAAAGATAACCACCATGATAACTGTTTCACCTCACTATAAACAGTTGCGGGTAGTAATGTTGAATGGCATAACGTTTGCCGGCTTCAACATAGTGGATGTTAAGGCGCTTAATGCGGCGACAAAGCTGCCTGTCATAACGGTTACACGTGAAAAACCCGATTTTGCAGACATACGTAAAGCACTTCAAAATCTTTCATGCAATGAAGAGCGCTGGGCGGCAATTCTTAACGCTGGTGAACCCGTTGCAGTATCCACTAGAAGTGCCAAAGCGAAAATCTATATGCAAGCGGTTGGTATTTCGCAGGAAGATGCACAGAAAATTGTACGGTTAACTTCCACCAGGAGTAATATCCCAGAGCCTTTGCGCGTTGCGCATCTTATAGCCTCCGGCATAGGCTCTCTTTAAAATAGTGAAAATGGAAAAAGTTTAAAAGAGTCAAAGCATAGGGAATCCAAAACGGATGATGAGGTAACGCATGATGGAATTCTGCCCAAAGTGTGGTTCTCGACTTGAGCCCAAGAAAGTCAAGAAAGGGAAAGAAGCTACCTTGATGCTTGTCTGCCCAAAGTGTGGCTACAAAAAGCAAGAGGAAAGCGCGACGGTTGAGCCTAAAATCGCTAAGGTTATTCAGCACGATCCGCAGCAGTTTGTCGCTGTGATAGGCAAAGAGGAACAGAAACTGCGGACTTTGCCAACTGTTCGCGTTGAATGCCCAAAATGTGGAAATAACGTGGCCTACGTGTGGCAAGTGCAAACGAGAGGTGCTGATGAGTCTTCAACTCAGTTTCTGCGCTGTACAAAATGCAGCTATACTTTTCGAGAGTACAGCTAGAATTCAAGTGGAAACAAATCAGCGGCCTCTTTTCATACATTAAACTTTAAAGGTTGTCAGTTTACCATCATTAACTGTTCTCCTCATCTCTGATGTATAAAACCACAACTTTGCTGTTTCCCCCTATCGCTAGCGCGGAGAAACCTTCTCTGCCTGTCACTGCATTAATTAACTATTAGCCGCCAAATATTATTATGCCAATTAATTAAGAAAAAAATCTAGTGAACCCGAATGCACTGTCACGCACCAATTTTCTATATTAAATGAATTCTATTTACTTCACGGTTACGGACTTTGCGAGATTACGGGGCATGTCAGGGTTTAATCCTTTCTCAACTGCCAAGTAATACGCAAGAAGCTGCAATGGAATTACGAAAGGTATTGGCGATAAAACCTCAGGTATCCCTTTAGGAACCTCAATATAATCGTCTGCCAACGCTTTTACCGCTTCATCGCCTTCCTCTATAATTGCAATTATCGAGGCGCCTCTAGCTTTCATCTCCATTATGTTCCCAATCAAAGTTTTGTGGGTGTCATCTTTAGCGCATATGAAAATCACTGGAAAACCTGGCTCAATAAGGCTTATTGGACCATGTTTGCTTTCGCCTGCAGGAAACGCGAGTGACGGAACATATGCTATCTCCATGAGTTTAAGGCGCCCTTCATAGGCAGTGGCGGTGCTTATGCCACGGCCTAAGAAGAAGAAAATTTTTGCGTCACGATATTTTTTGGCAAGTTGTTTGACTTTTTCCTCTTGTGTCTTAATTATCTCTCCGACAATATCAGGCAGTTTTTCCAGTTTCTCGCTTATATAATCCATTTCGTCTTGGGAAATCTTGCCGCGCTTCTTTGCCAGCCTAAGCGCTAGTTGGGCTAGAACTGACAGTTGCGAGGTGAAGGTTTTTGTGGCTGCTACGCCGATTTCTGGGCCTGACTGTTGGCTGACATAAACCCTTGAAACTCGAGTTAAAGTGGAGCCGATCACGTTCGTCAGGCCGAGTATGGTTGCGGCGCGTTGCTGGGCGCATGTGACTGCTGCCAATGTATCCGCGGTTTCGCCTGACTGGCTTACTGCCAGAATAGTGCTGTCTATATTAACTGATTTACCATGCTGCTCTATAAATTCCGAGGCGTATACGGGGTAAGTTGCCAAGAAGGCAAGTTTCGAGAACATATAAGATGCAGCTAAACAGGCGTGATATGATGTGCCGCAGGCAACTAGGAAGACTTCGCGGGCGCGGTCGAGGAATGTTGCGATTAAATCCAGATAATGCTCTTGGAGGCGTAATGTGTTGCGCAACGTCGTGGGTTGCTCATGAATTTCTTTTATCATGAAGTGCGGGTAGCCTTGTTTGACGGCCATTTCCGGTGTCCAATCAATTGTTTCTGGATTTCGAGTGACAAGGCTGAAATCATTGATGCGTCTGATCTCATAGCCATCGGCAGAGAGTATTACGAGTTCCCCGTCCTTTATCAAAACTGCCTTGTTGGTTAATGGTAAAAACGCTGGTATATCCGATGCGCAATAAATGGCGTTTTCACCTATTCCCAACACTAAGGGGCTTTCATTTCTAGCGCATACTATCTTGTCAGGCTCGCTTGTGGATATCACCGCGATAGCGTAAGATCCGCTGAGCCTTTTCACTGCTTCTAAAACCGCGTTAACCAAGCCTATTTCAGGTTTTTTCTTAAGGTTTTCTTCGATAAGATGCGCTATTACTTCAGTGTCTGTTTTTGAGATAAAATTATGCCCATTGTTTTCTAATTCAACTTTTAACTCAGAAAAATTTTCTATAATTCCATTATGGATTACGGCTACCTGTTCTTTGCAATCCATGTGTGGGTGCGCATTAATCTTTAATGGCGCGCCGTGTGTCGCCCATCTGGTGTGGCCTATGCCGATGCTTCCTGGCAAATCGTCTAGGTTCCAGATTTTGTGGACATCATCAATTTTGCCCTGATCTTTTTTGACATGTATCTTGCCTTCGTGTATTGTGGCTATGCCTACGGAGTCATAGCCTCTGTATTCAAGCCGTTTTAGTGAGGTATGTATTAAAGGTGCAACGTTTCCTGCCTTGGTTATGCAGCCAAAAATTCCGCACATTCTTTGCGCCTCATTTTTATGATCAGTTGTTTCGAGCCTTATCCAATTGGTTCTTTTGTTAATAAGGATTTTTAGGAGAAAACTTTCTATGCTAAAAAAATTTTTTTAGTAGTTTTTGTCCGCTTCGACTCTTATTATGTATAATGTATATTCTTCGCTGAGTTGTTCCAGCCTACCGCAAACAACCATAATAAAATTTTTAATAATGGTGCACATAAAGTTAAGAGTGGAAAGAAACACCATGCAAAAAAAATTACTGCTTCAAGATGATGGCGCCTCACAGAAAGTGAAAGAAATCACCATAATGCAAGATGCACAAAAGCTAAAGATGATTCTGGGCAAGCTCAGCTGGAACATTTTAACGATGCTTTCTGAAAAAGAAATGTACCCTCTAGAAATAGCTAGGCAACTAGGCGTTCACGAACAAAAAGTCTATTACCATGTAAGAAAGCTGGCGAAAGCTGGTGCTATAAAAGTAGCGAAGGAAGAAAAAAGGAAAGGTGCCACAGCAAAATATTACAAAACAACTTCTCCTGCTTTCGGTATTGAACTACCAAAAGGATACACGATAATTCAGAACTCTCAATTGTGGAGAGTCGATGGGCAAATTCAAGGATTCTTCAAAGAATACGTCAATAGCGAGGGCGTTTTGGATGGAAAAATAGTTGTCGGCAGCCCAACTCCGCATGGACCCTTTAAAACCAGTGCTCGCGATGGGCATTATGCTGCGCATTTAGCCCTCTTCCTAGGCCAGTTCGCCAAGATGCCCGCGGATTTTATCGTAAAGTTGGACGTGGATGTTAAAGCGGAAAAAGAAGAAAAGAATAATCTAATTCTCGTCGGTGGTCCAGGCACAAATTTGCTCACGCAGGAAATTAACGGTTATTTGCCAGTAAAGTTTAACATGCAATCTTCAAATCAAGGCTTCCTGCTTGGTGGATTAACCTCGGAGAAGACGCAGCGCGTCTACACTGCCGATGCTGTTGGGTTAATAGCTAAAATTGTGAACCCCTGGGATCGCACCAAGCAAGTTATAGTTTTAGCTGGAAACAAGGCCGTGGGAACTAAAGCTTGCGTTTTAGCTTTGACTAATTTTTGGAGGAAAACTCTCATGCAGTACCATGGCGAAGACACGTTTACGGCTGTTATACAGGGTTTTGATTTAGATGGGGACGGGAAAGTAGATTCCATTGAGGTAATGGAATAAATTGTACAGTTCCGAAGAAAAAGAAGTAATTACGTGCTATGGCCATCAAAATATTCAAGCCACACATAAGACTACTCTTGAATTCACAAGGGATAAGCACCTAACAAAAAGAGGAGACTGCATAGTCGCAGTAGCGGCAGACAAAGCCTTAGCGGATTTAAGCACAAGATTCAAAGAGACGCTGCGGCGACCAAATGCAAAACTGACCATAATAATCGAAGTGGGCGGCGTAACAGAGCATGTTACCGCTTCTGGTTCTCCGCGACTTATTTTGACACATGCCTCTGACATGGTGGTGCGGAAAAGCGATTTCGTGTGTAGCCGAACATTGGCTGTTCATGCAGATAAAGCCGCATGTGACTTGTCTAGAGCGCTGGTTGAGAAACTAAAGAATTCACAGCAGAAAGTGCATATCACCCTGATAGCACGCGCGCCTAAATGACTTGCACGTCTAAAACTATTTGCTGCTCATAAGGCGCGGTTTCACGGACTGCCCGCGCAAAAAGGAACGTATCCACTTTTCTTTCAGCGCCTGTTACAGCATCAGAGAAACAGCGTTTCAGGTCTTCTAAGGAGCTAGGGCGGCGAATAAACGAGTAAAAGTGAATTATGCCTCCTTCAGGCTTTAGCGTCTTGCAAGCAGCATCAACATATTCTATGGCTTTTTCAGGTAGATTCATTATAACCCTATCCGCGATGCCTGCAAGGCGTTCTTCAACCACTTGTTTGGCGTCGCCTTGAATGGGGATCACTCGGTTTTCCACTCTGTTTAGTCGAATGTTTCTTTTCAGGAGTTCGACGGCGTCGGGGTTTATGTCTACTGCGTAAACTTTGGCGTCAACATGGTTCTTTGCTATAAGCACAGCGAAAGGCCCAACCCCCGCAAATAAGTCCACTACAACCTCATTCTTGCCCACAAGGGATGCTACCCTGTGGTGTTCTTGTGAAAGTCTCGGCGAAAAGTATGCTTTCGCAATGTCCACTTGGAACTTGCAGCCGTATTCCCTGTGGGTCGTTGCTGTTCTATGTTCTCCGGCTATGATTTTGAACTCGCGTAAGCGGTATGTGCCGCTGACTGCGCTAGCTTTTGCAAGCACTGTGTGCAAGTTCTTGTGCACTGCCAGGATTGCTTCGCCAATCAATGTTTCATGCGCCTCCAGCTCTGGGGGAATTTCAACTATGGCTATGTCGCCTATTATGTCAAGTGCTCGTGGCACACTTGCTAACAAATGTGGAGGTAACTTTTCTTCGAGGACTTGAAGAAGTGTTTTCCTCTGTTGCTTTTCTGTAAACACTTTAGCCGTGACTTGGATGTCAAGTGCTTCAGCTTGCAGAGTTTCCAGTTCTTTTGCTTCTGGCTTGCGAATAAGCGGTATGTAAAGATAGCCGTTGTCTTTCTGAATCTCCAGCGACTTGTTGAGTATGGCAAGCTTTTTCGCTAAGGTTAATGCTTTCTCGCCATTTGTTTTCGCAACTCTAATGCAGTAGGCGGTTTCTGGCATTGTGTTCATTGTCCGTGTTTTTCTATTTTGAAGAGGCGACCCATTTTCTGAATGCTAAATTTTACGCCCAATATTTTTTCTGCAAGCCAAATATTAGTCTCCAGATGGTCTGAGACTGTTCGCGTTAAAAATGCTGATGTGCCTTCAACCAGCGCCATGTATGGAATAAGCATGTCTGCCAAGTACACGTCCACGGTAGGTTTAACAGAAAGCTCCACGGTAAGTTTTTCTGCTGCTTCTCTGCCAACCGCTTCGCTGGGCTTTTTAAGCTCGCCGATGGCATCTGCACCTATTATGGCGCCAGTATCAGTTTCAGCCCACAAGACAATAGAGCTTCCCTTTTGGAGTGAATTTGATCTATCATTTACCACTTGAATATCCGCGATATAGCCACTTTCCGCGAGATGCTCGCTTGCGGCTCTGGCTTGGCGCTCAGCCACCTTTTTCTCCACCAGAAAGGTGCAAACCGACACGCCCTTGATACTCTTTAATTGCCCAAACTCCTCGAGCCTAAAAGGCTGCAGCCGAGGCGTCGGCTCTACAGTCATAGTGACTTCGCCCATGCCCTTAGGATAATAACCATACCTCTGCACCGTAATGGCAACCTCAAGGTTCATACGCTTAAGCGCTTGCACAAACACGTTCCGCATATAATTGATGGTCGGTGAGTGGGAGACATCCGTGCCGCCTTTTGCCACATGCAAACGCACACTGTTTTTAGCTAAAACACATATGGGCAGCGTAGCCATCAACAGCATTGGTATGCTTCCGGCGGTTCCTATTTCCGCCTCAAAATCTCCGCCGCGCGCCTCTCGTGGCTCAAACCAGAGTTCTCTAGAGCCAAGCGTGGCGCCCTTTACCTTTGCGTTGCAAAGCTTTGCAGCGGTTAAAACGGATTCCAAATGTTGCGGCATTAAACCCGGCTGCGGCCTATTCTGCCGGATATTATAAATATGTAGCGGTTGCTTAGCGGCGGCGGCTAAGGCTACCGCGAGCCGTAGAATTGTGCCGCTTCCGCTTTTTTGGCTGCCGTCGATTTCAATCAATAGTTTTTCACCTTCAAACAGCATGCTGGGTTCGCTGTTCACTGAGCGTTTGCAAATAATTAATAAGCGCCTTAAGTATTTTAGAATTTGAAGGGAACCTTGTTATGAGCGAAGAAAAACTGGAAAAGCTAGCTGAAAAAGCTGAGGAGCTCCTTGTAGTTTTAGGCAAAATCTCCGAGGATCTCCGAACCTTGGTTGCGTCAATTAAGTCCACATTGAATCCGCCTATAACACAGCCTACACCTCAACCCGTGTCTCAACCTTCAGTTGCTGCTGCGACACCAGCGGTGCATGAAAAAAAGAAAAGCATAGAGGATATTCGAATTGCGTTTCCAGAAGATTTAGAGGAAATGCTTAGTTTCGAAGATAAAGGCGACTATATAATAGTGAAGCCGCGGCAGTTTTTGGGTTCTGAAAATTTTGCGAGAATAGCTTCTACGGTGCGCGGCATGGGCGGAGAATACATAAGCGCTGGAAAGGCTTCGCACTTCAGAGTGCCGAAAAAGTAGCTTAGCCATATCTAACTTTGAAGGTGGTGAACTCTCCAGTAGGCTTCTCCCAGCTTACATCAACATTCGTGACTTGTGCAGCGGGAGGCCCGCGCTTGCAGAATTCTATCATTGCCTTCACGGCGTCTTCCTCGCCTTCGAAAACTGCTTCAACTCTGCCGTCTGCCAAATTGCGAACCCAGCCTTTCACACCATAAACCTCCGCCTTCTGCTTGGTTGCTGACCTAAAAAATACGCCTTGAACCTTGCCGCTTACAAGCACATGTGCTCTAGCTTTCATAGCTTTTCCCTATCGTTAAGCTTTATAAAAATTTGGCGTTTTCTGTTGTTTAAATGCTTTCACTTTAATTCACCTCTCCTCTGCTCAGAACGGTCGTTGGCACATCTGTTTTAAAAGGTAATTTTCACCATTGAAAGTATTGGTGGCTGTAATGCTCAGAAACAGTTTTGGAAAATTATTGGTGTACGCGCCAACAGATGCCGCCAGCAAGAAGCGGCTGAAATTTGTTCAGGCTGCCGCTGAAGAAACAGCTAAGCTTTTGAAGTTGGAGCTTGAAGTTGTCAAGTTTCGGAAAAGTTTGTCGCCAATTTACGTTTATTACGAGAATGGCGATGAGGAGCCGATTCCGCTTTACTGTGATAAGGGCAAGATAAATGATCTGCAAGAGATCTGTGCAACTTTGCGGAAAATGATGTTTGTGTTGTCCTTTCATCCGCGGCATTCAGCGCTGAAGCATGTGCGCGGCGCCATTATGAGACTTTCGTGAATTTGATTGTTTGATTTTCCAATGCTACTTCGTAAACTTGGTTTACGTCGAAGTCTATGCCTAAATCGTCATATTCCTGCTCCGTCAAGAACAAGAGTATCTTAGGTATGGCAAATTGCGTTCTCTGCTGGAGAAAAGGCATCTGCTGTTGCAGAATTTGCATTATGTCCTGCGCCATCTTTGCTTCTTCCGATTGCGGGCGAACCACAAAAGGCGAAATTTCTCGTTCTTCAACAAGCTCTATTCGCTTTCCAAGGTTACCGTCCAAGTCGCGTGTAGACTCTATTTTGTTAACTCTCACTCGAAACATGCTAAATCACATCTGCTAATGAATCCCTAATCAAGGATTTAACCTTATACTATACCATAAACCTTCTGTTGCCGCGTCCTTTAGGTTATCAGCTGCTCTGCTGTAGCGGAATCCACGTATCCGCCTCTGAATCCCTGTAAAGAGCCGAGAATGCTTCTGAGGGCTTTCGCAGATTTTGGATTCTCAAGCTCAACGAAGTTCCTAAACCTTAAAAATGTCATAACTTCCCTGCCTTGCGCAAATTTGCAGAATTCTTCAAAGGATTCAAAGCAGCTTTCTGCGCCGTAGCTCCGCCATAGCTCCTCAGGCGCACCGGTTAACCGTTCCACGAAGTCTGCGACACCGAGAATTCGCATAACTGGCTTTTTGACGTAAAACAATAATTTTTGAGCGTTTGTTGGGCCTACTTTGTTTTTCCTTATGAAAGCGTGGGTTTCGCCGCTGGCTTTGTTGCGCTCGCGGAGTCTTTTCCAGTATTTTTCGTCCGCGATTAATATGAAGGCGTAACGTTCGCTTTTCATGGCAGAAGCGCTTCCTTTTTAAAGTAATGAAGGGGCATTTCTGAAATAACACTTTCGGCAATTTTGAACGTTCATGCATAACTTTTGCGGCTTTCTGCATGGAAGATTTATGTAGTTGATAATGATGTTTCTTTTAAGAAACAGCAAGCCGCGACTATAGGCTAATGGTGACTTGAAGTGGCTGAAACAGAAAAACCCAAGGACGTAATAAGGGCTTCTGAAATTGACCCAAAGTTCAAATATGAACTTTTGAAGATGCCTGGCAGCGAAAAAATTCTCAAGTGCTTCCAATGTGGAACATGCACCAGCGACTGCCCAGTGGCACGGTTCAGCGACACCTATAGGCCACGCACAATAATTCGCATGGCGCAGCTTGGCCTAAGAGACCGCGTTTTGAACAGCGAAACCTTATGGTTATGCGCCGCCTGCTTCACCTGCACAGACCGCTGTCCACAAGGCGTTGAAGTCGCCAGTGTAATCCGTGTTCTAAGAAATTTGGCTGCTGAAAAGGGCATCGTGCCGGCAGTTTTCAAGGAGCAAGCCAACTCCATACTCACTTCAGGCTACGCTTACAATATTCCCGAGCTGAAGATTAAAAAGCGCGAGGCACAAGGTTTGCCTCCGCTTCCAAGAGGTAACCCTGAAAGCCTACGCAAGACGCTTAAAGGAATCAAATTCTTTGATACCATTCAAAAAGGAAGTAGCTCCTCATGAGTAGCAAATACCTGATTTTTCTCGGCTGCGCCGTCCCCTATCGAGTATCCGCCTATGAAATTTCAGCCCGCAAGGTTCTTGCTAAGCTGGGCATAGAACTTGTCGAGATGCCTGAATTCAACTGCTGCGGGCTGCCACTGGACCCAGTTAGCCACGACGCAATGCTTGTCTTGGCAGCGCGGAACCTGGCGATAGCAGAGCAACAAGGCTTGCCCATTCTCACGCTCTGCCCCGGCTGCGCCGGCACATTGAAGAAGGTTAACACGTTGCTGAAGAAAGACAAGGCGCTGAGAGACCAAATAAACAGTCACTTGAAAGAGGCAGGTTTAGAGTTCAAGGGAACAGTAGAAGCAAAGCACATACTGCAGGTTTTAAAGGAAGACATCGGTGTGGAGAAGATAAAAAATGCGGTGGTCAAGCCGCTTACTATGCTGAAAGTTGCGGAGCACGTTGGCTGTCACCTGCTCCGGCCAAAAGAGTACGTTGGCTTTGACGACCCAGAAGACCCGCAGGTTTTAAAGGCGCTCATAGAAGCTACAGGCGCCACTTGTCTGGACTACATCGGCGAAACAGAATGCTGCGGCGCTCCAAGCGTCGGTGTCAGCGACAAGGTTGCGTTGCAGCTTGCCCGAGAAAAACTCAGCCACGTGAAAAAAGCCTCTGCCCAAGCTTTAGTAACGATCTGCGCGTTTTGCCACATCATGTTTGACACTAACGAGCTGCGCATAGAAAGAATGTTCAATGAAACCTATGGCATCCCGATTCTGCATTACACGCAACTGCTTGGATTAGCCTTGGGCATTCCCGCTGAGGAGCTTGCTTTCAACGAGCTTAGAGTGGACCCCTCAAAAATCCTGAAAGCAGTAAACGAAGGAACCGGCTAAACCAGGCTTCGCGGATGCATTTGCCCTTTTATAAGGCGAAGCGCAAGTAAAAGGGTCATTTGAAACTCTTTATAAGCTGCTCATTGCCAGTTAAAAGTGGATGCGTCATGGGCTACTTGGCCGTATGGAAGATTCTGGAAGAAATAATTGTGGAATTTCGGAAAAAGGGCATGGCGGTTCCACAGAGTGTTATGAGTGATTTGAAGTCAGCTAAAGTGTTGATTAGCCTCCTGGATGTTAACAGAAATGACAGCGAGACAGCCGCGAAAGTTGAGCAGTATCTTGGAAGCGTGGAAGCCTACCTCATTAATGAGGCGCAGAAGGCATTTTCACCAGAATGCGTTGACAGTTGGCTCAAACGGCTTGAAGAAGCCACATACGACACAGGAAACATTTGCGCCGTTACTGAAGAAGACAAGTTCATCGCGGGTGTTCCTCGAGACCAAAAGTGGATTCGAGTTAAACCCCTTACTAGTGTGCCTCTTGAAAAGCTGCAGCAGCTTGCGGCGGGGTCAAACCTCTCGTGCCGTGTCCAAGATGATGGCCGACTAATTGTTTATGGAAAAGATGAAGATATACGAGAATTTGTTAAGAAAATGACTGCCCTAGCCAACAGAGAATAAGCGCAAAGCGACAAGCAGTGAAAAAGCGTTATGTTTGTTTCTTTCTTTTCAGCATGTTCTCGATGAAAGGCCGCAGCTTAGCGTTTTCAGCCTTAATCCTCTCTTTACCTAAAGCTTTCCTCTGCGCGTCTATTTCACGAATCAACTCAGCGAAGTGTACGCCTTCAGCGGCGGAAACGTATTCCACACGGAACCTTTCAGGGCTCATGCCGAGTTTCTGAAGCATGGGCGCTAACGCGTCCATTCTTGCCTTCATCTTCCAGTTTCCACTTATGTAGTGACAGTCATAGGGCAAGTGGCACGCTGCAACAAGCACCATGCCAGCGCCAAGCCGCAACGCTTCAAGAATGAAGTCGCGGTCTACTCTGCCTGAGCACATGACGCGTATCGCGCGTATAGTTGGTGGATACTCGAATCTGCTTGTGCCAGCTAAATCAGCGCCTGCGTAGCTGCACCAGTTGCATAGGAACGCCAAAATTTTGTCTTCGGGATCCTTCTCTAGCGCTGCGCGTATCTGCGCTAGGATCTGCGCGTCTGTGAAGTGCATCTGTGTTATGGCGTCCTGTGGGCACTCGGCGACGCAGGTTCCGCAGCCGTGGCAGCTGGCCGTTATCACCTGCGCGGGCTTGTTCGGCTCAACTTTGATGGAGCCGTAGGGGCATCTTTCAGCGCATATGCCGCATTTGCCTGTGACGTTCTTGCATTTGCTGGCATCTACGACAGCGATTATAGGCTCAATCTTCCATGTCGGTTTAGAAATCACTGTTGCCGCTCTTGAAGCCGCGCCGCAGCCCTGCGAAACACTGTAGGGTATATCCTTCAAGCCTTGGCAAGCGCCAGCTAAGAATATGCCGTCAGTCGGCGCGTCTAGCGGTTTCAGTTTGGGGTGGCTCTCCATGAAGAAGCCGTCTGCGCCGCGGGTTAGGTTGAGAATCCGCGCAAGCTCATCGGAGCCCTTCTTGGGTATGGATGCAGTGGCCAAAACAACCATTTCCGCTTCGACCTCTATCGGCATGCCAAGGTTGGCGTCTTCAGCGTGTATGGTTAGATTATGCGTTTCAGGGTCTTCGTCGATGCGGCTGACTCGGCCGCGGATGAAGTTCACGCCTTGCTCTCTGGCGCGGTCATAGAATTCCTCGTAGCCTTTGCCTGGGCTGCGCATGTCCATGTAAAAAACGTAGACTTCCACATCTTGCTTGTACTTCTCTTTCAGCTGAACCACATGCTTAAGCGTATACATGCAGCAGTAGTTCGAGCAGTAGGGATACTTGTTTTTGTCACGTGAGCCTACGCATTGGATAAAGGCAACTGAATGAGGCTTTTGACCATCTGACGCGCGGATAACTTTGCCGCCTGTTGGGCCAGCAGCAAGAATAAGCCGTTCAAACTCCATAGATGTTATAACGTTGGGATACTTGCCATAGCCTAAGAGCGGCATGTCGTAGGGCAGGTAGATGTCAAAACCTGTGGCTACAATTATCGCGCCGACTTCTATCTCGATTTCCTCAGACTTCTGGTTGAAGTCTATGGCTTGCCTTTCGCCGCAGATGTCCACGCATTTGTAACATTCGATGCAGTAGTCACGGTTTATGGTATAAATAAGCGGGACGGCTTGGTCAAATGGCACTGATATGGCTTTTCTAGTGCCCAAGTACATGTCCCACTCATTCGGATATTCTATGGGGCAGACATCCTTGCATTCGCCGCAGCCTGTGCATTTATCTTCCAAAACGTAACGCGGGTTTTTGCGAATCTTAACTCGGAAGTTGCCAACATAGCCATCCACTTTCAGTAGGTCAGCGTTGGCAATCAACTCGATGTTTGGGTGTCTGCCGACATCCACCATCTTTGGGCCTTCGATGCAGATTGAGCAGTCAAGTGTCGGGAATGTTTTATCGAGCGCAGCCATGTGGCCGCCGATGCTTTCACTTTTCTCCAGCAGATAGACTTTGAAGCCCATCTCTGCCAAGTCTAACGCGGCGTTCATGCCGGCGATGCCGCCGCCGATAACGAGCGCCTTATTGGTAACGGGGACTTCTATTGTTTGAAGCGGCATCAGCAACCGTGCTTTCGCCACTGCCATGCGTATAGTATCCTTCGCTCTTTCAGTAGCCTCTTTTGGAGTGCTTGGGTGACACCATGAACTGAACTCGCGGATATTTGCCATTTCAAAGAGAAACGGGTTTAAGCCTGCCTCGGAAACTGTGCGTCTAAAAGTCACTTCATGCATTCTCGGTGAGCAAGCAGCAACAACAACTCTGTTTAGTTTATAATCCTTTATGGCTTTTCTAATTTCTTCTTGGCCTAGGTCAGCACAAGTGTATCGATTGTCTTTAACATATACAACGTCAGGCAATGTTTTAGCGTACTCAACAAGCTCTTTTATGTCCAATGTTCCTGCAATGTTTAAACCGCAGTGGCAGATAAAAACGCCTATACGCAGTTCCCCACTTTCAGAGTTTCCTGTTTGACTCATCTTATCCTCTCCTCTAAAACGAATCGACGGCAAACAGTTTCCTTTGCTTTCTGCGAGCCGCGGGCTTTTAATTCCTTAACTGTGGCAACAGGAGAAGTGAGCCTCTCTAAGGCTTTAATCCATGTGCCAGAGCGCACTGGCGTGTGATATATCTTGGTGCGCTTAAGCGTCAACGCGTCTTCAACTGGGCAAACTACTTTGCAGGCGCCACAGTAAACGCAGAAAAGCTCGTTAACGTGCACTTTGCCATCTTTCTCGGAAAGGTAAAGCGCGCCAGTTATGGGGCAGACATCTAAGCAGTCGGTGCAGTCTTCTGGACACTTCTGTTGGTCTATTGCAATTTTGCCCTCTATTAACTTATGCACTTTTAAGACGCCCGGCGCGCATTTGAACTCGCATATGCGGCAGGTTGGGCAGTACTCTTTTTGGATGCCAACGTTAATTTGTACTCGTTTCTTTTGGCTCAGCGGTAACTTCTCCACATCTTCAACCGGAGTGCCATCATACCCTATTCTGCTGATCTTTATCAGCGACAAGGGGCATGTCTTTTCACATTCAAGACAATCTTTTGGGCATTGCTTTGTATCCACTTTTATATCGCGGATTAACTCGGGAAAACTCTCCTTGTCAAGTACAGAAAGAACATGCTCGCCGTTTAAGGTTATCTTAATGGCGCCATATGGACATGAAGCATCGCAGACACCGCAGAAATTGCATTTCTCCAAGCTAATATCCACAACAGCCTTCTTGGCTTTCTGACCTTGAATTTTAGGCTGCTTTTCAAGTTTTATAGCTTCTTTTGGACATGCCAAGCTGCAGATTTGACAGCCGACACAGCGCGTCTTATCAAGAGTTAACTTGTAATGTTTAACGTGCAGAAGCCACTCTAACGTCAATGCATCTTTTGTATCTCTTTTCAGCGTCTTTAACGGCATTTACGCAGTCACCATGCTAAAGTTTGTTAAAGCTTTTTCCGTTATATATGCACAATTTGCCATTAGAATTTTCTCCAATAAGACTAAAGTGCAATATTACCGTTGGCAGCAGAAGATTGCGTTGACAAGTAGCCTCTAAAAAATAACATGCGAAAACCGTAATATCGATCACCAAAATTCTCAAGCTTATACATGCGCGCCAACCTCATTTTTCTTCACAACAGGAGGCTTAACTTTTTTGAAGAGCAAAACATGTAAAAACTACTATATAGTCTGTTCGGTTTACGCGAAAACTTTTGAAGTTGCAACTTGAGCTTTTGTGCTTGCGCCAAATTTGTGCTCGAGCAATATATCCAGCTAAATTTCCCAAATAACAACTAAAACACCGAAATGCTCTTAAAAGAAAATGAAGCGCCACGCCTTCATATTTGGCGCCTATTAGCCAATCAATGCAGAAACCAGTAGAGGGGCCTACTCCGCCTTTCGTTTATCCACACAACTTTTATGCGAAAGTAAAGCCGCTGTGCGTTGGTCGGTAAAGATTTTAGTCTGCGGTTACCTATAAGTGTAGTCTAGGGACGAGAAGCGGGATGGCACAGAGAAGTCTACTTGATTACGCGCAAGCAGAGAAAAAATCCGCGAATGAAGCATTGCCTAAAGCCGCTTTTCTTAGCTCTGAAGTCATTCCCGCTGGCGAGAAAAGAGAAACAAAGCGTGTTTTTCCTCCTGTGGCACCAGAGAACTTGCCGCCGTCATATTTTGTTTCCGCAACCTATGATGGGCAATCAAGAAAAGCTGTGATTAAACTTTACGAGCCAAAGTCAGAGAAAATTTACTTCTGGTATGATAATACTGGGCATAAGCCTTATTGCTTCACTAACCTTTCGCAATACGAGCTGGAAAAAATCGACCGATTGATGAAGCACGAGGGCTTTGACCACTTTGAGCTTGAAGAAAAATATGACCCACTTCTTGATAGGAAGGTGCAAGTAACAAAGATTGTGGCAAATGATCCTTTAGCCATTGGCGGTCGCCCTCAAGGCACTATAAGAGATATAATCCCCGAAGATTTCCCGAAAATAGCTGAAGGCATGGCGAATAATGCGGAAGCAAAGGTTTGGGAGGCGCGAATAAAGTATTATCAGTGCTACATTTACGATAGACAGCTTTTCCCGGGAATGATTTACGAGGTAAAAAACGGTAACCTTGTTCCTATAACGCTGGAGAAGGCTGAAGAAAATATTGCGCAGATAAAAGCCGTTTTCAAAGATGCCTCTGCTGAAGAAATTGAGTATGTCGAGGGATGGGCAAGACTGCTTGAATACCCAGCGCCTAAATTCCGCAGAGCTGCAATTGACATAGAGGTTTATGCACCGGTCTCCACGAGAGTGCCTGATCCACGCAAAGCCGAGTACCCAGTAATTTGCGTTTCCGTATACAGCTCTGACAACCAAAAAAGAGTGTTTCTTCTAAAACGTGAGGGTGTTCGCGAAGGAAACGAGCGCCTTCCCGCAGACGTTAAGCTCGAATACTTTGATAAAGAAGAAGAACTGCTTAGAGCCGTCTTTAACGTGCTCTGGGAATACCCGTTCATTTTAACCTTCAACGGGGACGATTTCGACCTGCGCTATCTCGCGCACCGCGCGCTGAACTTGGGAATTAAGAAAAGCGAGATTCCCATAGAGGTTGGCAAGCGTGTTTGCTTGCTAAAGTATGGCGTGCATATTGATTTATACAAGTTTTTCTTCAACAGGTCAATTCAAATTTACGCTTATAATAACCGCTATCGGGACGTAACGCTTGATGATGTGGGCAAAGCCATAGTAGGCGCAGAAAAAATTCGGCTTGAAAAAAGCTTCGGCGAATTAACCTACACCGAGCTAGCCCAATACTGTCTCAGAGACTCAGAAATCACCTTTAAGCTCACCAGCGTCGAAGACGAGCTAGTTATGAAGCTGATCTTGGTTTTGTCGCGAATCAGCAGCATGCCCATGGAAGATGTGAGCCGCCAAGGTGTAAGCCGCTGGATACGCAACTTCATGCACCGGGAGCACCGCAGGCGTAACATGCTTATCCCCAACGCTGAGGACATACTTGCCAAGAAAGGCAGAACTGCAACCACCGCCATCATCAAGGGCAAAAAGTACAAGGGCGCCATAGTTGTCGAGCCAGTGCCCGGTGTCCACTTCAACGTTGCAGTCATGGATTTCCCAAGCCTGTATCCCTCGATTATTAAGGTTTGGAACCTTGGCTATCAGTCAATACTCTGCCCGCATCAGGAATGCCGCCAAAATTTGATACCTGGCACGCCGCATTGGGTTTGCACAAGAAAACGCGCCTTAGAAAGCCTGCTGATCGGCTCATTAAGAGATTTGCGGGTGCGCTGGTACAAGCTAAAATCTAAGGACAAAAGCTTGTCCGCCGAGCTGCGAAGCTGGTATAGCATCACGCAGGGCGCATTGAAAGTTATTTTGAACGCTAGCTACGGCGTTTTCGGCGCTGCCAGCTTTGACCTTTACTGCCCGCCTGTGGCGGAAGCCACCGCAGCCATAGGTCGCCACGCCATAACGCAGATACTTAACAAAGCTGGAGAGTTAGGCATACAGGTGCTTTACGGCGACACGGACAGTCTCTTCCTTAAAAATCCCACTAAGGAGCAAATTGCAGAATTAGCTAGCTGGACTGAGCACGAGCTCAAAATGAACATAGACGTGGATAAGGTCTACCGTTATGCGGTTTTCAGCAGCCGCAAAAAGAATTACCTAGGCGTTTTGGAAGACGGCACAGTGGATGTTAAAGGGCTTACAGGCAAGAAAAAGCATATACCCATCTACATAAAAAACGCTTTTAACGAGATGAAAGCGCGGCTTGCACAGGTTAAGAACCCAGCAGAATTCGAAAAAGCAAAGAAGGACATAGCTAACATTGTGCGTGAGCGGTATATGCGGCTGAAGAGACGAGAGTGGGAAAGCCTCAGCGAGCTTGCGTTCCATGTTGTGCTAGGCGAAGAGCTTTACCGCTATACGAAAACCACTCCGCAACACGTTAAAGCCGCCAAGATTTTGGAAAAAAACGGTGTAGAAATCCGCGCAGGCGACCTAATTAGTTTCGTTAAAATCAGCAAGGAGCCTCATGTTAAACCAGTTGAGCTTGCCACAAACAATGAGGTTGATGTGGACAAGTACGTGGCTTATCTGCAGTCAACTTTCGAGCAGGTACTGGATGCATTGGGCTTAAGCTTCGACGAGATTATCGGATTAACCAAACTGGAAAGCTTTCTCGGATAGCAACAATTTTTTAATGCGGCATTTTTTGGCTATAGAACCTCAAGAGGGTCACTGTCGCCGTCTCGCTTGCCAAATGCTAAGGCTTGACTGGGCTTTCGCTCTTCTCTAAAACGTTTTGAAAGATGGCGCGCATTTTCATGGCATCCACATCCAAAAGTGGCGTTTCGCATATGATGACAGGTCGCATCTTAAACTCGGCAATAACCTCTGCCAGCATCTCAAATTCTGGACCATACCTTTTCTCATCTAGCACATGGTGCCGTTTTTCGCCTTTAGCTGTGTACTCGATTCTGCTGAAGTGACAGTGCATGTTCCGCGCGGCTTCTGTACCCAATCTCTTCTCAATTTCCTCAACTACACTGCGGAAATCATCTTTTTTTCTGAAACGACCTTGTTGCCTGGCGTGCAAATGTGACCAATCAATAACGGGTTGCGCCTGCTCAACTTCTTCGCAAATTGTCAAGATTTCATCTAGCGCGCCCACTTGGAAAACGCGACCCATGGTTTCAGGCCCTAACTTCACTTTTTTAATGCCCCTGCTACTTAAAGTTGCAGCAACATCTTTCAATGCGTCGACACACGTTCTGAACGCGTATTTCTTTTCCATGAGTCCATAAAAGCCCAAGTGAAAAACCAAAAGGTACGCGCCCATCCACTGCGCTGCCGTTGCACAGGCGATTAAGCGTCTTTTACTTGCCTCCAAAACCTCTTTTTTGCCACAGAGATTAACATAATAGGAGCCATGAACACTAAGCAAAACATCATTCTTTCTTGCTTCGGCGCCAAGCGCCTCGGCGTCTTCCCGCTTAAGCTGCGGTGCTTGTCCCCAGCGAACTGCTTGATACTCAAAGGCGTCCAGTCCTTCTTCACGCAGAAGTCTTGGAACATCAGCCAATTCTGCACCGAGAATTTTGAAAAGCGGCGGAATTCCTGCTGGACCAAAACGAGGGTGATCTGCCATTTAGCTCCCTTTTTTCTGCGTAAGTGTACAGTGTGGATACTGACTTAGCATTAAAAAAGCTGACTCTTCGAAGCGCAATAACATTTTCCCTGCTCAAGTTGCGGATCTTATATGCAAATTTACGTGACTGCCTTTTTTCCCTTCTTAATAATAAGAGGAAAGTGTTTAATTCTTAAAAATGGATAAGGCATGCGTAAAAGTAATATTTGCAAATTCAACAAGATATTAGAGCGTTAAGGATTTAATTTAGGCTAAACCAAGGTTCAGCAGAAGAGATAGAATAAAATGCAAAGTACGGATAAAAAAGAGGCGCCCACACTATATAAAGATCGTAACGTGCAAGTGTTATTAAGTAAATTTCTGAACGGGAAATTTGAAAGTCTTGAACCCATTTACGACCCAAAAACTGGTTACCATTATCCAGTGGTGGAGTCAATTGTAGGCGATAAGGCGCAAGTTGAGCCTTTCTTAAACAAGCTTTACGCTGCTGGAATCTTGGAGAGAAAGCTTTATGATAAAGTCATTTTTTGTCCGAAATGTAATTCTGCAAATATTTCTGTTCGATATAGTTGTCCCTTCTGCAAGTCGTTTAACATTCAAAAAAGCTCGTTGGTTGAGCACATTAAATGTGGATACATGGATGTAGAGGAGAATTTTCTCGAAGGAGACCGATACGTCTGCCCCAAATGTAAGGAAACGCTGAAAAAAAATGATGTTGAATATAGAAAAGCGGGGATCTGGTGTACATGTGACGAGTGCGGCAAAAGCTTCGACATTCCCGTAGTTATCAATTTCTGCAGGAACTGCCGTACAAATTCCACATTTGAAGACTGCGTCATCAAAGACGTGTACGCCTACTCAATAACGGAGAATGTCAAAGCGGAATCTTTCTTAAACTGGTTTGTCATTACCTCCATAAGAGAAATTTTCGCAGAAAAGGGCTTAACCGTGAAAAGCCCCGCGATTCTCAAGGGCAAATCAGGAGCAAATCACTCTTTCGACATAGCTGCCTACAAAGACTCTGGACAGAAGAAGATTATAGTGCTTGATTTAGCAACTACAACTGACAAGGTTGTGTCTGAGCAGCCAGTTATTGCCTTATTCGCAAAAATATTCGATGTTTCCCCTGAAAAAGCCTATTTAATTGCAATTCCGAAATTAAGCGAAAACGGAAAAAGAATGGCGGAACTATACAAAATCAGCGCGATAGAGGCGGAAACTCACGAAGAAGCTGTGGCCTCGTTTAAAAAGAGCCTTGAAACTTAGTCTACCGAGAAAACAGCCACATTACCTCTCTCAGTAATAACTTTTACCAGATAAGTGTCCTGCGTTATTGTTATGTCTGTGCGGAGATATGTTGTGGCTTCCCCAGAGTTAAGGAACAAGTCCACATCATAGCGTTGATGCATTGTCGAGTTTACCATCCATATTGCCACGATGCGAACGCTTGTGGGACCAGAATTTTTCATGGCTAAAAGTGTACCACTGATTATTGCCCTCACCGCAAGGAAGTCTATTTCAACCATAGTTTGATTTGTGCCGATCCCGCCGTCAGAAAATTCTAAGCGGACAACACCCTCTTCGTTTACGTAGTTCGCCCAATCTTCCGTCACCGCTATAGCGTACTCATTCCACTCGCCGGGTGTCGGCTGGCTCCCAGCGGTAAAGTTGAAGCCAACATTGCTGAAGGCCGCTGTGCTCCAGTCATATGCTTTTAAGAACCATCTTTCCGCGCCCTCCGAGACATTATACCTAATTATTACTTCTATTCCCTGAATGTATTCACGCGGGTACGTTGACAAATCCAATACAAAATCATTGCTGATATTAAGGCGGTAAACATCAGACATTGTTGGTTTAAATTCCACCCAATCAACTTGCATTTCAAACTGTGTATTGCTGGTTTTGGTTCCCGTGATTTTTATTTTCCAGTTCCCATTGGCGTCTCGAAAACGTGCTGGATTGACCGTTATCGTCTGATTCGCTGTAACCTTGATCTGCCCTACTGTGCCAATTAGGTAGCCGTCTCCGCTCGTTGGATACTGCCCCAAGCTGTAATCGTATAATTGAAGAGTTGCTGCTACGTCTGGCGCTGTGAAAGATAAGGCTGCTGCCCATTGAAGTTGTGTCCAAGTCTCAGTGTTAGAATTTCCTGACAGCTCCACTTCACATGTAAATGTTGGTACGCCAAAATTAGCAAACTCTAACTCGAAGCATTCATATGTGCTTACTGTGGTGCTTGCCGAAATAGTATCCGAGCCTAACACTGTTAACTCTGAGCCGTCCCAGCTTATGGCGCCCAAATCATAAGCTGTGTTCTCGAGAACTAAGCCAAGTATCAGCGTATCCCCTGAAACATTTCGAGGATTAGTTTTCAGCTGCACCCACGGGTGAATGTTGCTTGCGCCGCCCATGGCAACATTTTGTTGCGTGCTCCATGTGCTTGGGGCCATGAATGTCTTATATGTTATTTGCCCAGTGGTGGTTCCCCAGACAAGCAAGCCTTTTCCGCTTTCTGGTTCCCAAGCGAAATCGGCGCATCGTCTAGCGTTAGTGTCTGTTGCATCATCGTGTTCTGTATGGACTGTCCATGCGCTGCCGTTCCAGTAGGCAGTGTTAAGGTCTGCTCCGCTGTCGACCACAAGAAATAGCAGATCATCCGATGCAGGATCAGCTTTCAACGTTACCCAGTAGCCAATTCCTCCTGTGTTCGTTATTGTTAGAAGTGTTGCCGCGCTTAAGGTTACGCCGTTCCAAGTTCTATAGTAGAAACGATTGCTTACAGAGTCCGCCCAGATGAACATGGCTTCTCCAGTGGTATGCTCATACGCGACGGCTATGCACTCGCGTGTTGACGTCGCCGCGGTGGCATCCCAGACTGCTGTTGCACCCATTAGACTCCATGCTGAACCAGTCCAGATGTAGCCGTTAACATCGGTGTTCGCGTCCAGGTAAATCATTGCTATCTCATTGTCATCGCTTGTACCTGCACGCGTTGCTGGGCACGTCGCCAAGCTTATCCAACGCACTATGCCCGTTGTGTATGGCAGATCTAGAAGTTGCTCGGTGCTCCAGCCAGCTTCCGGCGTCCAAATCCTATAGCCTATCTCGTTTGTTGTCGTGCCTCTTGAGTAAACCAGCAGTGCTCTGCCACTTGTTTTTTCATAAGCCACATCGAAGCATCTGTATGCATTTGCGGATGTGCCGGGGAAAGCAATGTTGCTTGTGACAAGCCATGTTGTGCTGTCCCACACATAAGCATCTAAGTAACCATCATCCGATAGTGTAACAACAATTTTCTCGTAGCTTCTGGATTCCAGCGTAGAATACGCCACCCGCACCCACCTAACGGGGCTATCAGATGTTGGCAGCTCACTCTGTGGGCTCCACGTTAAGCTTTCCCCGTTCCATGTTCTCCACTTGGGCGTGTTAAGCGATGTTGTGGAATCCCTATACGCGACGAAAGCATCCGTCTTATCAGCAATGGGCGGGCTGGACATGTAGCTCTTAAAATTCATGCATACATCATCAGATACGCTCAAATCTGGAAGCTTACCTGACACGTAGCTCGTTGACCCGCCGACCGTATAGCTTGAAGGATTATAGCTGTAGGCGCCCTGATTTTCCTCTTTGAAAATTTCAGGACGCCACTCTGAAACTGTTGTATCTATAAATGTTCCACTTAATCTTGTACCGAAGCCAAGGGTGTACTCATTTTTGGCAGTGCTCCATGGAGAACGCGTTATAGACGTTACATTGATGAGGTTTATTGACTCTTGCATTCTCTCCATGTCTATCTGATTCATCTGGTAGCTCCAGAGAACCACGTTGCCGACTATGACGACTATGAGGACCAAGCTTAGCATGACGACTATGACGGTGCTTATGCCGCGTTTTCCGCGCCTAAACAGTTTAAGGTGTCTTGTAATAGCCTGCAATATGCGTCCCCCTAGTTGTGACTATGTCTATGTAACAGGTTTCTCCACGCGACCAATGATAAATGATGTTGAGCCAACCATGTTGATTTAGCTCCAAACGGAAAGGCGAGTTGAACATGCATCTTTCATGGTTTACGTAAACAGCAGCAACTTGAAGGGCGGTTTTTCCGACGTTGCGCACGTAAACGTCCACAGTGCCTGTGACATTGTTAAACCAGACATCTTCTACTACTGCGCGTTCACCCATTGTTTCTCTGAGATTTGTGGTTATCACAAACGTGGCGGAAGTCGCAATCGCCATAACCGCTACTGCCACTACTGTAAGCAAGAGATGACTGAGCACTGGCGTTACAGCACGCTTATCCCGCAGAAACTGCTTAGCCCACTTTGCCACTTCACTTGCACCTCACAAAAAGAATTTTAAGGCTACATAGCCCAGCAACATCATGATTAGGCTGTGTTTTAAGCCAGCGGTTACTGAGCCTTCACCCATTTTACCCGCTACGAGACCGCCGAAAAAGCCTTGGATGATGGCTAAATGTAGGAAAATTCGCTGCAAATTCATCAACGAGATTGTTGACATAGAAAACAAGGCTGTGCCGTCGATGTTTGTGAAAAAGGTTTTGAAGAGAATCACCATTGTGAATAAGAACACGAAGAGAGCCACGTAGATTATAGCGATATATGGTCTTGTCTGTGCTCTGCGTTCCTTTTCAAGCAATATGGTGGTTTGGATGAATTTGCCCATGGGTCCGAAAACTTTTTCCGCTTGGCCACCTGCATGGTTTGCTTCAATTATTAAAGGTACCAGCCTCTGCGTTAATACCGTTCCGACACGTTTCCCGAAAGCTAAAAGTGCCTCCTCAAAATTGGCTCCCCAAGAGATCTGTGCAGTCATCTTTTTCAGTTCAGAGGTCAATGGGCCATAGTCTCTTTTCGCTGCTTCTTCTAAGGCTCTATGAAGCGACATACCCGTCTCCTGCGCTTGAACTATGCTTCGGAAAAGGTCAGGTAAACGCTCGTCAACAGCCTTTCTCCATCGGAAATCAACATAATTTAAGAGGGCTATAGGAAAAAGAGCGACAAGAAACCCAAAAAATATGTAGTCATCTAACGCTGCGCCGACACCAACCCTTAAAAATCCGACAAGCACTATACTCGCGGCTAGCAGAATTGCTGTGGCGGATGCGATTTTTTTGGGTCTCCTCTCTATTTTAGGCATTTTTCCTCCTACCATTTTGGAGAAGTTGCATCCAAGATTATAAGGAACACTACAGCGCAGACTGGAATCACCAAATAGGTTAGGATGCTCAGCAGCAAGTCTGGGCTGAGTTGGCCTAAACTACCGCCCATAACCGACATAACCGACACCATGACAACCAAAAGTAGTGGGCCTGTTAGAAGCAAGGCGACGTAAATTTCCGACAGAATAGATAGGTTGTCGGCGTGTTTTTTAAGGCTCAGTTTCTTCAGTTTCATCGCAATCTTGAATTTTCCCCTTAAAAATGCACTCAAGTTGCCACCGGCGTGTATTGTGGCTATTACGCCTTCTATGATATCCCGCAATTTTTCAGAGGGAGTGCGTTTCGAAGCTTTTTCTAACGCCGAGATCACGTCCAAACCGAACAAGTTAATGTTTTTTAAAATCTCTTTTGCTTCAGTAGAAACAGCTAAGGGCACATTCAAGTTTGATATGGAATAAAAAATTTTTTCAGGAGAAACTCCCGCGCTTGCTAGGATAGCCATATAGCCAGTCGTAAAGGGTAATTCATCTTCCAATTCTCGTTTATGTTTATCTGCATGATAAATTGGATATAGATAAAAGCCAATAACCGAGAGAGTTCCTGCAAGCAAGCTGCCGCCTAGACTGAACAAAAATGCAGAGCGGAGAGAGATGCTGAAGACATAAAAAAGCAACATGGGCAATGCTGCTGCCACCGCAAAGGCGATTGATAGTGAAGCTATAAGCGTCAAGCTCACATAGGCTTTAAAGTTAATTTTTAAGCCTGCTTTCTGCAATGCTTGGTCCAAATCCTTGAATAAAGGCAGAACCCGCTCAACTTTGTTGCCTATTAGCTGATAAGCCACGGACAATAGCTTTTCCTGAAACATTTTTGGTTCTTGCACTGATGTTTTTTGCGCTTGCTTTGGAAACCTTGCAGTTACCCCTTTAAGTCCTGCCAGCCGTTTCTTTGCGGACTGAAGTTTCGCTAGTAGCTTTTTGCTCATTTGAATCCCACTCGGGCTTTTTGGAAGACGCGGTTCGGGTTTGCGTAATATTCTCTGATTATTTTGGCTACATCACGGTGGTGTCGGATGCCCTGCTTCACCATCCATTCCAGAACAGTCTTCCTAGCCTTGAGTTCATGTTGTATGTCTTTTTCTGTTAGACCGTGCTTCTTCATGTGCTTCTCCAAGAAGGCACTTTTACTTGAAGAAGTGAAATTGTCGAATTGAGGATTCCAGCGGAACACTTCTTCAGTTAGAATCTCATCTGTTTCCGCATCGATGCCCTTCACTTCAGAGGCAATGCTTACGCGTCTTGCAGGTTTCCCTTTCACTTCGGTTCTTTCCATCACTAAAATGGCGTTTGTCATTGCAATAAGCGGTTTAGGAATATTCATAGGCTCAGCGGCCAACCGCTTTATCACAATCTCAACGGATTCTGCATGAATAGTGGACATGCCCAGATGCCCTGTAGCCATAGCTTGGAATAGCGTGTAGGCTTCTTCGCCGCGCACTTCGCCGACAATGATGTAGTCAGGACGTTGTCTCACTGCTGCCTTCAGCAAGTCAAAAAGAGTTATGTCGCCGCCTTGTTTATTATCGCCTTTGAAGCCGGCGCGCACTACGGATGGAATCCAGTTTTCGTGCGGAAGATTAAGCTCCTGTGTGTCTTCAACGCTTACAATTTTCATTTCAGGCTTTATGAACATGGAAAGGCAGTTAAGCAAAGTGGTCTTGCCGCTGGCTACTCCGCCAGCCACGATTACTGAGGCTTTGTTCTCTATTATGAACCATAAGTAGGCCGCCATCTCCGAAGAAAGCGTGTTAAAAGCTATGAGGTCTGAGATTGTCAGAGGATCCGCTTTGAAGCGCCTTATAGTGAAGGTTGAGCCTCTTCGGGTGACTTCGCTACCATAAGTGAGTTGAATGCGGCTTCCTTCCGGCAGGGTTGCATCAACAATCGGTGAGGCCAAGGAGATGCTTTTCCCAGCTAGATACGCCAAGCGCACTATGAATGCATCTAATTCGGCAGTGTTTGTGAACATTATATTTGTGGGTAATGACTCGTAGAAGCGGTGCCACACGTAGATTGGGATATTCACACCGTCTGCGGATATGTCCTCGATTAATGGATCCCTCATTAGGGAGTCGATTTTTCCGTAGCCTATGAAATCTCTTATTATGTAATAGGCAAGTTTGTCAACAGCTTCAGTGGAGATTTTCATGCGGTACTTTTTTATGATTTCCCTTATTTTTTGCCGCAGATAATTCTCTGCTTTTTCCCTGTTTTCAATTTCTTTCAAGTTTACGTCTATTTCATCCATCAAAAAGCTCTTTATTTCCCGAAGATGCTTTTCCTCACTTGGCTGAAGCGTAGGTTCTATAACCTCATAGCGCAACTTTTGGGTGTCTTTTTCTCGAACTATCGCCGCGTACACGTATGGCTCTTGGAGGGCATGGACTTCTTGGAAAACTGCAGGCTTTGTAGGTGCGCCGCTGATTACCGCTGGCGCTTGCGGCTGGTCTATGGTGTCTACTGTTTTGGGGTCTTGTTTTTTCTTCGTGGATTTGCCCTCCATGAACTATGGTGTCGGCTGTTTCTCAGAAGCTATGGTGCTTCGTAAGTATTAATAAGCTATATGTATAGCTAATATGAACTGAAAATCCAAAAAGCACGTGGAGAAAATCGAGATTAGCACCACTTATAGGCGAAGAAGTTGAGTTAACGTTGGCACAGGCACATATAATCTAACGTAAATGGCAACCGCCAAAACTGCAACTGTTATCACCAATAAAGCGAAATCCCCTCTGTGAAATTTTAAGGAGTAGAGGTTGGTGCGTTTTTTAGAGGCGCCCCAAGCGCGTGATTCCATGGCTTCAGCCAACTCGAGGCTTCGCCGAATAGCGCTGACTATTAGTGGTATAAGAATTGGAATGTAGTTTCTAATCCTCTTCATGAAGCTCCCTTTTTCCAATTCTAATCCTCTGGCCTTTTGTGCATCCATTATCGTATTCGCCTCTTCTGCCAATACAGGAACAAAGCGCACGGCAGTTGTGAAGGCAAAGGCAAACTCGTAGGGCACGCGGCTCTGCTCCAATGCCAAGCCTAGATGGTCTGGAGAGGTTGTTAAGAAGAAAACGGAGAAGGCTTCTACGAGCACTATAAAGCGCAGGGTTAAAGCAGCCGCGTTTTCTACAGCGGCGACCGTCAAGACGTAGCCGGAAGTGAAAAAACTAGTTGCTATGTTGATTAGGAATATGAATGTGGCTAGAAAGGCGGCGCCTCGGAGCGAACGAAGCCACTCTTTTGGAACACCAGCCAGCAAAACAAAGGGTATCTGCATCAGAAAAAGCGCGGATAATGGAAGAATTTCGCCGAAAAGGATTGCCGCTACAAACACAGCACAGACGTAAATAAACTTCATTCTCGGATCTAAGTTATGAATTGGCGAGTAGACCCGACGGAATTTTAAGCCATCAAAAACACTCATTTTCCACCGCTCCTTCTCCAGCACTTCAGCAATATTTCCTTCGCTTCGTAAACATCTATGACATCCTTCGGAAGTCCCAGCGGCGTCAGCCTCATGAAAATCTGCGTTATCTGAGGCAGAACAACAGATGACTGAGTTAAAATCTCCGGGTCAGTAAGTATCGTTCTGCCTTCGCCGTCAGCAACAATTTTTCCGTCCTTCATCAACACTACTCGCGGGTTGCATTCAGCCACAAATTCCACATCATGCGTAACTACAACAACAGTTTTTCCCTGCGTCTGCATTTGAACAATGAACTGGCGCAATTTTTCCTTCTGCTGATAATCCTGACCTATTGTTGGCTCATCCAGCACCAGCGTCTTGGGATCCCATGCAAGGACAGAAGCTAAAGCAACTCGTTTGCGCTCGCCGCCGCTGAGCAGAAAAGGCGAAGTTTTACGGTACTGCTCTAGCCCAAGAAGGTTCAAAGCCCAGCTAATGCGTTTCTCTATTACTTCGGCGTCTAAGCCGAAGTTTTTTAATGCAAAAGCTATTTCTTCCTCAACGGTTTCGCTGAAAAGTTGATGGTCAGGGTTTTGAAACACAAATCCAACATTTCGCGCAAGAGCGGCAACACTGGTTTTGCTGGTTTCCACGCCGTCGACGCGTACAGTCCCTTTTGTCGGTTTCAATAAACCATTAAAGTGCTTGATGAGTGTTGTTTTTCCAGCGCCGTTCTGCCCCATGATTGCTACAAATTCGCTGTCTCTGATGGTTAGCGAAACGCCTTTTAGGGCTTCCACACCGTTGGGGTAGGTGAAGTGAACGTTTTCCACTTCGATCATCGGGGTTTCAGCGCCTCCAATAGTAGTGTTGCCAGTTCCTCTGAAGACAACGGCGTTACATCGCTTAGTTTTATGCCCTCTTTCCTAAGCAACTGATAAAGAAGCGTGGCTTTCGGGATGCCTACGCCGATTAGTCGCGTCTCTTCAGTGCTTAGGATTTCTCGTGGATTGCCGTCAAAGCATACTTTGCCTTTATCCATGATTATTATGTGATCGGCATATTTTGCGGTTAAATCCAGTCGATGTTCAACCAGCACCACGGTTATTCCGAGTTTTCTGTTAAGTTCATGAATAACTTCGAATATTTTCTCTGCGCTTAAAGGGTCAAGAAAAGAGGTTGGTTCATCTAAAACTATTATCTCGGGCTTCATGGCGAGAACAGCGGCAATCGCGACGCGTTGCTGCTGGCCGCCTGAAACTTCATGAGGCGACCTTTCCCGTAAATCGTAAATGCCCGTCTGCATCAGTGCCCAATCTACCCTTCTCCGTATTTCTTCTCTGGGCACGCCTAAATTTTCTAAGCCAAAGGCTACGTCCTTCTCTATGGATAAGGCGAAAAGCTGGTTTTCTGGGTTCTGGAAAACCATGCCTACACTCTTTGCCATTTCATGAGTGTGATGTTTAGTGGGGTCCATTCCGGCTACGGTTATTTCGCCTTTTAATTCGCCTTGATAAAAGTGTGGGATGAGCCCGTTGAAACAGCGGCATAATGTTGTTTTCCCGCAGCCGCTTGGACCCGTTATTAAAACAAACTCGCCCTTCTCTACCTTCATTGACACATCGTTGATTGAGGGCTTTGCTGCGCCAGGGTAAGTGTATGTGAGATTTTTCGTTTCTATTATTGCCATGGCTGCTGTGCCCGCCTATGTTACGTTTAGTTTCCACATTTAAGAGTAGCTACCCATTAATGATTAGCTGTAACCAGTTTTTCTTTCACCAACCGTAAGCATCGCTTAAGTCCCTTTTCTATAGAGCCCACACCATTAACCCCTGCTGCTGTAGCGTGTCCTCCACCCATACCTTGAAGGTACTCGCCTAAGGGTTTAGCAATGTCTCTCCCTAAGTGTATACCAGTTGATTGATGAAATTCGTTAGTGCAGCGCAGGCTAATCTCAATTTTCTCGTTTTTCTGTCCAGCAACCGCCGCTAAATGCGCGCCTAAATCCACTAATGCCCGCGCAGCAGAAGCTTGATAAGCGCTCACATGTGAAAGAGCGATTATCCAGTTGTCAATTTTAACGAGCTTTGCGCGTCGACTCGCCTTTATCCTTGCGACTCGTTCAGAGAAATCCATGGGTAAGGCAAGTGTAGCGAGCTCTTCTTGAGGGTTCACGCCTATGTCGCTAAGTGCGGCTATTGTCTTGAAAGTTGAAGAGTTAGCTAAAACAAAGTGTCGAGTATCAAAGGTTATTCCCAGAAAAAGGGCTTTCGCCGCGTTCAAATCTGGCTTAATGTCGAATTGCTTATAAAAATTATAGACTATTTCGCATGTGGAGGATGCTTTCTCGTCTGTTATGCAGAGCTTAGCTATGCGCTCTGTTTCGGGATGCGCTGCATGATGATCAATTACTATTATGGGCACCGTTGTTTTCGCCACTTTTTCAGACAACGAATCCAACTGTTGAATAGTATTAGTGTCCAATAACACGATAGTTTCAGCTTTTTCCACATTTGGCTGCAGATTCACATTTATGGGCAGCCGCTTTAAAATGTGCTTCGAAAGTCTGCTGATTCCCTGCCCAGCACCGATTTCAACAAGCACACTTGGTTTGACCTTAGACAATAAGCCTTGGAAAGCATAGGCTGAGCATATGGCGTCAGGATCTGCGTTGTGGTGGCATAGTAAAAGAACAAAATTTGCGCGTGCTTCCTCTATGATTCTTAGTATGTTTAGGATTGACATGATAGTTTTCTCAAATAATTTTCAACTGCCTTATGTGCCTCTCCAACTGCCTCTTTAGCCAGCTTTTCAGCGTCAAATTCCTTCATTTTCGGCGATAGCTCCAAATCTACCTCAACCGTAACATTCACGGGCTTTGCACCTTCCGCCTCCACGCTTATGTTCAACTTTTCCACCATCTTTGCAGGCACTTTCGCAAGAATATATCTTCTCGCGGCATTCTCCGCTGTAGAGCATAACGCCTCGATTTGCTCGGTGGCTAAGTCTGGAAACCCCAACTCGTCCACTTGTTTCACCTTACAGTCTATTTAGGCTGAGGGCGAAACGGGACTGAGATCTTCCTGAAGTTTTGCTTGGGTCTCCTTCAATTGACCACGTAATCTTTCTTCTTGGCGAGCAAGGACAGTGCTCCGCGTTTCCAACAGTTCTTTCTTTTCAGCCAACTCTTCAGTTACCTTGACTTTATCTGCCTTTATCAAAAGAGAACCAGCAGCTTTGTAAATTACAGCGTCATCTGGCGCCTTTTGCAATTCAGCTAGTGCCTGCTCAACCTCACCTTTCTCCATCTCTACCTGCTGCTTCTGAGCCAAAACACTCTGCAAAGTCTGCTGCAACTGCTGAAGCCTCAGCAAGCGTTCCTGAACCTGAGGAGGCAACTTTGAAAGTTCATCACTCATCTTCTATACTTCCGTCTGCACAGAATAAGCACAGCCCTTAATTAAGCATTTTCCAAAAGAAAAGCCTCAGAACGACTTCATGCACATTCAACAAGTAAAAATGGAGAATGTAGCCCACCACAACAGGAAAAAAGGCATATTTGGCGCATATTAGAGATTCATTGCAGAAACAGATAGAGGGTCTCCTCCGCGGCTACCGCCGCGCCAGTTGAAATATTACGCTTTTATCATTATGAGCAGCATTTTGAATTTCGTAACCGCTGATAACGCATGAGGCTTGTTAGCGGGCATCATGGTAAGTTCGCCTGCCTTAAGCCTAACAGCCTTTCCAGATATAACTACTTCCACTTCGCCTTCGAGAACATAAATCAGTGCGTCATAGGGTGCTGTGTGCTCGCTTAATCCTTCACCTTGGTCAAAAGCGAAAAGCGTCACCGTGCCAGTCTTCTTATCAATTAAAGTGCGGCTTACAATGGAACCCGATTGATAATCTACTAACTGAGCTAAATTCACGGCTTGCGCTGCAAACTCCGCGTTTTTGCTCTTCTTATCCGAAACCATATTTTGCCTAACCTCTGGCTCAAACAAAATCGCATGATATTTTTGATTTTTCCATTTGCCCGCGTTAGTGTTTCACTTTGTCTGGTATGAACTCCAGTGAAATGGAATTAACACAGTGCCGAACATTCTTTTTTGTAAAACCTTCTCCCAAAAAAACATGCCCTAAGTGCGCGCCGCAATTAGCGCACGTAATTTCCGTGCGAACTCCATCGGGATCCGGGGACCTCTTTACTGCGCCTGGAATTTCATCGTCAAAGCTGGGCCAGCCGCAGCCTGAGTTAAATTTGGCTTCGGAGCGGTAAAGCGGGGCGCCGCATCTTTTGCAAATGTATGTGCCGCTTTCCCAAAAGTCATTGTACTTGCCGGTGAAGGGCTCCTCTGTGCCCTTGTAGATTATAACAGCCTCTTCCTCCTTAGTTAACTTCCTATAACCCGTTTCTTTTTTTGCCATTACTTTTCTATCCTCCCAAAATACTCAAAATGCTATTCAAATCAAGGTGAATAAATAACTTTGCAGACTAAACCTCGCAACTACCTCTCGGCTAGGCTGCCTGCTCCTTGCGCGCTTGTACTGCAGATTTATATGCATGAAACAGCCAGAATTAGTTTTAATGTGGCGTTTAGTATGCTGTTTTAGAGAAGGGAGACAAATGTTATGAAGCATGTTAAAATAACAGCATTTGATTGCCCAGATGCATGGTTTCAAGCGTTAAGTCGCATCTGGTATGAAGGCGACACTTTTCAAGTCGGTTACGGCTCAGAAATCACTGAAACCAAGAAGCTTAACCTGACTATAGAAATTACTCATCCAGAAACTAGGCCTTTAGTAAGCGATAAGGCGCCCTGCGACATCAAGTATGTCCAAGGCTACGCACTCGAGTATTTATGGTGCGGCGAGAAGCAGGAGGATGAAACCTACACTTATGGTAGCCGCCTCAACTATCCTGTCAACCAGATAGAAGAGGCAATAGAGAGATATGTACAGGAGCAGCGGGACAGGCAAGTTACGCTTGTTATCCGATTGCCTGAGGATATAAAGAAAACCATTGGCGCTAAAAGGCATGAACCTCCCTGCCTAAGCCTAATCGACACCGAGATTCTGGATGGAAAAATGCATCTGACATGTTATTTCAGGTCTTGGGATGCATATGCAGGCTTGCCCGCCAACATCGCTGGGCTGCAGCTTTTTAATGAAGCATTTGTGAAAGAAATCAATAGACGTGGGGGCCTCTCTTTGGAAACTGGAAAACTGATTGTCCATTCAAAGAACTGCCACATCTATCAGCGGCAATACAGGCTTGTGGAAGAACTGCTAAAGCCGAAAAGTAGCGCTGGAATGCAACGAATTGCAAAGAAAGTTATAAATTCCTCAGAAGATGCTGCTAAGAAATAAACTGTGGAAAATGGGAACATAGTTTGAGCGATTTGGTTAGAGTTAGGAAATGGGAAGAATTTAGGCAGTTAGTGCTATCGCTGAAACCCGAATCTCTTGTATACAGCATTGACCAGAACGCAATGTCAAAAACAAAAGAGCCCACAGCGCTAAGGCTGATTCTCCTCGCACAGGGCGGCTACCACATTTACATTGATTTTCCAGCAGGAGAAAAAGAAAACAAGCTAAGAGAAACCGGAATCCCGATACATATGGATAAGAATGGAAATCGCTATTTAGAAGACGAAGATGTAATCCGCTTCATAAAGCAACAGTTCGGCGAGAACTTACGAGTATTCTCCTTCTGGACAACCTAATCATTCTTTCCATAAGCTCTTTAATGCCACGTTTTCGCCACAAGTGAATCATGCTATAAACTTGATATTTGCACAGGAAACTGCTCTTGGAATTGAATCAAAAAAATAAAAAAAGGCAATTTAGTAGGGGGGCATTCCACCCATGCCCATGCCGCCCGGCTGCATTCCAGGCGATGTAGGCGCCTTCGCTTCCCCGCCCTTAACGGAGATTAGGTCGTCGATTTTCAGTATCATGTTTGCCGCTTCAGTTGCTGATTTGATAACTTGCTGCTTCACCCGGAGCGGCTCGAGGACTTGAAGGTCAAGCATGTTCTTGATTTTTCCCGTGGTTACCTCGATGCCAAAGTGTTTGTTTTCTGGTTTTTCATGCTCAGCTCTTAAAGCCACCATTGTGTCAATTGGATCTAATCCAGCGTTTTCAGCCAGCGTTAAC
>JAWCNL010000015.1:0-40548 GCA_038848695.1 Bathyarchaeia archaeon
CTGGTTCGCGTGTATGGCGGCGACTACACGTTTCACGTCTGGTCTGATCGCATCTGCAGGTCGGAAGTCTATTAGTCTTAGCAGCGCGGGGATGTGGCTGGCGGTTTTGCTTATGCGTGCTTGGCTTAGGCCTTGGCTGGTGATGTGGTCTAGGAAGCGTAGTGCCAGTTGGCCGTTTTCGCCGAATGTTGCTATTGATCGTTTGTAGCGTTGTATGCGCTGCGGGTAATCGTATATGTCGTTCAATCTTTTCCCTATAGAGGGAAGTTTCTGAATATTAAAAGGTGAAGGAAGGGTGTTGTACCCAAAAGGTAGGCGCCGGGAATGGGATTCGAACCCATGCGGACCCGAAGGGTCCACGGGCTCTCAAGGCCCGCGCGTTATCCACTCTGCCATCCCGGCTCTGTCTGTGTAAATTAGGGTTCTTGTTTATTTCTGTTTTCCGTTAATAAATGGCATTAGGCAAGAAAAAGTAATTAGATGGCATGCGGTAAATGTGGACTTTATGAGTAAAGCAGTATCTGTATCAATGAGCTGGGCGCTGTTGGAGGCGATTTTTGAAGGTGCACGGCGGCTTTATCCGCGGGAAACTATTTTGCTTCTCCGTGGTAAAAAGCGTAAAGATGTGATACACGTCGAGGAGCTTGTTGTTCCGCCTCTGGCTATCTATGGCAACGGTTTTGCTAACCTTCCATTATACATGTTACCCATAGACTTTTCCATTATCGGCACAGTTCACTCTCATCCCTCCGGCAATTTGAAGCCTTCAGATGTGGACTTCAACCATTTCTTCGGGCGAATACTCATGATTGTAGGTTACCCATTCACCGGCGCCGAGAACACCGCAGTTTACAACTCAAAAGGCGAACAATTACCATTACAACTAACCGAAAGCTAAAACGCCAGAATTAAGCCAAGAACCAAAACAAAGCCGCTATCATCATATTTGGCGCATATTAGCCAATCAATGCAGAAACCTATAGTGGGTCTACTCCCGCAGCAAGCCCATGCTGCATAGATGAATGGATAGCATATTCGACTGCGGCTGTGTTTCAACGAGAAAGGGCTAAGGTTAAGCGAAGACTAATATCCCTCGTTTCCCGTTTACTTTTGTGAGTTGAAATAGGCATGCCGTATTGTCCAGAATGCGGTGGAGAAATGCAGTATGCAGTAGCCACCAAACATTACGTCTGCAAGAGCTGTGGCTTGTCAGTGACGCAGCAGGAACTTTGGGAAATGAGAGAGAAGCTCCAGTCAAAAGCGGAGTCTACAGAAGAAGAAAAGCAGAAAGCGCGAAAAGAATACTTGAAATGGTGGTTAAGCAAGAAAAAGTAGCCGCTTAACTTCAGTGTTTTAGCCGTTAAGTTAGCAAATACTATAAAAAAATATAATCCTTCTTCTAACTATTGCTTGGAAGAAGTGAAAAGAGCTATGACTGTCGATTTAGAGATAATCTGCGTCGGCAACGAGTTACTTATAGGCAAAACCTTAAACACGAACGCGCAGTGGATGGCCAAACGGGCCACGGCGCATGGCGCCATAGTCAAGCGAATAACAGTGGTTGCTGACGAAGTGAACGAAATAGCAAGCGCAGTCCGCGAAGCGCTCAAACGTAAACCACGCTTCATCTTAACCACAGGCGGGCTTGGCCCAACATTTGACGATAAAACATTGGAGGGCATAGCAAAAGCGTTAAGGCGGAAGCTTGAAGTAAACCAAGAAGCGCTGCGCATGGTTAGGGAAAAATATGAAACATACGCTCGGGAGCAGGGCGCAGAAAAAGCTGCGCTTACTCCGCCACGGGTCAAAATGGCAACTTTACCCAGAAAGGCGAAGCCTATTCCTAACCCTGTCGGAACCGCGCCTGCAGCTCTAATAAACTTAAAGGAGACAACGTTGCTAGCGTTGCCAGGTGTTCCTTCGGAGATGGAAGCTATTTTCCGACAGACTATGGAGCCATTGCTTAAACAGGCGGCGGGCAAAAGCACTTTTTGCGAAAAAAGCATTTACGTTGAGGGCGTGATGGAGTCAAATTTGGCGCCGCTTATAGATAAGGTAATGCAGGATAATGCTGGCGTCTACGTGAAGTCACATCCGAAAGGGCGGGAAAGCATGCCGCATATTGAGCTGCATTTTTCCGTCTCTGCAGAAGAAGTAGACAAGGCGGAGGGGAAACTGCAGCGGGCGATAAGTCAGTTTTCAAGCGAGTTGGTGAAGATTGGCGGCAAAATTGTTGTTGGTGAGTTAAGTTGATTAAAGATTATTGGTAGTTATTGAGTGGACATAAGAGCTAATAAGCCACTCGCAAATATTGCTACTCGATAAAACAATGAAATCAGCATGCACAAAAACACGGATAACACTAACGATCATACTCATCGTAATCTTCACCATAGCCATCGCACATGCGCAAGATCACATAATCGCATATCGACTTTTAAACAAGCCAGACGGCAAAATAACCTATGAGCTTAATATAGCAATCCCCGAAACGCTGAGAGAATACTACGCTGAAAAAAATCACCGTTCAGCCTCACCCAGCGACTTCCCAAAGTTTGTAACACCCTACGCGCTTAAACCCATAGCTGACAGACTCTGGGAAATCTATGGGGCCGAAGAAGACTTCGCCAATGGCGTTCTCATGATAGTCCACCAAATAACCTACATAGAAACCAAACCAGCTAAGTACCCCGTTGAAACACTGGTGGGCGGTCAAGGCGACTGCGACCTCTTCTCCTATATTGCCGCCTCGATAATGATAGCCGGCGGCTTGGATGTTGTGCTTCTCTATTATGAGGAGCAGACGCACATGAACATTGGAGTACACCTCTCCAGTCCGCCGGAAGAGGCCAGAGAAAACGCTTACTACATAACATATAGTGGCCGCAGATACTACATTGCAGAGTGCACAGGGGGAAACTGGGAAAACGGCTGGCGCGTCGGTGAATGCCCAGAGGATTTAAAGAAAGTTTCTGTTAAAGTGATTACGCTTGAAGGTGCGGAGCAAGTAGCACCAGGCCAGGTTTTCGCCACCTTTACTACGGTAACACCAAGCTACTTATCGCTTGAAACACCTATCGCTGCTTTTCAAAACAGCATAATTACCATTAACGGTCAACTTACGCCAGCCGTGCCAGGCCAGAACGTAACGCTTTATGCAAGCCTTAACGGCGCGCCATGGACGATAATAGGCACAACAGTAACACAGCCAAATGGCCATTTCCAATATACCTGGACAGCCAAAACCGCAGGATTACACTCTATTCGCGCTTCATGGCATGGTAACGACGCCTACGCAGGCGCCATAAGTCCAACAGAAACAGTAATGGTGATTCCGCTCTTCTTAACGGCCTTAATAGGCGTTACCGTAGCATCAGCGGGTATTGGCGCAGTTGCCGCGTTAATGGCGAAACATACACAACAGGAAATAATAGAGCAATAAAAGTAATCCTAAAAAAAGGCTTTATGCCAAAGCAGCATAACGCCACGCAACTCTATACAACAAAAATTGTGCGACAAAAATGGAGTTACACGTGGGCATACACACGGTCAATTGTGTAATTTCCCGTGGCCATCTCCTGCTCTATCTCACGGAGAAGCAGAATACGCTTGAAAGTCGGCGGATGCGTCGCAAACAAGCTGTTCATAGTCACCCACACTGACTTGGCTTCCCGCTCCATAGCCCGCTCCAATTCACGTTCATCCAGCACTCCATCACGGTCCAAGTCATATTCAGACTTGCTTTTCATGACTTCATGAATCTCCTGTTTCGCTTGCGCTGGATCACCTATATAGAATGCCCTTGCGCCTTCAGGAGCTTTAGGCGAAATCGACAGGCCGTAAGTTATCTTGGCTAGGCTGCTCGCCAAACTTCTGGGCGAGTCGGTAAGATAAGCCGAGTAGGCATCAGCATAATGTTCACGCAGCCGGCTGAGCCATCGTACGCTGAGAAAGGTAACCAAGTACACAATAAACGAGACGATGCCTATGATGAGTAGCACTGCACCTGCATTTCCTTCGCGATCTCTGCGCCCCGAGTAGGAGCTGTACATTCCCGCCCGCATTGCAAACTGCGCAATCATGTAGGCTATTAGCGGCAAAGCGGAAAGCACGGTCATAACGATGAAGTCTCTATGCCTTACGTGTCCCAGTTCATGCGCGATTACGGCGCGTATCTCGTCCTTGTTTAAAGTTCTCAGTAGCCCTTCATGCACCGCGAGCGTGGCGCTTTTGGATGAGGTGCCGAAAACGAAGGCGTTCGGCGTTTGGTCAGGCACTACCGCTAGCCGTGGCATGGGCACGCCGCTTTTTTCGGCAAGCTCCTTAACGGTCGATTCTAGCCATGGGTTCTCGCCTGGTTTAAGATAGTGCAAACGCGCCGTTGCAGCCACAATCGCCGGGCCAACGAGGTATTGGAATAAGATGAAGAGGCCTATTCCGCCTATGGTAAGCAGCAGCCCTATCCATAGGTCAAAGCCGAAAACATAGTATTGCAGAAGGAAAATTATGCCCACCATAAATAGGCCAAATATGAAGGAGGCTATAAAAATGCTTGTAGCCATCGCAAACTTAAGCTGCGCCAGCGATGCCATACCACACACCTAGTTTCCATGTGAAAAACAAGGGGAGAATTAAGTCTTTCTCAGAATTTAGCTCACGCATGCCAGAAAAGACAGGGCTAAAGAAAAATGGTTAAATGGGGTATGCGCCGCATACCTTGCAAAACTGGATCTTTGTCTTCACATAGCTTTTGCAGTTGGGGCACTGTTTTCCGCCATTGGCTGGGTAGACGTCCTTAGGCTTCCCGAAGCGCTTTCGGAAGAACTCATAATAGAGCAGCTGCTCCTTATCCTGAATCTGCACTTCATCCTCTTCGAATATGCGCTTCTTTTTCTCCTCAAACTCCGTGTCTGAAATTTCCTCGTTAAAGAAGGTTCTCAGAACTTCGGTACCTGTTCCTTGTTCCAGTGGTGCCTTGGGCCGCCAGATAAGCTCTTTGGGAATTAAGTCTTCATAGGCTTTGCGGAGTATCCACTTGCTATACTTCACGCCATTATACAAGTTAATCTTGAACTTAATCGGCAGCTTTTTCGCCCAGTCCATGAATTCTGGATCCATATAGGGCGCTTTTATGGTCATTCCAAGCGATTCAGCCATTGGTATTGAGGAAAAGCTCATCTCTGCCCACATGTCCAGCTGCCTCTTAGCGAACTCTTCTTCAGACAGGTGAAATTGCCAGGGGTAACCGAAAAGCTCGTCTAGGGCATCGCCTGTAAAGACGCTTTTTACGCCTTTTTTCTTGAGAATCGTCAAGCCTATGTAAACAGGCATGCTGTTCCTTATCTCCATAGGGTCAAATTTCTTTAATGCTGCTACAACTTTTGGCGCGTTACTGAGCACTTCCTCCCGGTCGAATACGTGGGTTTCATGATTAAGCTTTAGGAAGGTCACCATTTTCTTCACGTACTCGGTGTCAGCTGGGTTTCCATGCTTAAAATGCATAGTTAAACAGGGAATCTGAGGCTTGTACTTCACGGCTTCGTAGGCGATGATTTGTGTGTCTGTTCCTGCGGAAAATAGCATGGCATCAGCCATGTTTCTTTGAACAACTTTGTTTACTAGTGCGCGGGCTTCTGGAAGAAGTGGCGCGTATTCTTGTGGATTTAGCGTCATGTTTTTTCACTTGCTGTTACAATTGTTTGTCATGTCGCTATATTTAAACCTATCCGCATGCATATAAAAAGCCGCAAAAATATAAACAAATGCGTGAAAAATCCTTTAAATATTGGACAATCATGTTGAAGACGTAACTGCCTACCGTTTTGGTGTTAAGCAGTTAAATTTAAAAGTTTTCAAGCGCCGTTTTTATCAAAGTTCGCTACTAAGCGAACCGCAACAGCACTATTTAATCACGGGGCACAAAGCTTGAAAGTAAGCTTAATCCACATGAAAGTTCGCAGCACACTTAACGGCAATCTCACAGCAGCTGCCACAGCAATTCGTAAAGCCGCCAAGCAGAAACCCGCATTCATCGCACTTCCAGAATATTTCTCCGTCCCAAACAACATAGAACAATTCAATTCAGCAGAAGAAATCAGCAGAGAAACCTATGACGAAACGTTGAACTTCCTCGAAAAAACCAGCAGGGAACTCCAAGACATTTACCTTTTAGGCGGCACAATACTCGAAGAAGATCATGGCAAATTTTATAACACGAGCACTTTGTGGCGGAACGGCGCGCTTATCGGCAAGTACCAAAAAATAAACCCAATCAATATCGAGCTTAAAGCTGGTGTAAGCCGCGGCGACAAGCCAGCCGTTTACGACACGGAGCACTGCAAAGTCGGTATGCTCATCTGCGCCGACATGTTCGACCCAGCCACGGTAAAGGCTGTTGTTGACTTAGGCGCAGAACTTGTATTCCTGCCGGTCGCCGCCATGGGCACACACCCGCACGTGAAAGGGCATCCGCTTACGGAGAAGCTTGCCACAGAAAACGGCATCTACGTTGTTAAAGTGGGCAACGTTAGCTCGAACGCCAGAGGAGGAAGAAGCGCCTTCATTACTCCATGGGGTATAGCGCTGGAAGCCACAGACGCTGTCAAAGACTCTGTGATGACGATGGATTTTGACATGCAAAAACTCAGGGACTACCGAAAAACCTTGAAGAAGCCAACTTAAAGGAACCGCCGTGGGTCAGTGTCAATATCCACCACTACCGCCTTGTCAGCTGAAAGCGCCTTCTCCACTGCGTCTTCAAGATCAGCTGGCTCAGTCACTTTTATTCCAACGCCGCCGGCATTTTTCGCGAATTCTGCGAAGTTAAAACCGTAAAGCTCTGTTTGCCACTTTTCGTAGCCCTCCACCTTCTGCTCTTGCTGTATCATGCCCAAACTCTGATTGTTCAGAACAAACACTTTCACGGGCATCCGATACTTCAGCACTGTCAGAAAGTCCTCCATAACCATTGAAAAGCCGCCATCACCTGTTATGCACACAATTTGCCTGTCTGGATACGCAAGAGCCGCCGCCATAGCGCCGGGCAAGCCAAAGCCCATCGAAGCCAAATAGCCGCTCATCACCATCTTCTGCGTCCGCTTCATCTGAAAGTTTCTGCCGAACCACCAGCAGTTTTCACCCACATCCAGCGAAATCACAGCGTCATCAGCTATTTTCTCGTTCAGAACCTTCATAATGTATGGCGGGCGAATAGGTTTCAAAGAGGGATCTGCCTCTCGCCGTAGTTGTTCCATCCAGTCATGCTTTAACTGCGCAATTTCCTTCAAATATGCCGTATTTTGCTTCGCTTGCACCTTCTCAGCTAACTTTGGAATTAGCACAGCGCTGTTGCCGATTAAGCCTACCTCAACAGGATAATTCTTCGCAATTATCTTCATGTTAATATCAATCTGCACCATTCTCTTCTCAGGAATCTGCGTCAAATCCGAAAAAGAGCAGCCAATCACGATTAGCAAGTCTGCCTTACGAACAAGTGTTGCCGCAGCCGTTGAAGCAATGCCGCCGTGGCAGCCTGCACACAAAACGTGATCCTCGTCAATTACGCCTTTAGCTCGAAAGGTGGTTACTATAGGCGCAGAAATCTTTTCCGCCAACTTCATAAGCTTCGTTCCCTGCCCCCTAGCGCCAAAACCCGCAATTATCACAGGCCGCTCTGCCTGATCAATTACTCGCGCAGCCTTCTCAACAAGCGCCTCCTCCTGCCCGAACGCCAAATTCGGCATCCGCCCTTCCAACGGCAAAATTGGCGCATCATACGGAAGCTTCTGCACATCACTGGGAACACCAATATGAGCAACACCGCGATCCAACAGTGCATGCTTAATGGCCAACGTAGCCAGCATGGTAGTTTGCTCTTCAGACATCAAAATCTTGTTAAAAACGCATATAGGCTCAAAGAATGAGTACTGATCAATCTCCTGCACCGAGCCGGGCCCAATGAGTTGCCGCGCTACCAGCCCAGTAAGCGCCAAGACAGGCGAATGATCCAAGCTCGCGTCATACAAGCCCGTAGCAAGATTAGTCGCGCCTGGGCCAGAAACACCCAGACAAGCGGCAACATGTCCAGTAAGTTTCCCGTAAGCTGAAGCCATGAAAGCAGCTGTTTGTTCATGTCGAACCTGAATGTACTGGATTTTACTGTTCTTTCTGATGGCGTCAACAAGGCCTAAAGTGGAAGTTCCAGGAATCCCAAAAACGTATCGCACACCCCACTCTGCGATTTGCTCTATCAGAACATCCGAAACAGTGCGCGCTCTTTTTTCCTCAACGGCTTCCTCCGCCAAAAGCACAAAAACGGTTTTTGGCGCACCGCAGACTGGACATACCCACTCTTTTGGCAAGTCGCTGAACTTCACTTTTTCTTTAGTTTCATCATAAACATAATTGCAAACAGTGCACCTGAATTTGGCCATACGAAAACCCCAGATTTTACATTTACCTCTTGGGACTTGGAGGCTTATCTGTTTTTCTAGATTTCATTTCCAACTATTGTGCGCATAGAGAATCATAAATAGAGCGAAGAGTAAAGCTAATGCACTGTTGATGTTGCTCGAAAAGTCCAATTTTCATTCAAATTAGGCCTTGCTCTTTAAAAACAACAAGACAGACGCAAGAGCTTTTAAAAGCATAAAAAGGGAGTTACGATGGCTGTTGATCTTCTTTGAAGCGCACTCTGATTCCACCGATTCTCGGCGCGAGAAAATTGTATAAAGCTGCACATAGCAAACCTTGGATGAGACCGCCAATGAAGCCAATAATGGGCATTATTATCAAGGCGCCTACGCCAAAAATGATGCGAAACAAAGCGAGGCCAATCGCGGTTGAGGCTGTGCTAGGGATCATGGCATGTAGCGCGCCGAAGAATAAGGCATAGAAGATGCCTATTATCAAGCCGATCACTGCGTTTATGCAAGCCAGCATCAAAGCGAACGGCATAACAGGTATGGACTGAATTGTCTTCTCAGTCATGCGTAACACTTAGGAAAGCCTATTGTTTTTAACTGAATATAAAATTTCTGTGTTTATTTTAATCGCCAAATTTTTAAATTGGATGTCTCCTTAACATAAGACGTTTCTAGGTGCTTGAAATGGGAAAATCTGTTCAGAAATATTTGTTAATGATTAAATTGAGCCCCAACATGGCTGCTAAACTTTATGAGCCGTTGATGGAGTTTGATGAAAATCCAGTTGAAGGCGTCAAACTTGAAGAGGCATATCAAGTGTTTGGCCAATGGGATTTCGCAATTCTCTTTCAGGCAGACACAAACGAGAAAGCCCTACATTTTGTATCTGACAAAATCCGCTTGATAGACGGCGTACTTGAAACTTTCACCATACCCATAGTGCCAATAAAGAATTACCGAAGATAACAAAAGCAAACCTACATCCCACTTTTTTACAAATTTAAAATCGCCTATTTTGAGACGCACATTCATTTTCTGAAAAATAAATGGCTTAAAGCGAAAAATTGCCGAATCATTCATAAATCGCTCCGCACTACTTAACTCGTTTGAGAGGAGAGCTAAGCGTGGAAAACTGGGAACTAATCATAATAGGTGCCGGCGCCGCCGGATTATCCGCGGGAATTTATGGCGCAAGAAGCGGACTGAAAACGCTGATTATAGAGGAGAAAATGGCTGGCGGCACAACCTCAGACGCGCCAGTAATAGAGAATTATCCCGGCTTTTTGCAAATCGGCGGCAGTGAACTTGCGGAGAAAATGCTGCTCCAATGCAGGAAAACTGGCGCAATCATCCGCGAACTTGAGTTTGTGTCAGCCTTGGACCTTAAAGGCGAACGTAAAATCGTTAAAACAGCCAAAGCAGCATACGAAACCGATGCAATTATTATCGCTACCGGTTCACATTACCGCGAAATCGGCGTCAAGGGTGAAAAAGAATTCCGTGGAAGAGGCGTAAGCTACTGCGGTGTGTGCGATGGTCCTTTGTTTAAGGGTAAAAAAGTGCTTGTTGTTGGAGGCGGCAATTCCGCGGTCACGACGGCGCTTTACCTTTCAGGAATAGCCGCGGAAGTGTTTTTGGCGCATCGTAGAGATGCTTTCCGCGCTGAAGAAGCGCTTGTAAAAGATTTGGCTTCAAAAAAGAATGTGCAAGTTTTCTTAAACAAGGAAGTCAAAGAGATCAAAGGTGAAAAGTTCGTCACCGGCGTGGTGCTTTTTGATAAGAGGACAAGCGAAACAAAGGAGTTAGCGGTTGACGCAGTTTTCGTTCAAGTTGGCGAGGCACCTAACAGTCAAATCGCCCGTGATGCTGGCGTTGAGGTTGATGATGAAGGATACATCAAAATTGACATTTTCCAGCGAACTAACATTCCCGGAGTTTATGCCGCTGGCGACGTGACGAATCATCCTGTCAAGCAAGTTGGCACAGCAGTCGGCCAAGGCATCACTGCAGCGCTTTCAGCATATGGGTATATTCGACGACCATATTATCGAAAATAAAGGGAAAACATTATATCATCCAAAAACGCTTTTCATGCTTCCATAAGCCTAAGCGCCGAAGCTTTGTGGCTTAAGTGCGCTTTGGCGTGAGAGGTTTCCAGAATGAGCGAAAAATGTTTCGCTGCAGTAAAAATCAACCAAGATTTGTGTAGTAGATGTTGTGTCTGCCATTCAATCTGCCCCTTTGAAGCTATAGCCTATGACCGAGAAAAAGACAGAGTGGAAATTGACATACAAAAGTGCCAAGTATGCGGAATATGCCCTAGTGCTTGCCCTGTTGCTGCGATAGAAGTTGCCTACTACGATTACGAACAGCTTGTTGATTACGTTGAATGTGCAAGAAAGAAAACGAATAGTGACACGCTGGTTTTGATGTGCCGCGGAAATTCGCCTTCCACATGCGAGGTCGAAGAAATCCTTGCGGATCAAGGCTTGAACATCAAAAATTATGTTCCGTTGAGGCTACCCTGCTCAGGCAGAGTCCCCACAGACTTCATTTTCAAAACTTTAAGCTCAGGCGTGAAGAACATTGTTTCAATTCAATGTGAAGACAAGTTCTGCCGTTACAAAGAAGGCACAAAAATCAATGCACGCCGCTTTCAACTCAGCAAGAACGTTCTGAAACAGTTAGGATTCGATGAAAATGTTTTGACAGTTGTGAAGTATTCGCGGAAGGCAGTTTACAAAACTGAGGAATGTGTAGGCTGCGACAAATGCGTCTTCATCTGTCCATACAACGCTATAAAGGCAGAGCCATTCTCCACCCCAAGAATCGTTTACGAGGACTGTGTAGGCTGCGGCGCATGCGCGCTTGTATGCCCCCACAAAGCCATTGAAGTAAAAGGCTACGAGTTTGATAATGTCCTGCAACGCTATGGGCAAGCGGCCAAGGCAATGAAAGCACGAAACGGTCAACCTGCAGTGCTTGTATTCAGCTGTCAATGGTCCGAGTTCTCAGCCTTAGATAACCCAAACAGTGCGCTTGCAGGCAAAAACGCGCTGATCTTGGAAGTTCCATGCTTTAAAGGATTGGACCCTGTACACGTAGTAAACGCGTTAGAATGCGGCTTTGACGGCGTGATGGGCGTCGTGTGCGCAGCGGAAGACTGCAAACTCAGCGAAGGCAGAGACACAGCTGAACGCAACATGGGCGTGCTAAAGGATGTGTTGAAAAAGAAGGGTCTACTTAACCGGTTTGAGCTATTTGAGTCGGCGCCTAGATGCGAAGGCGAATTCAAAGCGAAGTTTGAAAGCTTCTATCAGAAAATTGCAGCCATGCCTAAAACTGCAATGGCAAAAGTGGAGGTAAGATGAAAATGCCCAAGATGTACGAAATAGTTTGCAAGAAACGGCTTGCACATAAGGAAACACTGTTTGAAATCTATGCACCACAGATTGCCGCTAAATCTCAGCCAGGACAATTCTTGATTGTGATTCCCCATGAGAAGGGCGAACGCATACCGCTCACCATCTGCGGCTACGACGTAAAGAAAGGCACAGTTTCCTTCGCTTTCCACGAAGTCGGCAAAACCACAAAGGAAATGGGGTTACTGAAAGAGGGCGACTGCCTGTTAAACGTCACTGGCCCATTAGGCAATCCGTCGGAAATCAAAAAATTCGGCAAAGTTCTCTGCGTCGGCGGCAGCATCATGATTGCACCGTTGCTGCTTCAGGTTAAAGCCATGAAGGAAGCGGGAAATCACGTGACTACCGTGTTAGGTTGCAGGTCAAAGGAATTTCTGTTCATGGAAGATGAAGCCAGAGCCTTAAGCGACAAGCTGTACATAGCCTCAGACGATGGCTCAATTGGTTATAAGGGACTGGACTTCTTGAAAGAATTGCTGAAGACCGAAAAGTTTGACCGTTGTGTCGCATTAGGCCCGGTTGTGATGATGCGGGAAGTCAGCGAAATTACACGGCCCTATGGCATTCCGACAATTGTGACTTTGACGCCCATAATGATTGACGGCATGGGCATGTGCGGTGTTTGCCGAGTTACAGTCGGCGGGAAAATGCTGTTCGGTTGTGTTGACGGACCAGAGTTTGACGGACATAAAGTTGATTTTGACGGGTTAATTCAGCGTCAACGTATGATGCTTCCTGAAGAAAGGTTAAGTTCAATGTTATGGGAAATGCATGGAGAGTGTAAATGTGGCAGAAACAAAGCCTAAACCTAAAATAAAGAAAGAAGCCGTGGAAATGCCTAAACAAGAACCGAAGGCGCGAGTGAAGAACTTCAACGAAGTAGCTTTGGGCTACACGGAAGAGATGGCGCTTGAAGAAGCAAACCGCTGCCTTCAATGCCCGAAACCACAGTGCGTAACCGGCTGTCCTGTTGAGGTTCCAATTCCACAGTTCATTAAATGCATCAGAGAAAAGAAGTACGCTGAAGGTATAGCTGTCATAAAAACGAAAAATGCTTTGCCAGCAGTTTGTGGACGAGTTTGCCCACAAGAAGAACAGTGCCAAGCGAAATGCGTCCTCGGCAAAGTTGGCGATCCAGTAAGCATCGGTCGCCTTGAACGTTTTCTTGCTGATTGGGAACGCGAACACGGCTTTCAGATGCCCAAGAAGGCTCCACCAACGGGCAAAAAAGTAGCCATAATCGGTGCTGGCCCAGCTGGGTTGACGGCTGCTGCTGACTTGGTAAAGCTCGGGCATGAGGTAACAATTTATGAAGCGCTACACGTAGGTGGCGGAGTGCTGATGTATGGCATCCCCGAATTCCGTTTACCAAAAGTCATAGTGCGCAACGAAATTGAATACATCAAAAAGTTAGGCGTTGACTTGCGATTAGGCCATCTTGTCGGTAGAACAGTAACTATTCCAGAACTGCTGAAAAGTGGCACTGACGCAGTATTCATAGGTAGCGGTGCAGGTTTACCTCAATTTACTGGGTGCCCAGGCGAGAACCTAGGCGGAATTTACTCTGCTAACGAGTTTCTGATACGCGTTAACTTGATGAAGGCTTATGCTTTTCCAGACTATGATACGCCAATTCGTATTGGAAAGCACGTTGTTGTTATCGGTGGCGGCAATGTTGCCATGGACTGTGCAAGATCCGCGATGCGTTTAGGCGCTGATGTCTGCTTAGTTTATAGGCGGTCACGCGACGAGCTACCCGCACGTAAAGAGGAAATCGAGAACGCGGAGGAAGAAGGCTTGGTATGCAAGTTCCTTGCCGCGCCAGTGGAGTTTTACGGCGACGAGAAAGGTTGGGTTAAAGCCATGAAATGCATCTGCATGGAACTCGGAGAACCCGACAAAAGCGGCAGACGCAGCGTCAAGCCGATTCCCGGCTCAGAATTCGTCATGGAAACTGACACTGTGATCATTGCCATCGGACAGACGCCGAACCCGATTATTCAGCGGACAACCGAAGGCCTAGTAACAGACCCAAGACACGGCACGATAAAAGTTGATGAAAACTGCAAGACCAGTTTAGAGGGCGTATATGCCGGCGGTGATGTAGCTACTGGCGCAGCAACGGTCATCAGCGCGATGGGCATGGGCAAGAAAGCAGCGAAAGCCATTCATGAATATTTGATGAACAAGAAATAGACGCAGAACTGGCGGCTTTTATGCTGCCAAAACCCATTTTTATATAGATAAGTTGTTTTAAACGCTTTTTCATAACAAATGGCACACTTTTAAAGCATGCAACCTTATGCTTCTATACAATTAAGCTACAGAAAAAATACAGTTCATGTGGTTTGAAAGTGTCTATTCCTGTTAGAAAGTTTGACTATGGAAGAGATCTGCTCAAGCTGATAGCTATTGCAGCCATGGCGATAGACCATGTGGGAGATGTCTTTTATCCAGACTGGCTGTTGCTTCACATCATTGGCAGGCTTGCTTTTCCATTATTCGCGTATCTTGTAGCCCTAGGAATTGAGAACACAAAAAAGCCGAAAAGATACTTGGCAACACTTTTCAGTTTTGCTGTGATTTCGCAGGTGCCCTATTTTCTTGCTTTTGAAATCCAGCCATTTGAACGTTTCAACATACTCTTCTCGTTGCTACTAGGCGCGTTGACAATTTACCTCTTTAACAAGCGAAGCCTGTTAACGGTTGTTCCCGCCTTGCTTTCTATATTCCTCAACACAGAAGGAAGTATTTACGCGGTGCTAACGGTGGCATGCATGAAATTTTTGAAAAGTAATCCACTGACTGGTTTCCTCGCGCTGTTTGCCTTGAACAGCCAGTTTCTGCTTATCGCAGACACGCAAGTGCTTTCGCTTTTTGCGGTGCCGCTGATCATTCTCCATATAAGAGGCGTTTTGAAAAGGGAAACAGTCATTCCTGAAAACTCGTTTGTATATTCATTTAGAAAATATGCTTTCTATGCGTTTTACCCTTTGCATTTGGCCGCCCTGTTTCTGATAAAGCTGGTTTTCTTTTAGGCGCACCACGGGACTTTTGGTAAATGTTATTACTTGTTTTTTAATCTTATTGGCAAAGCGTGTGTAACAATGCAAATAGAGAACCAACCTTGGCTTCGCTTATGGCCTCCGGATGTGCCCAGAAAACTCGAATATCCAAAAGTGCCGCTGCAAGGGTTCCTTGAGAAAGCGGCAGAAGTGTATCCTCAAAAAGCTGCAATAGCCTTTGCCGATAGGGAAATCACCTACGCCGAGTTAGCTGCGCTGACAGATCAGTTTGCTGCGGCGCTTGCAGCTTTAGGCGTAAAGAAAGGCGATAGAGTCGCGGTTTTTCTACCAAACACGCCTCAGTTCATAATAGCATATTATGGCTCTCTCAAGGTTGGCGCACTTTTAACTGCCATAAGCTCACTGCATAAAGAACGGGAAGTGGAATATCAACTGAAGGATGCAGAAGCAGAGACCATAGTCGCCTTGGACACGCTTTACCCAATTGTGGAGAACGTTCGTCGAAAAACCAAACTCAAGAATATCATAATTACCAGCGCAGAAGAATACGCGGCTAAAGCGTCTGCGGCGCCCATTAGGATTGAACAAAAGCCGAACGTTTACCTTTTCCAAGAGCTACTTAGCGAGGGCAAAAAGGCCAAGCCGCCGAAGGTGCACATAGACCTTGAAGAGGATTTGGCTGCGTTGCAGTATACTGGCGGCACCACAGGCACCGCTAAAGGCGCCATGCTGACGCATAGGAATCTGGTTTCTAACGCTGTTGCTTTTGCGGCTTGGATAAAAGGCAGCGCGGAAGACGTTTTTCTGGCTGCTTTGCCGCTGTTCCATATTTACGGCATGACAACAAGCATGAACGTGCCAGTGTATTTAGCCGCCAAAATGGTGCTGCTGCCACGTTTTGAACCCGCCGCAGCCCTGGAAGCAATTCAGCGGCACCGGGTCACGGTTTTCTGCGGCGTTCCCACAATGTACTCGCTGCTGCTTGCTAATCCTGCGCTTGGCAACTTCGCCTTAACCAGCATACGCGTCTGCATCTCAGGCGCCTCACCGCTGCCGCCGCAGGTTCAGAAGCGCTTTATGGAAGTCACCGGCGGTTTCCTCGCAGAAGGCTATGGCTTAACTGAAGCGTCTCCGGTTACACACTGCAACCCAGTGGATAAGACCATGCGCACGGTACGCTTAGGCTCAATCGGCTTACCCTTGCCGGACACGGACGCCCGAATAGTGGATGCTGAAACAGGCGAGAAAACGCTGGGGGCCGGCGAAACTGGGGAACTCGCCGTCAAAGGGCCACAGGTAATGAAGGGCTACTGGCGAAGGCCAGAGGAAACTGCGAGGGTTCTCCGCGGCGGCTGGCTCCTCACAGGCGACATTGCACGGATGGATGAGGATGGCTACTTCTATATTACCGACCGTAAAAAAGACCTTATAAAATACAAGGATTACAGCGTGTATCCACGCGAGTTGGAGGATGTGCTTTATGAGCATCCAGCCGTGCGGTTATGCGCTGTCGTAGGCAAACCCGATCCGCTGGTTGGTGAAATTCCAAAAGCCTTCATAGTGCTAAAAGACGGAGCCAAAGCTTCTGAAACGGAAATAATGGAGTTTGTTAAAGAGAAAGTTGCTCCATACAAGATGATTCGCGAAGTGGAGTTCAGAAAGGAGCTGCCGATAAGCGCAGCGGGCAAAGTGCTGAGGCGGATGCTTCAAGAAGAAGAGAAGCAGAAATTAACAAACAAACGTTAACATCCATACCATTTTAATTTAAGCCAGAGAAAGCGGCGGCAACCCCGCTGATAATATGGAAATAACTCGTTTAGATCGTAGAAATGTATAAGAGAATTTATTCCTTCTGAATTGAAGAAGGCTTGCAATTGCGCGTTAAAATCAACATCACGGGCATTGTTCAAGGCGTCGGTTTCCGCCCCTTCATCTACCGCATAGCAGTGCAAAATGGCTTGGCAGGGTACGTGCGCAACCGCGGCGACGCCGGAGTAGAAATTTTGCTTGAAGGTAACGAGGAAAACATCAATAATTTTTTGCGCGACTTGAAAGACAAAAAGCCGCCTCTAGCCCAAATACACCGCATAATAACAACAGAACTATCCGGCGGAAACGAATACACAAAATTCACGATTTACAAGAGCTCGGCTGAAAAAGAGCTGACGGGCTCAGCTATTCCACCGGACATTGCCATCTGCAGCGAATGCCTCGCCGAGCTCAGAGACCCAAATAACCCGCGTCATGACTACTTTTTCATTACATGCACTGATTGCGGACCGCGATTCACAACCATAGAACAGTTGCCATACGACCGGGAAAACACCACCATGCGCGAGTTTAAGATGTGCAGCTACTGCCAAGGAGAGTACACGGATCCGCTTAATAGGCGCTTTCATGCGCAAACCGTGGCATGTCCAGCGTGTGGACCACAGGCTTATTTGACCACAAACAGAGGCGAACCCATCAAACATAAGGATCCCGTGCGTGAAGCGGGCCGCTTGCTCAGCGAAGGCGCAATTCTTGCCATAAAAGGCTACGGCGGCTTCCACGTTGCCGCATCCGTAACAAAAGATGAGCCGTTGCAGCGGCTTCGAAAAGCGAAGCATCGAAGAGCTAAGCCATTTGCCATTATGGCGCGGAGTCTGGAGGCGGCGAAATCTTTTGCCGAAGTAACTTCGAAGGAGGCGGAGCTGCTTACGTCTTACGCGCGTCCGATAGTGCTGCTAAACAAGAAAAGCAGCTATTCGCTCTCGCCTTTGGTTGCGCCAGAATTGCACAACATCGGCGTCATGCTACCCTACACCGCGCTGCATTATATGCTCTTTGACCACGTGGACGATTTGGCGTTCGTGATGACCAGCGCTAACCCGCCTAACCAGCCCATCGTCAAAGACAACGAAGAAGCCCTGCGCACACTAGGCAGCACAGTGGATTATTTCCTGTTCCACAACCGCAGAATTGCCTATCGCTGCGACGACTCCGTCCTAAGAGTCCACGGCGCACGTCCATCGTTTATCAGGAGAAGCAGAGGCTACGCGCCTGCGCCTATAATGCTGAAGGAGAAGGCGAAAAGCTGCGTCTTGGGCTTAGGCGGCGAATTAAATAACACAGCGTGCGTTCTGCTTGAAAATAAGGCATTCATCAGCCAGCACATCGGCGACGTGGAAAACGTGGAAACAAGAGCGTTTCTCCAAGAAGCCTCAAACCACCTGACTCGCTTGACCAACAGCCGCGTGGAAGCAGTCGCATGCGATCTGCATCCGAAATTTATCACCACACGCTTGGCGCAGCAACTCGCGGAAGAGAACGGCTGGCGCCTAATCCAAGTGCAGCATCACCACGCGCACGTTGCAGCGCTCATGATGGAGCACGCCGTTGACGAGCTGGTAGGCGTGGTATGCGATGGCTACGGCTACGGAGCTGACGGCGGCGCATGGGGCGGCGAAATCCTGTTTTGCACCAGAGATTCCGCGGACTTCAAGCGGCTCGCGCATCTGGAGCCCCAGCCACTATTAGGCGGAGATGCAGCGACGCGTTATCCACTGCGCATGGCAGCGGGAATGCTTAGCAAAAAAATGGATGTGGCGCAATGGCTGTTTGCGCACAGCGGATACATGCCTTATGGGAAAACTGAAGCGCAGCTGATTTTGCAGCAGCTGCGAAATGGCGTAGGCGTAACGGAGACAACCAGCTGCGGCAGAGTCTTGGATGCAGTGGCGGCTGTTTTAGGCGTATGCTATGAACGGACTTATGAGGGTGAACCAGCCATGAAGCTGGAATCCGCCGCCATCAAAGGCAGAGATGCACTGAAGCTTGAGCCAATAATAAAGGGCGATGTTTTAGACACGAGTCAGATGCTTTATGCAATTTTTGAAAACCTTGGCAAGGCATCAATCGCGGATCTAGCTTATTCTGCACATGCTTATTTAGCGCGTGGATTGGCTTCGCTTGCAGTCGAGAATGCCGAGAAAGTAGGCGCCAAAGCCGTTGGCTTTTCCGGAGGCGCTGCAAGCAACCAGATATTGGCGGAAATAATGCGGCAGAAAGTAGAAGCCGAAGGCTTGCAGTTTCTTGTTCACGAGGCGATACCTACAGGAGATGGCGGTGTATCTTTTGGTCAAGCGGTTGTAGCTGGCTTTTTCAGGTTTTAGACCATACAGTTTTTATCGCCCTTTACGCTCGTGATATGCTGATAAATCATGTGCTTGGCGATTCCAGCACGCGTCATACGCGTAGACGGAGAGAAAGCCCAAGTGGACTTCGGCGAAGGTGTTCTGCGAGAGGTCAATGTGACGCTTGTTGACGCGAAGGTAGGCGATTATGTTCTGGTGCACGCGGGCTACGCCATCCAGACATTGGAGGAAAAGGACGCGCTGGAAACCCTGGCGCTGTGGAAGGAGATTCTCGCGGCTGAAAAGGAATAGGACCGCTGACAAAAATGACTGAAAAGCTTCAGTTTCGCGATCCAAAGTTGGCACGGGAAATTGCGCAGAAGATTCGCGAAACCGCGCCTAAAGATGAGCAAGTGAAGTTTTGCCATGTCTGCGGCACCCACGAGTGGACTATAACGCATTACGGTCTGCGTAGTCTCCTACCGCGGAACGTTGAGGTCATCGCGGGACCAGGATGCCCAGTCTGCATAGTGCCAGCAGCCGAAATCGACGAGGCAGTACAGCTGGCTCAGAAAGGCGTGGTTATAACGTGCTTCGGCGATGTCTTGCGCGTGCCTGGCAGCAACATGAGCCTGCTGGAGGCGAAGGCGGCGGCTGGCGCTGATGTCCGCATAGTTTACAGCGTCTCCGATGCCGTGGAGATGGCGAAGCGAGAGAAGGATAAAGAATTCGTGTTTTTCGCGGTGGGCTTTGAAACCACCGCGCCTGCCACGGCGGTTGAAGTGCTTGGAACGCCGCCTGAAAACTTCAGCTTTTTGGTGGCGCACCGTTTGATTCCACCTGCCATGGAGCTGCTGCTAGGCGTGGGCGACTTGAACATCAGCGGCTTCATCGCGCCCGGCCACGTCAGCGCCATAATCGGCTTAAAACCATACGAGCTTTTCCCGCGGGTTTACCGCATGCCCACCGTTGTGGCGGGATTTGAGCCCATTGACGTTTTAATGGGCATCTACATGCTTCTGAAGCAGCTGGCAGAAGGCGCGGCGCGGCTGGAGAACGAGTACTCACGCGTGGTAAAATGGGAAGGCAACCCAAGAGCGCTGCAGATGATGTCGCAGGCGTTTGCGGTTACCAGCGGCAACTGGCGCGGCATAGGCCGACTGCCCAACTCTGCACTGATGCTGCGCGACGAGTTTAGGACTTATGATGCACGAGAAAAATTCAATGTGCACGTAGAGCAGGGTAAGGATATTCTGCTTGGTTGCGAGTGCCACTTGGTGATAATCGGCAAAATTAAGCCTGACGAGTGCCCCATGTTCATGAAAGCCTGCACGCCAGCCAAGCCCGTAGGCGCCTGCATGGTCAGCAGCGAAGGCACTTGTCGTGTCTGGGCGACAACAGCCACCCGCTCCACAAAATAAGCAAGCCTTCACGTTTTTTTTTAGAAGCTATTTTGTCGCATCATCCGTCGTTGTATATCGCGGTGATGGTGGGCCGGACCGGACTCGAACCGGCGACCTTCTGCACGTCAAGCAGATGTCCTAACCAAGCTAGACTACCGGCCCATGGGGTAGGTTTAGTGTATGGCTGGATATTTATTTTCTTTTTGCGGTATATAGCCGCTTCGCTCTTTGTTGGCGGTTTATACAATTCGCTTCTATTAATTTGCTTAAGTTTGCATTACAGAGTCGCTCACTTCACCTGTGTGACTTGAAAATGTATATGCTCGTTATTTATATTTGGATGGAGACTAAAAAGAAAGAGGGGGATTATGGTTTTTGTTTGATGCTTAGCGTTTTCTGAGCATCAGGATTAATACAAGACCTACAACCACTATTGCCACGATTATGCCGACAACTGCGGGAACAAAGTATATGTCTGCAATTGATTCAGCCGCGGGTGTTGCCTCAGGCGTAGTGAGTGGTGCCTCTTCTACGAACACGGAGGTTTCAGCGTAAGAGCCATAATAAGCCTTTGAGCCGGTAAAGCGTGCGACAATGGTGTACTTGCCAGGAACAGGCGGATCAAACGTAGCGCTATAGAATCCGCTGCCGTCACTAGTGGTTCTCGCTACCTCGTAGTAGTTGCCATTGGGATCCAAGACTTCAATGACTACTTCAACACCCTTCACGTTCGCGGGGCACTCAAACTGCTTGTACACGTACAGCATCCAGTCACTCATGGACTCGTCAGCAACAGCGGGAACACCATTCGGGAATCTCTTCTGCAGAACGATGTCGTCAGTTCCAGGTGAAACATCAGTGACCATACCTTCCACTAGGATTTTGCTGCCGTGCACAGAAACCTTCGGAGATGCCGTAACAGTGGTTTTGCTTGGGCCCTTGCCAATGGCGTATATGCGTTGGTCGTAGGTGTCCATGGTTGCGATTATGCTGTCTCCGATGACGGCGTTGCCGCCCCAGCGGGTGCCGCGGAACATGCCGTTAACACGCCAGACCACATCGCCTGTTTCAGCATTCAAGCATACGAATGGTGCACCGCGAGGCAGAGGCTGTTCAGCACTGTGCTCGCAGTGACCAAGGTAGACTTTGCCATCAGCAATTAATGCGATCCAGCCCCACCAGTTATTGCCCGTAACAGACTCGCCATAAGGATCATTCAACGCATAAGTCCACACTGCTTTCCCAGTCTTCAAGTCATAGGCGTATAGGATGCCGCCTACGCCTACTGAGTAGAGCTTACCATAGGCGAAGTACCATGTGTGCTCGGCGTTGCCCCAGCCGTAAGCGTCTAGGAAGTGCTCGGACTCGGTTTCCCACAAGTAGTTGCCAGTTTCAACGCTGAATCCATAATGCTTCCGAAGCTCCTTGCACCAGACGGCGATGACGCCGCCCTCAAGATTATTTGATGCACCTGTGTAGTGAATTGTGACAGACCCCTCGCTCCAAATGGAAGGCGCATTCCAAGTGTTATCGAACAGCAAAGAAGTGGTTGTGGAGGCTTTGTTTAGGCCTTTAGTGTTCAAGGCCCATACGCGGACGAGTGAGCGGTTATAGTAAACGCCTACCACACGGTCAGAATATATTTTAACTGTGGTTGCTCCAAAGGATGCGGATGCTTGCAAGCCAGCAGGGATTGTCACGTTCCATGAGTAAGCACCAGTGGTGTTAGCAGCGAAGGTTACTCCGTGGACAAGCGGGCGCATGTATGAAGCCCAGCTGCCGAAGTTTCCTGGGTCTCTGAAGTTTCCGTTGGCTTGGCCTGCTGCGGTAGAGTTCCACATGGCCATCCAGCGGTTTGCAAAGTTGAATTGGTAGATAAGAATTTCGCCACTAGGACCGAAAACGCGTGTACCTGAAGGCACGTTTGTCATTGTGTAGATCCATGCGCCGTTGAAGGGGTCATATGCATTGTATGTTGAGCCACTTACTGACCATAGATAATTATAGGAGCCGTCCATGTTCCAGCCGTTAAAGTAGAGAATTTGCCCAAAGGATAGAGAAACTCCTAATTTCTCCCAGAGCAACTCTCCAGTATGCAGATCTACCGCAACGATTCCGGTGTTGTTCGCTACAGTTGCAGAGTCCCTGTTGTAATAGAGAATTCCATTCATTACCACTGAATTAGCCCATTTTCCTTCGTAGGGGTCGCCTGTTTCAGCGCCGACAGGCAGCTGTGCTTCACCCCAGTATCCGCCGTTCAAGCCGCCTGTAGTTAGTTGCCTAGTCCACAATACGTGGGCAGTCTCAGGTGCATCATCATTATAGAGCGCTAGTGAATTGTCAGGTCGTGCCATCCAGTTACCAGCGATCGTAGCCCACTCACGGAGCTGTGGATCAATTGGGCGAGTCCAGTATTCTGATGGTAAGGGGTGTCCAGGGTAAGTTTCTCGCTTTTCTGCTATAACTTCGAATTCCATTTCGAGTGTGCTGCCCTTTATGGTGGTTCCGTTGTATATTGTGGCGCCGCTTTCAGCACTATAGAAGTTGCCCCATTTCCAGATTTGTTCAGGGAAGTTAAGCTTCACCTTGTAGGTGCCGGTTATTGTGGGAACATAGTTCATGAATGTTGAGCCTGTAGAGTCGGTTTTGTATGGGCCGAAGGATTCGGTTGTGCCGTCTGGCTTGGTGATTGTGAGGGTTAAGCCTTCATATCCATCGTATACGCTAGGTAGTTGCTGCATTACACCGAAGCGGATGAGTGCGTTTTCGCCTACACCTACTGGGTTGGGAACGACGTCGAGTATTGGGAATGATGCTAAGGTTACGCCTGGTTGCGCGATAGCGGGTAAAGCGACAAGCGATATTGCCATGGCGAATGTTAGAATAGCAATTGCAGTATAGGTCTTGCATTTGATCAACTTCATTCTCCCGATTCTCTCCTTATTTCTTGTGCAATAATGCACGAGCTCCATAAGATACCAGCAGAACTATATAAAAGCTATTCCAAAATCACACTTTTTCATCTTGCTGCAAATAGTTTCTACGTTGCACCAACTATGTTTCAAAATAGTTTCTGGCTATTGTCTGCCACACGAAAGCTGGATTGGTTTAATTTGAGACATATATCGTAAATCGTAATTTAACACTTAAATCTTCAGCGCGCCATATATGGCTGTTGAGAAAGGAGAAGGCAGTATGCTTAAGGGCAAGACCGTTCCTTGCTTATCGCTTATTCTGATAGGCTCTATGGATTGGCTGACAACGATTGTTGGCATAACTTACTTTGGTGCTGTAGAGAGTAACCCTTTCTTGGCTGAGATAACGCGAATGAGTTTGCCCGCGTTTACATTCATAAAACTTTCCACAACCGTAATTGTAGGCTTATTGTTTCATAATGCAGAGAAAATGCTGCTAAAGTCTCAAGACAAGAATAGCCGTAAGTTCCAGTTCACGCGTCTCATACTTAGAAGCGCATATCTAATAGCCACGTTGCTTCTTTTAACAGCAGTCGTGAACAACCTGATTGTGGTTGCCAGCGCCTCCAAGTAACAAGTTAAAAACACGAACCCCTTTAAATTAGAAGCGCACTGATTTGCTGCGGGCGCCATGTATATTGCGAGTTGACTTTAAACCGCTAGTTGTTTGGCTTATTCAGAATGGAAAGGCAGAGGAGGCTCTTGCGCTTCTTGCCGAGAACTATGGTGTGAGCACGCCGAAATTGAAAGTGGGCTTGCCGAAGGGGCACAGAAGGAATGCTTTGGGCTGTTATACGGCTAAAAACGAAACAATCGCATTGCTTGTTAGTGACGTTATGAAGAACCCCTTTGTTATTTTGCACGAGTTTTATCATCACTTGCGCACGCAGCCTGTGGACAAGCAGCACAGGGGCACAGAAAAGCACGCCGACAAGTTCGCAGCAGAATTTCTACTGGCATACGAAAACGCAAGGCGCATGAAACGCTTCGGTCAAGCTTGACATAGCACTGATACTCCGAACAATATATAGCCGCCTTATTTAAAGCGCTAATTTTTGCATGGAATGATTGTATAAAGTGCTACTAAGGAATAGAACCCTTCTATAGGTTTCTGCAATGAATTTTTAATAGGCTCCAAATATGAAGGCACACTTTTGCTTCGTGAATATTTATATCAAAGCATGCTCAAACATTAACGTGTTTATTAGGAGATTAAGAGAATGGGTAATGAGCCGTTTCATTTAACTGATGCTAACTTTGAAGATACGGTGAAGCGTAATCCTCTGGTTTTGGTTGATTTTTGGGCGCCGTGGTGTGGTCCATGTCGTGCTCTTGCTCCAACGATTGAGGAATTAGCCCGTGAATACTCTGGGAAAGTCCTTGTCGCGAAGCTTAATGTTGATGAGAATCCTGACACTGCAGAGCAGTTCCAGATTTTCAGCATTCCCACAGTAGTTATAATCAAGAATTGCTGCGAAGTCGAAAGAATTGTTGGCCTCTGCACCAAGCAGAGATACGTTGACGCGTTAGAGAAGCATCTGTAAAAAGTCACTTTTTAACTCGTCATTTTCTCATACATTTTTTCCAGCGTCCACCTTATGCTGGACTTTAGTTCTTTTAACCGTGTTTCATCCACGTTTCTAATCACTATCTCCCGAAGCAAGTCGCCTTCGCGAATGATATTATAAGCGAACATTTTGACAGGCGCCAGCAGTCCTTGCCGAACAAGTTCGCTGTCTTTCTCCTCCATCTTGGCGAGCACTCGCTCAACAAGAAAATTCTGGAACGGCGGCGTGCTAATGCTGAATTTCTTGCTTTCATCGGGTAAAACATGTAGCTCATGCTTGTCAACGTAGATGATCGCTAAAGGCTCCTCATTCGTGGTTTTCAATGGAATCACATTTTCAGGCTCTATTGCACGGTGCTCCACAGGGGCTTCTTCCATTGCGGCGACTGTCTCCGCTGGCGCTTCTGCTACTGTGGATTTTACTTCTTTGATGTCGCCGCGTTTAAAGCCCTTTTCAAGCAGTATGGCATTTACTGCTTCTAACGTGGCAGATGCTTCCTTCATTTCAGCTTCTAACTCTTTAATTCGCTGCTCGAGTTTTTCCCTGAGATTAAGCAGCACTTTGAGCTTTTCAGAATCCAGAGGCATAAGCATTTCACACAGCTACTATTTTTAGCGGTTAGTGCTTATCAATTCTTTGCTACGCCTAATGCAAACGGTTGCTACGCGGCGCTAATCTGCTTGAGTTGGCTGCGGTACATTTCCACTATCTCCGCTGAGGTGGTCGCGTCTTCAGCAGCCTTATCCGTGCGGTACTTGCCTGTGAAACGCGGAAACCTGATGGCCAAGCCGCTTCCTTTCCGTATGGAGTCCATGGCGCATGTATGAATTGGGCTTAGTGTGATTTCTGCGCCTAAAATTTCTAGAACCAGCTTCGGCTCAAACCAGACATCCGCCTCAAGCGTTGACTGCACGCGGGAATGTTTACGTGGAATCACATGCTTCCGCAGCATCTCCGGCAACTCAGCCAAGTCCTTGTCCGTGAAGCCTGTTCCGCACTTGGTAACGGTTTCAAATGTGTCCGTTTCAGGGTTATACGCTGCAAGAAGCAACGCGCCATAGGTTCCTGCACGTTTGCCCCGGCCATGGAAGGCGCCTACCACGACGAGGTCAACGGTGTCGGTCATTTCACTCTTGTAATCCCGCTTGTACTTTATCCAGAGCCAACCGCGAGCACCTGCCTGATACACAGAGTCTTTCCCCACAGATTTGCAGATTAAGCCTTCACAGCCCTCAGCTATGGCTTCCTCGAAGAACGCTTCAAGCTCCGCTGCATTGCTGGTTAAGATGTGCTTTGCAGCTTTTACGCGGTCACTTTCCTTCAGCACCTTCTCCAGCGCCTTCCGCCTAACCGGGTACGCCTCAAGCGTAAGATCCTTGCCGTCAACGTATAGGGCGTCGAACATGAAAAGCGAAACGGGATACTGCTCCATTGCTTGCTCAATCTCATACTTGCGGCGGCGGTGCATCAGCTCTTGGAAAGGGCGCATCTCGCCCGTGTCAAGATCCACAGCCACACATTCCGCTTCAAGAATGGCCTCTTGCGCTTTTACATGCTCTCTGACGAGCGCAATGGCGTCGGGGTACTGGTCAGAAATATTCTCTAGACGCCGGGAATAGAGCACAACCTCCTCGCCTTTCTTGTGCGCTTGGACGCGTTCGCCGTCGTACTTGTACTCTGCCACGCATTTCCCGCCCAGCTTCTCAAGGATTTCCTCGGGCGAAGAAAGGCGCTCCGCCAACATGGGTCTTATCGGCTCGAAAACTACAACTTGGAACTGCTTAATGCCCTCTAATCCCTGCTCGGCTAATACTTTGGCGACTCTGCCGAGGTCAGAGGAGATGTTGTAGGCGCGTTCTGTTAGCTCGCGTGCTTCTTTGCCGCCGCCGTAGGCTATTGCCAACGCATCAAGCACCGTCATATCCGCTATGCCCAGCCGAAGGTTGCCCGTAACCGTACGCATGAGGTATTTAGCTTCCTTCGGCGTCGCGTCAGATAGCAGCCCTGCCAAAAGCGCCATTTTTGTGTCCACGGCGCCCGCGCCTGTCGTCTTCGCCATCTTATCAAGCGTCTCGTAGACGCGTTGCACCGTAAGCGGCTTCTGAAAGAAGGTAACCTGCCGTTTTTTGGCTATGAAATCCTGCGCGGTTTCGCCGATGTCGCCGCTTTTCTTCAAGTCCTCTTCAATCTCGCTCTCTTTCCTTCCAGCGGCACGCGCCAACGCCTTTATGGCCAACCGCTCAGCCACGCCGATTTCTAAACCCACAAAGTCAGGGTAAAGCTTGCCCTGCGTCAAGTAGACAACCTTGTCTATGGCGTCTTTAGGCGTCTTTTTTAAGAGGTCAACTAGTAAATCGGTCATTTCGAGCCGCTTTGTGGTGGCTTCGATGCGCTCGTAGGCCTCGGCGATTACGGCATAATCCACATGCTGGACCTCATAGAATATACCGTGTGGCAGGGTATTAAAAGCTCATGCATTCTCTAAACTCGGAAGTGCCTTGTTGATTCAACAAAGTAGGCGTTGCTTAAAGAAAGGCTTATCAACAGTCAAAGGCAGAAAGCTTTCACAGGGGAGTGGGTGAGATTAACGTTTTGCTGTTATCTGAACAGGAAGTTACTGGGCTGTTGCGCATGGGCGAGGTTATGGATGCTGTTGAAAACGCTTTCCGCGAGAAGGCGCTGGGCTACGCTCAGATGCCGCCGAAAGTCTACCTCAACTTTGCCAAGTATAATGGCGACGTGCGCGCCATGCCCGCCTACCTTGAACGGCTGGATGTAGCCGCCGTTAAAATCGTGAATTCTCATCCCGACAACCCAGGCAAATTCGGCATGCCCACCGTTTCAGCCACCGTGCTTCTGCTGGATCCGAGAAACGGCGCGTTACTGGCGATAATGGGCGGAACCAGCTTGACAGCCATGCGTACCGCCGCTGCAGGAGGCATCGCGATAAAATACCTCGCCAACAAAGACGCGAAGATTGCCAGTTTCATCGGCGCTGGCGTCCAAGCCAGAGCGCAACTGCAAGCGCTTCTTTTAACGCGGCCAAACCTTAAAGAAATCCGTGTCTGCGACATTTCGCCTAAAGCAGCAGAAGCTTTCGCCGCAGAAGCCAAAAGCAAAGCGGCAAACTGCCAAGTAACCATCGTTGGAAGCGAGGAAGAAGCTGTGCGCGGCGCTGACATAGTTATCACCACTACACCCTCGAGGAAGCCTGTGGTTTTTGACGCATGGGTTTCTGAGGGAACTCATTTTAACTGTATTGGGGCGGATGCGCCGCTTAAAGAGGAAATAGACCCAGCGATTTTGAAGCGAGCGAAGATTGTTGTGGATGATTGGGAGCAAGCGGCTCATAGCGGCGAAATAAACGTGCCCGTTATGCGTGGCATCTTGTCCAAGAAGGATGTGTGGGCTGAACTCGGCGAAATCGTAGCGGGCGCCAAGCCTGGCCGAACCTCAAAAGAGGAAATCACTGTTTTCGACTCTACAGGCTTGGCCATCCAAGACGCTGCAACAGCAGGGTTAATCTATAGAAAGGCGATGTCTCGAAAAGCTGGCTGCTTCATAAGCATTTAAGCTTCCACCCAAAAGGGTAAAGCCTTAACTAAATTCATTATGTGTGAATTTTTTAATAAAAAGAAAGGGAAAAGGTTAGATTGTCGTCTTTTTCCGTCTGTACATGAAGACTATTGATATGGTGGCTGTCATCATCGATAGTAGCAGTATTGGCGCCGTAAGATCAGGTATTACCAGACCGTTAACGCTTGAATCTACGAGCTCCCATTTTACAGTGTAGGTATACGCGGGCTGCCCAATAAAATCAAGTGCAGGTACAACTCCGCTGTTTTCGTAATAAACTCGCATTCCAGTTGCTTTGTCCCAATAGAATGTGTAGTTATAATCGGCACCCAGAATATTGATGCTATATGTAAGCACATTCGTTTCTCTTGTCGCGTTAGGATTTACAAGATTTACCGTCGCATTTATGTATCGCGCTGGATATTGAAACATGCCCATGCCTAGGAAATCAAATGTGTCACTTGCCATCTGACCCGTCATCATGTTGGCGCCTATCATGAATATTAACTGGTCAGAGGTGGATACGTTATATGTTACGGTCTCGGTTGTTACGCTCCCGTTTTTTCAGTCATATTGGACTGTGAAGGTTACGTTGTCGCCACCATCACCAGGCGTTATGCTCGTAACATTATACCATATAGCATTTGTATTATTCTCAGCCAAAGTTAAGGGACCCAAATAATTATCTGGAAGAAATGTCATGGTGCTTTCCCATCGAGTGACTCTAGCTCGGTATTTGAACCAGTCGCCCACTTTGACGCCCACTAGCTCTTTAGCGAGCGCTGGAGGCACCATTACAGACAGTAGCAGTAGCACTGCAAGGGGAAGTAATAATATTTTCTTCTTCATTTTTACCCCCGCATTTCTAGGCGATTGAAGTTTAGTGTGTATGAAATATTTATGTTTCGTTACAAAAAGTGATTCAGAAGCTGAAATTCTTTGGAGGTGCGTATTGCTATTATAAGATTTTGTTCAAATATGAGTGCAGCTGCAAATTGTTATTAAAGCCGCTACTTGCCTGTGCAGTTAAGCCTACGCATCAGCGCACGAAAGCAGCTTGCGCCCTGTTTCAGAAGCGCTCGTAATGTATTATCTGGCTTAGGGGCCGTCGGCTCCTCGGCGTCGGCGTTTTCGCAGCGTATCCTACGGGTATCATGGCCACTGGGCGTATGCCGCTGGGAAGACTTAGGGCTTTGCGTGCGTCGTCTTCGTTGAAGGCGCCTACCCAGCAGGTTCCCAGCCCAAGCGCGTACGCGGCTAACAGAATGTTCTGCGTTGCTGCCGCCGTGTCCTGTATGCAGTAGAGCGTTTTGCCTCGAGTGCCATAGCCCATTGAAGCGCGGTTCTCGTCCGCACAAACCACGATTACAACAGGCGCTTCTTCAACAAAAGCTTGCCGAGCAGCCTCAGCGAGCCGCCGCTTTTGCTCAGGCGTTCGGACGATTATGAATTCCCATGGCTGCAGGTTTCCAGCTGAAGGTGCATGCCGCGCCGCGTCAATAAGCTGCTCCACAACCTCGTCGGGCACATCCTGCGGATTGAAGGCTCTTACACTTCGCCTCCCACGGATGGCTTCTAAAAGCTCCATAAACTCCTTTCACCCGTAAACTCTTTACGGCTTTAAGCATTAAAAACTGTTGCCTCTAAAATGCGGCTTAGCGGTTTGGAATGCCAAAACTCTTAAGTTCAGTATGGGCATCCATTTATTTTTGGATGATGAGCTTTAGAGTCACAGAGTCAACGCGATGATAAGGACTCGACGGGCGAACTGACACCTATCAAATCTCCCTGAGTGAAGGAGTGAATTAAAATGAATGTTTATGTGAACAAATTTTTTGTTGTTCTGGCTCTTGTGGCGTTATTTATTGTTTTGTTGGCGCAAATGTTTAAAGTAAACTCGGATGTGGCTGTTCAAGAGAAAGCACTTTCAGTTATAAAAGATATAGTTGGACTTGATGTAACAAAGTATAACGTTGAACTGACTAGTTACTTCTCGGATCATCCAGATAATTATGGGGGACTACAAAGAGAAGATGTAGTGTACACCTTAAAGGCAGAGGGCGTTAAAATAGAGTTCAGTTTAAGATTTGTAAATAAGAGTCTCTGGTTTGTTGCTATAAATCCAGTTAACTGTTCCTTGCTTTCTGCACATTATGCCAAACAATTGCCAACTGATATTCTTGAGATAACAAAGGCAATTCTTCAAAGGCTCCATACTTATTCAGGAGAGCCCCACCTCCAAATGTTATGCGAAACAATGAATAAAGTTGCTGACATGAGTTCTGTAAACGCGACGATAGGAAACTTGCGGCGTTTAGTAACTATTAACACAAACTTCATATCTCAAAATGTCACATCTACAATGATATCATTTTATTTCATGTATACAATCAATAATGCTGATTCCCCAAAAAGTGTAAACATTCACTTTAGGGATGGCGCTTTGACAGGATTTAGCGATGGCTGGTATCTCTTCAAAATAGGCAGCGAAAACATAAAAGATTTCAAGAGAAGAAGCAATCATCATTGCACAGAAAGAAGCAAATAAAGCAGCAACAACTGAACTCAACTTTGGAAACCGCTCCATAAGAGCAGATTTGTATATGCTCTCCAGAAATCCGTTTGTGTTGTATCCTTTCTGGTTTGTTGAACTGCCTCTCAACTACCCTAACTCAACGATCACAGGCTGGCAAGTTGGCATCTGGGCAGACACTGGAGAAATAGCATATAGCCACCCGACAGGCATCCTTGGAACCCAGCCCGACATAGAGAACACAGCAGAAACTTTGAATATTGAAAACGCCCAACTGAGCCACTACATTATCATAGCAACAGTCACGATAGCAATCGCGACCGTCACAGTCATGGTGATATTCAAAAAACGAAATAGATAATACTTCTTTTTCATTTGTTCAATTTTTAAGAATTTTTCTATTTGTTTGATGCAGAAGGACTGTTCATAAGCATATGCTGCTATGATGGTTTTAGGTATATGCGTAGTTGGCCTTTTGAGACCTGACATGTCACGCGGTCTTTTGCTAGGGCTTTTGACGCTGCGTCGGCTGCGGAGATTGCTAGAAGGTTTTTGAATGAGGATTTTACGCCGAGTACTTCCTGCGCTGCTTCCTTTCTTAATTCAACTTCGAGATGTGTAATTTTCCATTCTTTGCCGTCTATGGTGAGGTCTTTTATTTTGCCTACTCGCAGGCCATGGCAGAATATTTCTTTACCAATCAAATCAGTGTACTTCACTCTATTCTATCTCGATAATTTTTTTTATTTCATTCATTGAACTTATAAAATTTGTTCTCTCAATTCATATGCAGCGAAAAAAGTGCGCCGCGCATCATATACTGCTTTGTTAAGGGCTACCAACATTTTTCTGCGCTTCTCCATGATTTTATTGCCATGGCTTGCTGAGTAGCTCATTTTCGAGCCGTAAAGTTTAAGGGTTAATGGTTTGTAAGGTTTTGCGTATCACTCCCGTGAAGGTTTGTAGTGTGAGCGCCAAAGAGAAAACTATTGAGGGACGCAAAGCGGAAGTATTAATCAAACTCCGAAACTATAAGCTTGTTAAGAAAGAAGAGTATGAGGGCGCTTTGGCCTACATTGTTAAAATTCCCGAGACACAGGAGAAAGCCATAATCTGGTGCATTCTCGAGGCGGCTACCGTGGGCATCAATGCGATGAATACGCTGTATAAGGTTATGGAGGAGAAAAATTTGGATCACGCCATCGTGATCACCGAGGGGCGCTTCACTCATGCAGTTAAGCAGGGCCAGAAAAAGAAGAAAATTGAACTTTTACCAAAGTCTTTCCCTGTATTCGACATTTTCGAGCATGACTTAGTTCCGAGGCACGAGATTTTAAGCGAAAAGGAACGCGAGCAGCTTCTGGCTCAGTATAAGATTCAGCCGTATCAGATACCACAGATAAAGGCTACTGACCCCGCGGTTAAGGTCATCGGCGCTAAACCAGGCGATATTCTAAAGATTATTCGGAAGAGCCCGACGGCTGGCGAGTACATTTCGTATCGTTACGTTGTGGAATAGGCGTTATTTTGCAATCATAACTTCGGTTGCCTTCACTACAGCTTCGACTTCATCGCCCACTTTAATGTTCAGATCTTCAACGGCTTCTCGCGAAATCAGCGCCGTTATGGTTGCGGGCACACTGATTTCCACTTTGACTTTCGCGGTTATTGCATCCGTTTCCACTGCTGTAACTTTTCCTTTTAATCGGTTTCTTGCGCTAATTTTCAAACCTAAATCCTCCCTATTAGACATGGCTTCGCTTAGATAGCCCTCCAGCCGCTCATATTCACGCAGCAGTCTTTCGCCAAGCGCCGTCAGCTTGGCGCCTCCGCCTCCTGCCTTGCCGCCCTTAAAAGTCTCCACAATAGGTGCTTCGACGGCTTTTTGGATTTTTTGCACGTAATTCCACAAATAGCGGTAGGACATTCCGAGTGTTTCAGCGGCTTTTGAAAGGGAGTTTTCCTTTGCTATTGCACGTAGAATTTCAGCGCCGCCTTTGCCGAGGACTGGTTTTCCCTTGTATTCTATCCAAACTTTGCAGGAGGGCTTGTGTTTTTCTTGGGCGGACATTCTGTTTATAGTTATTGCGCGTAATCTTTATAAGTTAAGCGTTATGCATAGTGTTACATAACGGTGTTTGAATGAAAATATGGCAAAAACTACTCCTCACCGCCACACTAACAACAATAATACTAATCGCCGGCACCCTAATCTACTTCCAATACTTCGCTAAACGCCGACTAATAATCTCAACAACCACAAGCCTCTATGACACGGGCTTACTAGACACGCTGGAAAAAGACTACGAAACAAAACATCCCGACGTAGACGTTAACATAATATCCGCAGGCACAGGAATAGCAATCCAACACGCCAAAAACGGCGACGCAGACCTCATCCTCATCCACTCACCCTCGATGGAAAAAGCTTTTCTCGAAGAAGGCTACGGCGTAAACAGAAAAATAGTCGCCTACAACTTCTTCACGATTGTTGGCCCCAGCAACGACCCAGCTGGCATAACAGGGAAAAATGCGACTGAAGCATTAAAGCGCATAGTAGCCTACGGCGAAAGCTTAGCTGACCAGTCGGGGCAAACCAAAGTCTGGATTTCTCGAGGCGACAACTCTGGCACGCACTCCAAGGAGCAGGCGCTATGGAAAGCCGCAGGCTACAATTACACACTTATATCCGCTGAACCATGGTATGCAAGCACAGGTTCAGGAATGGGTGATACATTGAATGTTGCCAATCAAAAAGCAGCATACACGCTTGCTGACATTGGCACTTACCTAAAATTTTACGTCGACGGCATCATATCCCTGCAAGCGCTGATAACCGAAGAACAGTCTTTGCTTAACGTTTACAGTGCCATTGCCGTGAAGCCCACTGTCCCCGCTAACCAGTCGCTTCATGAACAGATAAACTTCAAAGACGCATTGGATTTTATACAATATTTGGTCTCAGACGAAACACAGCAATTCATAACCAACTACGGCAAAGCTGATTACGGACAAAGCCTCTTTTACGGCGCTGTGCAACCATTAAGAAGCAACACGCCCGAACCGATTGTCAACTGGATAAAAAGCGCTGCACTCTTCGATGGTTCCGAGTGCCCACCGCAATACAGAAATGGCTATGAAAACCTTTACAGCTAGGGGTACACGTATTGGTTGACATCCTAGGCGGCATAGCTAAGGCACTACAGTTAATAGTCACAGGCGACCCAACGCTTTATGGAATAGTCTATCGCTCCATCCTTTTCTCTGGAGCAGCTATTGTTTTAGCCGCATTATGGGGAACACCAATCGCAATGCTACTAAGCCTCAAAAATTTCCGAGGCAAAACAATAATCAAAGGCTTCTTTAACTCGCTAATAGGCATCCCAACAGTGGTATTAGGCTTAGTGCTATTCCTCATTTTTTCAAACGGCGGGCCCCTTGGCTTTTTAGGTTTGCTCTACACGCCCGCAGCCATAATCATCGGCGAAGCCATTCTCGTAACACCTGTGCTAATCAGCATAATGGTGAACGCCATAGAAGCAGTTGACCCAGACATATTCACCTTAGCCAAAACGCTTGGCGCCTCCGAATCCCAGGCTGTACTGGCTGTTTTAAAGGAAGCCCTAAATGGTGTTCTCCTAAGCAATCTTGCAAGCTTTAACCGCGCAATAGCCGAGTTGGGCGTGGCGCTGCTTGTGGGCGGCAACATTGCGGGATTAACCGATGTGCTGACAACAGCGATTTCGCGTTATACCGCAAGAGGCGAGCTTGATTTTGCAATAGCCCTAGGAATAATATTAATGGTGCTGGTGTTTCTGATAAACATGGCTGTGATTTTGGCTCGGAAAGCCAAGTGGGTGATAACAATCTGGCGGACGCCACAATGAGAAGGGCATCTCCAGAATCCATGTGAGGATAAAAAATGTCTGCGCTGGTTGAGCTAAACTCGGTAACTAAAATCTACGGTAACAAAAAAGCAGTTGACAACATAAACCTTCAAGTTCAGGAAGGCGAAATATTGGCACTTCTCGGGCCAAACGGCTCAGGGAAAACAACTTTGCTAAAGATTCTTGCGCTTCTTGAGGCTCCGACGGAGGGCACGATTAAGTTTCAAGGTGAACTTGTCACAGAGAAGAACGCGGAGAAAATGCGTACACAAAGCACGCTTGTGTTTCAGCGAACCATTCTTTTCGACACAACAGTCTACAATAACGTCGCCTATGGCTTAAAAATAAGAAAAATGCCGCGCAACATGATTGACGCGGAGGTAAAGAAAGCGCTGCAGCTTGTAAAGTTAGACGGGTTTGAAAAGCGGCATGCTAAGAAGCTTTCAGGCGGCGAGCAGCAGCGTGTAGCCATAGCCCGTGCTTTAGTCCTTAAAACTAAACTCTTGCTTTTAGACGAGCCAACAGCGAACTTGGACCCGAAGAACGCATCAATAATTGAGGATGCCATCTCCACCTTGAATCGCGAATATAAAACCACCATTATAATGGCAACGCACAACATGTTCCAAGCAAAGTCTCTGCCTCAGCGAGTTGCCTTGATGAATGAGGGCCAAATAACTGAGGTTGGAGCGCCAGCAGAAATCTTCGGCAAACTATCTAAGAACTTGGTGCGTTTCGCTGTGTTAGATAACACTTTTGCCGGAATCGCGGTAGCTACCTCAGCGGGAACAATAATTGTGGATATTGGCAACGGCGTGCAAGTTGAAGTTACCGAACAGAGACAGGGCAAGGTCTCGATATTCGTTAATCCTCAAGACATCATTCTTTCTAAGCATGCGGTTGAATCCAGCGCCAGAAACGTGCTTAAAGGAAGAGTAACTGAAATCAAAGATTTAGGCTCAATTGTGAAGCTCAAAGTGGATGTGGGTAAGCCATTCACAGTGCAAGTAACTAAACGCTCCTTCAACGAGATGAGCCTTAATTTAGGCTCTGAAGTTTATATTGCCTTCAAGGCTTCAAGCGTACAAGTGCTTTAGCTCTTCTTTTTCCCTTCCTCTGCCAGCTCGTACAAAATAACTAAGGCTTCGCCGAGCGGCATATTCAGCTTTGCAGCTAATTCCGCCGGCGTTATGTCTGGTTTTTCACGCAGTATCTGCTCTCGAGTGTATGCCTTGCGCCTCGGATACATCACAGACGCGTGAACCGTTTCAACAAGTATGGGCCAGAGCTTTTCCCGCGTGTACTCTTCCAAGCTCATGCCTCATCAAAATTCTCATTGTGCCAAGTTATTATTTTTGGTTATCGCCCTGCCTATACGAAAACTTGCGCATTAGCTTATTTTTCACGCAGAACTTTGGGGATATACGCGCATCTCGGGTCAGAACCGAAAACGTCGCCAGTGTAAAACAGCGCAGCCGAGCGGCAGCCTCCGCAGATTTCGCGGTACTCGCAAACGCCACACTTGCCCTTCAAATTGCTTTTGTCTCTGATTTTTTTGAAGAACTCGGAATTCTGCATTTCCTCCCAAATGGTTCTCAGCGACTTTTCTTTGACATTGCACAAGCGGTAGGCGTCGTTGAAGCTGCAGGGTATTGCGTCCCCGTTTTCTGCGATGCTCATGAATTTGCCGAAGAAGCATCTGCCGAGGAAGAAGTGGTTAAACCAGTTGTCAAAATCCGGCAAGCCCCGCTGCTTGGCTATGCGAGCGAAGAATGTGCAGTAAACGTTGATTTCAGGTTTCCCCTTATACCTTGAGCGTAAGTCAAAGAGCTGATTGAACGCCCACTCATACTGCTGCGGCGTGGGATCCGCCTTTAAGCTGTCTCTGCTGCGGCTGTAGGGGATAAACCCGTGGTAAATGACCCAGCGCGCGTTGTATTTGGCTGCCAAATCAAGCACGTGCACGAAATCTTCGTTGTTAACGTTTGTGCCTCCGCTAAAATTCGCAAACGTGTACACGAGGCAGTTCAGCAGGCTGGCGCTTGAAAGCCGCTCAATGGCTGCGGCGGCTTTTGCGTATGTGCCTTTGCCGCGGATAAGGTCATTTGCTGCTTCTCCGCCGTCGATGCTTACGGACACGCGCACCTCGTTTTTCACGATATCCTCAAAGACTTTTTCGTCCATTAGGTGTCCATCGGTTATGATGCTCGCGTTTAAGCCGATTTTTCTCGCGTAACTTATTATCTCGAATAGGTCTTTGCGGAGAAGCGGTTCGCCGCCGCTTATTCCAAGCCAGCTTGCGCCGAAATCGTATATTTGGTCAACAAGCCGCAGGGCGGCGGAAGTGTCCATCTCGTCTGGGAAAGGCGGTTTACCTGCGGATGCGCAATGGACGCAGTTGCTGTCGCAGGCGAAAGTGCATCGCCAAGGCAGAATATATAGCGGCCCTTTTCGCTGCATTATTTCAAGCTCCGATAGACTTCTGGGACAAGGTTATTTAACCCTTTCATAACGCGCCCAGCCTGTAGAGGTTTCCAACGCTGTTCCACACGAATGCTTCAGGCAGTGCCTCAGCTATGGCGCACATGGCTTTCCAACCAGTGCAATGTGAAGGCACAATGAGCTCGGGATTTATTTGCCGTAGCGCTTCGATGGTTGGTTGGATTCTGTCCTCAAATTCTTTTCCTGCAAGGTGAAAGCCGCCCATCACAGCGTAAACGCGCTTTACGCCTGTTATCTGCTGGGCATAAGCCACCGTGTTGATTATGCCTGCGTGGGCGCATCCTGAAAGAACCACTAAGCCCTTGCCTTTAAGGTTGATTGCTACTGCGCGTTCATCCATAATCCACGTGTCAGGATGCCACACGCCGTTGACGAGAACCCTGTGCTGAGCATAGCCCGCTTCAAAACTTGTCTGCCGCGGAATCTCGCCTGTCACGCAAACCATGCCCTCTGCCGTTAACGATGGCGTCTTCGTGCTGACCAGCCGCGCTGGGCTTAGCTCCGAGGCTGTTGGAAACGTTGGGTATCTTCGGACTTTCCCGTTAGCGTCGGCTGCACCTCTAACCGCGAACATGCCTTCATGAACAATTATGGGCAACGCCGCTTTGCCGATTGCTTTGACCGCTGCGGGCAAGCCGCCGAAATGGTCATAGTGTCCATGCGAAAGCACAATACATTCGACCTCGCTGAGGTTTAGGCCCATGCGCTTAGCGTTTTCCACGACGCCGCCCGCGCTTACTCCAGCGTCAAACAGGATGTAGCTTGTCTTTTGCCCGCTGAAAACGCGGATGAGCATTGCAAAACCGTGCTCGCCGAAAGGCAACTGCGCGTGAGTTTCAGCCCATCTCTGGCCATAGCGTTCTCGAGTCCATTGTCTGAAGGGCTTGACTTGCGGCTTGTTCACATGTGAAAGAAAATCCACTGTATTATCTACTAAGCTGATTATTTCCATGGCGTCTACTTCTTTTAATTCTCCGTTAACTGTGCTCTCGCTTATTTCATGCATGTAAGTGCACCTTCATAGTGGGCCTCTGTAGTGGCTAGTTGCTGGGCAACCAACGCATTTCTGGCTTTCATAACGGTTACAAGTAACGCAATCCACATTGCAAGGCGATAGTGTCTCATTTTTGCGGGCTAGTTGTGCTCGTATTTGAAGAAACGGCGCGAAGTATACGTCGCTTATCGGATAAAATTCTGACCGGCGTATCCCTTTGCAGCATCTTAGCGAGCATTTTTCCATGGATATGCTTTCAAGTGTTTCTTGTGTTTCCGCCACAACAAGCGCTATCAAGTTGTAGCCGCCTATTGTTTTGAAAATCTGGACAATTCTTGGGCAGTCTCGGAATCTATCGAGAAGCGTTTGCATTGCTTCTGCGCTTTCCATCTCCAGCATTACAAGCGCGGGGTGCAGGCTGAGCGCCTTGGGATTTATTAAGGCGGCAACTTCGATTACTCTGTCTTTCAACAGTTTCTCCAGCCGCTTCTTTGCACCCATGCTTGTGAAACCGATGGATTCAGCCAAGTCTTGCAGTGTCACCCTGCCATCTGATTGAAGCTGGGCGATTATTTTTCGGTCAACATCGTCCATTAGGCCTTCACAGTTTATTTTATAAACATAAAGTATTAATATTGTTTATGCATTAAACCATGGAAACCACGAATATCAATCAAGAGGAGAAAAGAGCATGATAACAAGAATAGTGATACCCGTAGAAAACAAGGATGGATTAAACGCGCCAATCGCTCAGCATTTTGGACGCGCACCCTTCTTCGCCGTCGTCGACTTGGACGAGGCTGGCAATATGGTAGCCGTTGAGACTCAAGCGAACACAGGAGAGCACTACGGTGGCACTGGTCATCCACATGAGACTTTGTTGGCTCTGAAACCGAGCGTGATAGTAGCCTACGGTATGGGTCCTGGCGGCTTAGCTAGTTTTGGCAATGCAGGCGTACAAGTGCTAAAGGCAGCTGGCAAGACGGTTAAAGAAGTGATAACGCAGTTTAAAGTGGGAAAACTGGAAAGGCTTACAGTCGGATGTGGCCACGCGCATCACCATCATCACTGAGGCGACAAGAAAACCTCGTGGAAGTTTTTAAATAAGCTGTAAACTAATCAGAGAAATACTAAAACAACATTTCCTTGCATGCGTAAGGGAGGTGTAATGTTTGCTGTCGAAAATTCCGATTGAACTTGCCAAAATAAAGAAGGAGAACTTGGACAAGGAGATACTGCGAGCGGCGGTTATCGCCGAGTTGGATGCCATAAATCTCTATGAGCAGATGGCTGCTTTGGCTGTTGACGAGAACGTAAAGCGGATTCTCTTGGACGTGGCGAAAGAGGAGAAGACGCATGTCGGCGAGTTCCAGGCATTGCTACTGAGGCATGATAAAGAGCAGGAAAAAGAGCTTGAAAAAGGCAAAAAAGTCGACGAATTAACTGGCTAACAAATTGCAAAACATAAGCGGCTTAAAATTGCTATGGTCCCTGCTTAGGGCCAGTTTTTATTGAGCTGGACAGCGTTCGGCTTAGTTACTTGTTAAGTTCTTTTAGTCGCTCTTCAATTTTTTTGAGAGTTTCTTGTAAGGCTTTTAACTGCTCTTCTATCATGGCTTTTTCTTTGGTTAGTAATGCTGCTTCGTCATCAGCTTTTAATGACGGCACCGCACTGTAAGGGCTGTGTAGGCACCAGCATGCGCCTCTGCCGTAGAGCCATCCTGGCCTTTGCCATGGCGGCAAGTGGCTGAATGGTCCTCTTCCGGGCCACGGGTCTGTCCATTCTCTTCCTCTCCATCCCATTTTGTGTTTCACCTCCCAAGAAGCGTTTTTGTGTTTATGCACATAATCAATTATGTGATAGTGCACAAAAATATATAAAAGTTACGGGGCAAATAAGTAAACTGACCACAATGTGTTGGCGACAACGATGCAGACGCGGCAGAAAAGGCCGATTCCCAAAACCAATCACCATAGCAAAAGCACCAGCCGCCACCATCTTCGCTCCAGAACCACAACTAAATCAAGCACCCATCCTCATGGAACCCGCGGAAATTGAAGCCCTACGCCTCGTCGATTTAGAAGGCTTATCTCAGGAAGAAGCTGGAGAAAGAATGGGTGTAT
>JAWCNL010000016.1:0-39472 GCA_038848695.1 Bathyarchaeia archaeon
CAACATGTCTTTTCCAATTCACGAATTCAAAGCGCCCTCTGCTTTCGCAGTCCTCAAGGTAAACTTTTCCCCTTGTTTCAGCCAAGGGTCGCCGCGGCTAAAAGTTTACTCTCTCGGAACGGGCGCACGGAAGGGACGCATATCAATCCCAACAAGGAATAATGAAAAATGAAACAACAAAGAACTAAATACTCATAACAACCAATTAAGAGAATGCGCAGCAATGGGAGAGATAAAGAATGAGTGAAGAAACAAAAACACAAGAGCCAAAAGATTTACTTTGCCCTAAGGCTGGGACGGCGACATCATCCCCCGCTGATAAAACAGCATCCAGTCTAATATGAATATTGTGAATGTAACGCTATGAAAGACAAAACTCTAGCTGCAAAAATACAGCGAGCCTATTTGACGAAAAACAATAAACTAGACCTTCATAGGTACAACACGCCCAAACAAAAAATAGAACAAAACATCAAAGAGACTGAGTTAAAAGATGAATTTGCTTGCAAGAAGCAAAAAATGATAATATTTTGTATATCCGTGTGACTAGCAGTATTCACTTTGGATTTATCTGAAGCTAAACCAATAATTTTTCCTCTCTTAACTCAACGCTATTATGAGAAACATCATAATTCTTTGAGAAATAACGTTGCCAGAGTTTTTTAGAACAAACAAGACCGATACGGGTATCCCAAAAGAAATACACTAAGCCATACTTGTTTGCGCTCCACTCCAGAAAAAGAGCCAAAGCCCAACAAAACGATTCGCAATAACGCGGACCTGGAAAGCCCCAAGCAAGTTCCATAATCAGTGAATCCAAAATTGGCAAAAGAAACTCGAAATCATAAATTAGCAATTTGTAGAACTTCATCATAACCTCACATTTCTCCTTCATCATAACCTCACATTTCTCAACCATACAAAAGATGCTGATATATGCACAACTAAATCGCGGCGTTGCTTATGCCCTTCTTATGCACCAAATATTATGCTCAAAACGGTTTCTGCTTGACTATGTACTATTACCTAAAATTGCAAAAAATGAACCACCCTACACCTTCATATTTGGCGGCTATTAGCGGTTCATTGCAGAAACCTATAGAGGGTAGGTCTACTTCAAAGTTTGCGCCTAAAATAGATGACGCGCCAAATAATCGATACAGATAAATTCTGCACTCCTCAGAAGTTTAGCCATCTCAGCCCATTCGTGATTCACATGTTCGCTGTGGCAATAGCTGCTTCCATCCTTCTGTTGGCGATAGCCTTAGACTTGCTTCTCGGCGATCCATCACCGAATTACCCTGAGAAAATCACGTTCAAGCTGCATCCAGCCGTGCTCATGGGCAGACTCACCAAGAAGCTGGAGCCGCATTTTAAGGATTCAAACCCGAAAATGGCTAAACTGAAAGGTGCCCTTTTAGCCTTAACGGTGATTGCGGCTTTCACGCTGCCCATTTTCCTCGGCTTATGGGCCGCCTACGTCTTAAGCGCAATGGCCTACGCCATCTTCGGCATCATACTCTTAAAATTCACGATCTGCATAAAACTTGAAACTGACTGGGCAAAAGCAGCAGCCAAGGCCATAGCTGCAAACGACCTAAACGAAGCCAAAAAATACTCCCACTTTTCACGTAGAGATTCCACAAACTTGACTGGCCCACAAATCAGCTCCGCAGTCATCGAGTCAATGGCAGAAAACCTAATCGACTTCAAAATCTCACCTATACTTGCATACTCCCTATTTGGCGTTTCCGGCGCAATAGCCTTCAAAGCAATCAACACACTCGACGGCATGGTAGGCTTCAAAGACAGCGAACACATCAACACAGGCTGGTTCAGCGCAAACCTTGACACCGTAGTCAACTATGTCCCAACACGCTTAACCGCCGTACTCATAGCTATAGCCGCTGCTATGCTCGGCGAAGACTACAAAAACGCATGGAAAATCGCCTGTCGAGACCACGCAAAAACGCCCAGCAGAAACCACGGCTGGCCAATGGCGGCCATGGCCGGAGCATTACGCGTGCAGCTTGAGAAGCCAGGACAATACATTCTTGGCGATCAAATTGAGCCGCTTACTCCAGACAAAATACTAAAAGCACTGAAAATCAGGAACGCAGCGCTACTTTTATGCCTACTCCTAAGCTTGCCCATAATTTTACTCACAAGAATGTACTTTTTCCCCTATTAGCCCAGAGGCTTGCACAGCTGCAAAACCTATTAATCGCACGTTCTCAACTAATTCCCTCAAAAAAGGATGCAGCGTAGCATGGCCACGGCGGCTTCTCCACAGCACCAAGTTCTCATAATCCCTTACTGCTTAATCCAAGATAAAACCACCGAGTGCAGGTACAACATATGCGTGTCTGCTTGATTAATCCACCGCGTATTCAGCCGAAAGCGTGGGGTAAACCAAGCGTTTTTCAACCTATAGGATTAGCCTACATAGCCGCTGTGCTCGAAAAGGCGCATGAAGTGTGCATAATAGATGCACCCACAGAAGGCTGGCGTAACCTACAGCAGATAGACGAAACAAAATACCGCGTAGGCTTAAGCCGCACCGAAATAGAAAATAGGCTCAAGCGTTGGGCGCCTGATATTGTTGTGGTCGAGATTCCGTTTTCCGGCTGGTCCAGAACAGCGTTTGAAGTGGCAGCTATCGCAAAAAGCATCAACCCCTCCGTCGTCACGGTGCTGGAAGGACAGCATCCCTCCGCGCGCACCGAGGCGTGCCTCGCTAACCCTAATGTGGATTTTGTCGTGATAGGTGAACCAGAGATCACCATAGCCGAATTAATCGACGCGCTGGAAAAGAAAACCGGGAACCTTGAGGAAATAAGGGGTATAGGGTTCACAAAAAATGGCGCCGCGGTCATCACGCCACAGCGGCCATTGCTGGAGAATCTGGATGCGCTTCCTTTTCCGGCAAGACATCTTCTTCCGATTAAGGATTATTATGACGCTGTGAAAGAAAACCCTCTTAGAGGCGAAATCTACAAGCCCTGGACAGCGCTGGTCACCAGCCGCGGCTGCCCGTACGAGTGCATCTTTTGCACGCACCACATAGTTTGGGGAAGAAAATGGCGTGGCCGAAGCCCAGAGAACGTTGTTGCCGAGATAGAGCATGTTATTAAAACATACAAGGTCAAGCAAATCGACTTTCTAGACGACAACATGACGCTTGATAGGAAAAGAATGGAAAACATCTGCGACTTAATCATAAAAAAAGGCTTGACCTTCGAATGGTTCACGCCAAACGGTGTCAGAGCAGACACACTCGACGAGAAACTCCTGGTCAAGATGAAGAAGGCAGGCTGCAAGAAAATCCGCATAGCGCCAGAATCAGGCGTTCAACGTGTTGTAGACCAAATTATCAAAAAGAACCTGAACCTTAAAACCGTGGAGCAGGCGGTTGCCCTCTGCAAGAAAGTGGGGATCAAAGTGGGCTGCTTCTTTGTAATAGGCTTCATAGGCGAAACAAAAAGGGATATTCAGGAAACCATAAAGTACGCCTATAAGCTTAGGCAGTTAGGCGCGGAAAGCTTTGTCTTCAGCATAGCTACACCCGTTTATGGCACTAGGCTCTATGAGCAAGCCAAAAGAGAAGGCTTCTTAAGGGAATGCTTCAGTGATGACGCCTTAGCTGGAGCAGAACCACTTATTGAGACACCGGAATTCACAGCTGATGAACTACGCGAGTTATGTGCGCAAGCGAATCTCGTGAACCCCCTCTTTACACGTGACAAAATATTAAGAGCCATCAGAAATCCAAGAAAAACATTAAAAACGCTGTTAGGAACGCGTAAAGAAAAACGAAAGCTACTGCTCACAGGCGAACAAGGTTAGTTATTAACTTGTTTTGCACTCTGGAGATTTCTCTTCTTAATAAACGCGAGAAACGCCAAGACAAGCACTATGCTGGTAAGTGAAACTATGATCGAGGGCACTGTTATCCCTATTGGCGATAGTCCAAGGAATAGTCCAGAAATGCCGACTATGCTGAAACTTAGCGCCACAGACAACACGGCTTTCTCAACTAAATCTAATTTGCCCTCTTGGAATAAGACGTTGACAAGACAATAGCCAGGGACAACTGCGACAAATACGAATCCAAATACATACGTGAAGGCTGAAAATGGCGAATTGTTAGGAATAAGGTAAACACAAAGTAGCGTCAAAAACGTATAGGCTACGATTATTTCCAGCCAAGTAGAAGCCTTCAACCTTCTATCCTTCAACAAATTTCAAGCATGCTTCAAAAAATAAAAAGAGAGAATTTAGAGGAAAATCTTGTAGATCGGATGCTGCTCATGTAGCGGTCTAATGTCCAGGTCGCCCATTGCTGATGCAATGTAGGTGTCAACTATCGCCACTGCGGGGAAGACATAGTCTGACTGCTCAGCCGGCCCGAACATTAGCCAGTTGGCGCCCAGCGTCTGCATTATAGCGTTGGTGGCGGTTCTAGTTCCCAACCGAAATTCCTTGGGAACATGCGCTTTAACCCAGCCCATAGTGGTAACGACGTTGCCAGTGCCTAATCCCGTGGGGTGACCGTACTTCTCCTTTATCTTTGGTATCGCTCTGACAGCAGTACCCATATCTGGCTCGAATGCAGGAATAGCGGTGTCAATCAAAGGCTTTGTGATGCCAGCCTCTTTAGCCAAGGCCAAGGCTTCTTCCAGAACCTGCATTTTTCCCTCAAGGCTATTGTCCTTGGGGTTGTCAGCCAGAACTATTGAAGCCGTGATTCCGCATTCCTTGACTTTTGCCGCTTCCACTTTGGAAACGCCTTTGTAGAAGGAGTTATAGATGCACCTGTCCTGCAAACCAGCGTTCTTGATGATTTCTGCTCCTGCCATACGTGTCTTCGGACTCATAGCATCCAACATAATCGGAGCATCAGTATGATCAGCAACGAAAGGAATGTATTTTGCGAAGGCTTCCTCTGTAGTTCCAACAACGTCTAATGCAAATGGCACACCAGTCAAGTCTCGTAATGTCTCCATTTTATTAATGATTGCCTCAGCTTCTTTTGCGTCAAATATGCCCTTGTTTGCGTCTTGCACCATTTTCTGGCCAAGCCAGAAAATCGAGCCTATCAAGAAAGTCGGTAGTTCGCCTGGTTGACCGCCCACTTTCACATTGCCTATTTGGTATACTTTTTGTTCTGTGTTGAACTTGATCATTTTGCCTCATCTGAACCTTGAATTTACTTTTTCTTTTCAGCTATTGCCTTCTTTGCGAGCTCAACGCCTTCTTCCTTATTCTTTCCGAATAAAGCGCCGAAAGCATCAGCGTCTTCCTTTTTCACTGCAGCGCCGCCCATGATAATTATCAGTTTTCCTTTAAGCCCAGCAGCCTTCAATGCTTCATCAAGCTTCGCAAGGTTGTTCTTGGCAGGCACTGTATTGATTGAAAGCGCTAGTATGTCAGCATTGGACTCTTTAACTTTATCTACAAAAACTTGCGGCGCAACGCTTTTGCCTGCATCGACGGTTTTGAATCCAGCTCGTTTCAATGCCTTTCTTACAGCTTCTTTGGCGGTGTCGTGCATATCAGGTTCAAGATTGCCGATAACAACGGTTCCAAGGGGGTTTTCAGGTTCAGGTGGCTCTTTTTCCATCATAGATTTAAGCCATGACATTTTAACTTACTTCCCTTCAGGTTTTACCCTCGCTTTTTATATTCGAACATTATATTTAAACTTTAACTCTGCATCTCTATTAATCATTCAAGAAGCAAAAATAGCGCTTGGGACGACCAAAAATGCTCAAAATAGCTAATAAGGCTCTTCTGCTGTTTCTTATTTTAACATGCGCCATTTTTTATCGCTTGTTGCTGATGACTTGGGCGGGTTATCCGCCAGGCGCAGACATTGGGCTACACCAAAGCCTCATCAAGTCAATAACGTTGTCAGGTAACGCCGATTTCCTCTGGAACCGCTATCAGATGGGAGGCGGTCTATCCCTAACTTTTCCAGGATACCACATTTTCGTTTCATACATAACCCTGCTCACAGACATTCCTGACTACATGGCTCATGCATTGATTGTTTCCTTCCTTTCCTCGTTTATAGTTTTAGTCGCGTATCTCATCACACGCATGGTATGGATGGAATCAACAGCGTTGATAGTTGCGTTTTTAGTGGCAATTTCGCGGTTTGATATAGAAATGCTTCTTTGGGGCGGCTACCCCAACGTAATAACGCTAATGTTGATCCCCCTGATTTTCTATTTATTTCTCCAAAGAAGCAAGTTTTCTTTATCGGAATTTCTTGTTGCAGCTGCACTTTTGTCTGGCGCCGTATTCCTAACACACTCCTTAAGCGCAATTATGTTCGTGGGAATAACTTTCGCCACAGTGATGCTCACTTTTCTTTTCTCCAAAAAAACTGGCATGCCAAAAAGGCATCTCCTCCTTTGGATTGCACCCATTTTTCTCGGAGCCGCACTTGTCTCGCCTTTTCTGGTTGAGGTTGCGCCGGCGTATGTGCATGTAAATGGAGAAACCTTTACAGGCGGCATATCAGACATCCGGCAAGCGCTGCTTTCGACAAGAGTACTACCTTTGGAATGGGTAATTCCTCTCTTCGGCTCTACCATCTTTTTATTCCTATTCTCCAGAAAATACAAGAGCAGCTTCTTTACAGTTCCCGTTTTGCTTTTCGCCGCATGGATTCTGGTGCCGATGATTTTTACTCAAGGATATCTTGTGGGAATGTATACAGACTATAACAGATTCTTATACTTCATAGTTCTGCCCATCATAATGCTGATTGGGCTGGGAATCGATCACGGCGCAGGCTTCTTCGCGCGTGTAATAGATACATACTTAACATTAACCCAAAATGTAGACTCGCCTAAAAGTGTAAGCAAGGCAAGTTTAAGACGCCGGCTGCGCTTGTCTCACAAAACCATCTATTCCAGCTTCCTTCTCGGTTTTTTGTTATTCGCGTTTTTATGCGTGCCACTTTTTGTAACTCCATCTCAGGGCATAGCGGTGCAAAGCTTTTACCAAGTAATGAACGCACAAGGCTACGAGGCAATAGAATGGGCTAGGCAAAACACGCCTGCTGGCTCGGTGTTTGTTTCCGATGCACTCTACGGCTGGTGGTTTTCAGGATTTGCGGAGCGCCCAACCCTAAGCGCAGTTGACCCACAGTATTTGACGCTTGCACGTGAACTTGAACCAGCAAAGACAGCCAAAAACCTGCTTGACACCGATTACCTAATAGATAACGGTTTGATTCAAGTTCGAGAAGACGGCGGCTACATTGGCAGGCACAACCCAATGTTTCTGGCTAAGCTTAATTGGACCTATTTTCCTTATCCTTTCATGCACTTCAATAATAGCGCATCAGAAATCAAATATCGCGTCGGCGAGAAACCGCAGTCATCATGCTTAACTCAGCTTCCAGTAAAAGAAATGAGTGTAGAAAATGACAGCGAACACGTTACCATCCGAGTTGAGAAGGGCAACAGTTTCCTTGATTACACTCAGCTTACAACGGTTTATACGGGATCACACTTTGTCAATATAACGGTAATCGTAGAAAGCACATCAGAAGAAGTCTATTTGGAATGGCTAAACTTTAAAGTTCACAGCAAAGGCCGGATAATCACCACGCTGGAAAACGAAGCAATCGGCCTGTTGGATGAAGGCGTGAAAGCGTTGGCTCAATTAATTTTCGATGAATCAGAATTAAGCCTTAAAGAGGTTAACAAGGAAAATCCGTGCATATTCGAATTAGAATACAACTTGGGAGGCGAGTCTAAAGCGGAGATTCAGCTTCTAGCAAGCGCATTTTCAGTTACAGACGACCCCGAAGTTTATAAAAACCCAAAAACCACAGAAGGAAATATGAGTGCTATTGTCGCGGCGAACCTCAAAGCGTTTAAAGAAGGGCATTTACTTAAAACGCCTCAGGAGAGCAAAGCAAACTGCACCATTGATGTATTCAACTATAAGAAGGCGTTAAGCAACTGGAACATTTCCTACATCGCTTGCCGTGATCATGAAGTACTTTCAAAATTTGCGTGTGATCCCACATTTAACCTTGCGTTTATTAACGATGAAGTAGCAATATTCGAAGTTAAATAATCTCAATTAAGGTGAAAGCCGCAGCCTTGACACGTGCACTTGAAAATGGAAAGTTTTTCGAAAAAATTTTTGCTATAACCCTTTCCGCCTTCATCTTAGTAGGCTTTTTTGCTCTTATTTCAATGAATGGTGTGGTTTTAGGAAATGATCCCGCGGTCCACTTAGAAAAAGCCCGGATATTCCTAAACACTGGAAAAATCCCATTAGAAAACTTAGGCTGGGCTCCTCCGCTTTATTCGATAATGCTTTCAGCGTTCATCGCGTTTACTGGCGCAAGCAATATTGAGCAGATGATTTTCTTGGTTAAGGCAGCAGCCGCAATCGTCGATTGGCTATTGTTTTTGTCTGTTTATTTGCTTGGCACCAAATTTTTCAACAAAAAGATCGGCGCTATAGCTGCGATTTTGCTGCTAATGTGTGTGCCAATGTATGAAGTCAACTTGTGGGGCGGCTACACCACGGTACTTGGGTTGTCATTCATGCTTCTGCTGCTAGTTTATCTGCCTTTAGCAAGGGATTTTGGGCATGTCATGATCACTTTCTTAGCAGGCTTTTCTTTAGTTCTAGCACATCAACTGACCACTTTTGTGGTAGCGTTAGTTCTTCCGCCAATCCTTCTCTTCTTGCTCGTAAAATCTAGAGGCACATACTTCAAAGCTTTAGTGGCGCTGGTTCTGGGCGGCGGATTAGCATTTTTCCTCTACTATTTTCAAGCAACAATAGCCTATGTTGATGTAATAATTGAGCACGTTTTCCTCACGCAAAAAACATACGCATACCAAATTCCATACACCAGCCTTTCCGCGTTCATGACAAACTTTGGTTTCATACTTGTAATGGCGCTAGCAGGCATTTTTCTTGCTTTCTTTAGATTAAAAGCCGATAAACACTTTGCGTTCTTTCTAATTTTACTCTTGAGTTTTCTTGTGCCCCTTGTTTTGTCGCAATCTCATCTTTTCGGGTTGTATTTACCTTTTCAATGGTTCGTTTACTATTTGACGCCGCCCATGGCTATTCTCGCAGCTGTTTCGCTTACATTCATAATAGATCGAACTACCGCGTTCTATTGTAGGTATAAACAAAAATGGAAGAAAATTCAGCTGCAGTCAGTGGCACTTGCCCTTATCATTTTAGCATCTTTGACGTTTATGTTTCGTGCGGGAGTTGTTTATGGAAAAATCATGGAAGCAAGTGTTTACTATTCAACAACTGATTTGAAAGCATATGACGCGGGCGTTTGGCTCAGAAGCAATTTTCCAGAAGAAGCAACTGTGGTTGTAACGGAGGTTCCTGGTTTTTGGTTCCAGTTATTTTCTGGCAAAGCGGTGATAGCGCAAACCAGCCCGACAGTTGAAAGAAACGTAATTGCAGAAGCTGTCTTAGACTTAACTTACGAGGTTGAGCACCCCTTAACTTTGGTGAGAGTGTATGACATGACCAAAGGCGATGTTTCTGACGAGAACTACGTTTCAATAAATCATGTTTGGTATATGGTTTCATACTCCGCAGCAGATGGAAACTTTATCGGTTACAGCGTAAACGGTGTTGAAAAAAGGTTGCGGCTGTCTGATTTTAACAGAGAAACCGTTTTTGAGAACGCGAGTGCTCACAAGAAGCTGGCTATCCACTACTTCAATGATGAAATAAGCATCACGCAGATAATTCTCATCCAAAACGACCAATACCCAATAAATGTTACTTGGACAGTTTCGCCTCTAAAAAGCAGCGTCAGCAATGTCTCACTGTATTTGAGTACTTTCTTTGACTTACGCTTCTCCCTTGAAAAGGCTTATGTCCCCGGGGTATTAAGCTGGGAGAACCCGTGGAGCCGCCCCACGTATATTCATGGAAATGAGTGGGCAGTCGTGAACTTTTCCCGCTCAACCTTGACAGATAATTACCTTGGCTTCTATGATGAGAAAAACGAAGTAATCTTTGTGCTATGCTTCAATGTGCTGCCTGACTGGGGCAACGTGGGTGTTTTGGCAAGCAACCAGATAGACGCTGTACGCCTTCAATACAACTTTGACAGGATTAACGTTAACCAAACAGCCTCTTTCCAGTATCAAGTACTCACATTTTCTAAAAACAGCTATCCCAAATTGGTGCAGTTAAGCGAGCTGAAAAAACTATTTACAGCTACTGAAGCAACATCCTTTGAGATCAAAAGCAGAGATTACTCTTATTTCATTAAAGAAAAACACATTCAATTTATAGTGTATGACCGAAACCAGCTTGACACGAAAATAATCCGCTCTAGGCGCTTAGAACTGATCTACTCAAATGACCGATACGTAATTTTCAAAATCAAAAGCTAAAGCCTAAGGCGCAGTTTCCTTAGTATCCTGACTATAGTATCCTAACTAAAAATCAACGGTAAATAGTTAGAAGAATGTTGGGCTTATTTATGCTTCGCGAAGCACTTTGGGCACGTATGCGCAGGCGGGGTCGCTCTCGAACAAGTCACCGGTGTAGTACTCGGCGCGTGTGCGGCAGCCTCCGCAGATTTCGCGGTACTCGCATACGCCGCATTTGCCCTTGATGTTGCTTTTGTTTCTAAGCTTAAGGTGAAGTTCAGAACGCTGCAACTCGTCCCATGTTTCACGCAAGCCCTTAGTCTTCACGTTCCCAACCCTGTAACCCTCATGAAAGCCGCATGATCGGTAGTCGCCGTTTTCCGTGACGCTGATGTAGTTTCCGCCGATAGTGCACTTACCGAGGAAGCGCTGTGTGAACCAGTCCCAGAAGTCAGCGGGGTTACGTTGCCTCACAATTCGGGCGTAAAACGGCGCGTAAACGTTTACGTGCACTTGACCCGCATATTTGACTTGGAGATCATAAATATTGTTAAATGCCCACTCATACTCTTCAGGAGAAGGCGCCAACTCAGGCATGTTCGGGTCAGCCCGGCCTACGGGCACCAAATTGTGGAAAACAACCATTCGGGCTTTGTGCTCAGCTGCAAGCTTAACCACGTGCTCAGCATCTTTGAGATTGTGCTTAGTCATCGTGGTAACTATGCAGTCGAGGATGCCGTTTTCCGATAGGCGTTTCATAGCGTAAAGCGCCTTATCGTAGCTGCCCTTGCCCCTTATAATGTCGTTTGATTCTCTGGCGCCGTCGATGCTGACAGCCGTGTGCACTTCATGGCGCACAAGGTTATTAAGCCGCTTTTCGTCGAAAGCAAAGCCGCTGGTTATGAGGCTGACTTCGAACCCGATTTTCTTCGCATAAGCTATGACGTCAAATATGTCTTCACGGACTAGTGGTTCTCCGCCGCTTATGCCGAACCACGGCGAGCCGAAATCATAAATTTCATCAACAATCTTGTATGCGGTTTTGGTGTCTACTTCTGTGTCTTTGGCGTATTCAGGCGTGTAGCTGCAATACATGCAGTTGCCTACACATCTTCTTGTACATCGCCATGTTACCATGTATAAAGGCGCTTTTTTTGAAGCCATCAAACTCACAAGCAGATGTAGATAAAACCTTTACGATATAAGAGTTACGATAAAAAGCCCAATTTCATTGTCAAAGGGTTAAGAAGCTAAAAAGCGCAAAACAGCCTAAAAAGGGCAGCGTCATCGGCCCGTTTTTCGAAGTTGCTGTGAGAAATTATGCCAAACCTCTCTTTGTTATGTTGGCGCTTTCATTTTTGCTTTGAGAAAATCTTATAAGCCTTCCGAGATAGAGTGAGGTCAGTTTCTAATCGAGGAGAGTGTGCGTAAAGAATGTCAAAAGTTAAGGAATACTCAGCGATGACTAAAGATAAACTCATGCTCTACACGTTTGTTGCGCTTGTAATAATCGCAGCCATAACCTCAGCTATGTGGTTCGGCGTAACCGCGAAGGATCCAATGACGCAGGCGCCTATAGGCATGGATTATGGTGTAACGCTCATCCTAAGCTGCGTTATCGCCGTCGGTGTTGCAGTAGGCGTAGACGTACTCCTGCACAAAGTAGCCGCTGATAGCCCCCTTAACATAATGTCCGCTGCTGTTTTCGGCATGATTGTCGCTCTCTGCTACAGCTACGGCGAGCCTTCAATGCGCGCAGTTGAAGTTCTACCATTAATTGCTCCTCAATCATTCATGTACGTGGCCCTTATAACCATAGTCGGCATGGTGCTGTTCAAAAAACTTCAAGGATTAAAAGGACGAAAATACGTGAATCCAGCAGCAGCCGCAAAGCTTCTGGTACTAGCCTTTGTAGGAATTTTCACCGTTTTGATTCCATCAGACCACTTGAGCACGGGTATGCTTGGTGTGCCCTCATTAGCAGGCCCAATTGGATATGATGTTATCAGCGGTAATGGAATGGCGCCTTTCAGCTTCTACATTTATGGATGCTTTGGCAATCCAGGCATAACAATTACAGGAGCAACTCAAGCTGACATAGTAAACACGCTGCTATTGCAGAAGTTCCACGGATGGGCAGGAGGCGCTTCAAGCATTGCGGTAATACTGGTTGGAATCGCATTGTTTGCCATTTGCCGCAGATACATTAAATGGAGAATAACTGTTGCGTACCTTGCAACTGCTGCTCTTGCAGCGCTTGCTTTCGCATTTGCATTCGGCGATCCAGATCCACCATTGAGAGTGATGTTCCACCTATTCGTTGGTAGCTCTATTTTCTTAGCATTCTTTATGGCAACTGATCCAGCAACTACGCCTTTAACATACTTGGGCCAGATAATATTCGGCGTCGGCTTAGCTATACTAACAGTGCTGATTCAGACATACATGGGCTTCTTTGGCGGTTCAATTCTCGCGTTAGTCGTAATGAACCTAACTTCGCCGTTCTTGGACAAAGTTGGAAAGCTAAAGCCTACCCCCGAGAAGAAGGAGCCAAAGCTTCCAAAAGCCAAGCAGTTTGCAATCGTTAAAACAACAGACTGCATAAGATGCGGCGCTTGCATGCGCGTATGCTGCCACAAACTAAGCCCAATCTTGATTAAGGAAGCGTTTGACAAGAAAGACGTAAACAAATTGGCTAAGCTTCAAGCTGATCTCTGTGATGGATGTGGACACTGCACCTTTGTCTGTCCTGCAAGAATTGATCTCAGAAATAGCATACTCAGAGCAAAAGCAATGCTACGTCAACAATAAGCGCTTAAACCCTCAATATTCCTCTTTTTATTTTTAATTTCTTCAAAAATCATGTCGACTCTACTTTATTGCTTATTAACAAACAGTTTTGCGCACAGCAAAACTTTTTAGCATTAAGCTTATAAGCTCACCAGCAAGTAAATAGTTCAAGGGATGGGAATTGGAGCCAGAAAAATTTAAACTCTCTGACCTAATTGACGGCATTGTCATACCGCTAATTCTGGTGGTTCTGATCTTTGTTCTGGCAGTTTACGTTAATCCCACAGGGCAATATCATGTGCTAGGAGAAGCAAACGTAATAGCAGTGATCCTGACACAAGGCTTTGCTCAAATGATAGTCCTCGGCGTCCCGCTCATCTTAGGCTTACTGTGGAATAAGTGGGCTGGCGGTGCAGCCGGCTTCATCATGGGCGGCATGTACTACGTGGCAAGCGCAGGACAATACAATGGACTCTACGCAAGTATGGGTGTAACCACCTACAACTTCTTCGGCGACATAAGCATGCTCTTCTACCTTGTCAACGCCGTAATAATCGGTTACATGGCTGGCGCTTTAAGCAAAGGATCCACGAATTTCAAGCGGATGCTCGGCGCAGGCTTAACCGCAGCGATAACCACTGCCATAATCCAAGCCTTCATGAACTATAATGTTGCGCTTGAGCCAGGAAGAATGATGGCACAAAGCACTTGGGCAACAGATCCAGTGTTGGCAGTTGTGACGAACTTTGTTCCAAGCATCGCGTTAGGCATAATAGTGCCTATACTTGCTAAAGTGATGACTTGGTACGGAATACAACCAATGAGACACTACGGGAGCTAAATTTTTATTCCCTTTTATTTTTTTATTTCAAAGTTAGATTGTTTATTAAGGCGCTTTAGGTGCGAATTCCCATGCGATGTTGCCTTTCCAGATGTCGCCAAGCTTAGTTATTCGAATCTCCTTATCATCAATTTCAATGAGGCCCTTTTCCTTTAGCCGCTGAAGCTGCTGCGGAAAAACTTCTTCGGGAAACTTGCCAAATCTTCGCTTGAAGTCTATTTTGTCAACTGGAAGCCGCAGATAAAGCCGCGTCATAGTTCGCCGCATCATGTCTTCATCTGTGGATTCTGAAAGCCTGTTAATTGGTAATCTGCCAGCGTTAACGGCGGACATGTATTCCGCTACGTCTTCGATGTTCGAGTAGGAGAACCTCTGCAGATAGCCCATGAAGCAGCCTGCGCCAGTGGTTAATATTCCGCCCCAAGGCCACCCGTTCAAGCAGTTTTCTCTGAAGTGCCATTCTACCCGGCTGAAGCGGTCGTGGCCAACGGCTTTGTAGCCTGCCTCCGTCAACATTTTATAAGCCACCAAATACAGTTGCTTCTCGTATTCCGCGTCGCCCGGTGGAGGAACCACGCCTTTCTTTATCATCGTCTCAAGCGGCGTGCCTGGGTCAACATGCAGCGAGTAAGTGTCAACCTCGACATCAAGCTCTATGACCTTCTTAAGCGTATCTATCCAGCTTTCCATTGTTTGACCAGGAAGATTATACATCAAATCAACGCACACGCATAAGCCGAGTTTCTTGGCGTGGCGAATAGCTTTTTCCACGCTCGCGGCGCTGTCAGGCAAGCACAGCATTTTCCTTAGTTTGTCGTCGAATGTTTGCGCGCCGATGTCCATCTGATACACGCCATAGGCCGCGAGCTTATCGATTTTGCTTAGCGCCAGCGTCTTCGAGGAACCTGTAACTTTGATGAAGTACTCTTTGTTAGTTGTGAAACGCTGCTTGCAAAACTCGATAAGGTCAATCATTTGCTCAGCCGAGAGAACGCTGGGCGTTCCACCGCCTAAGACTATCTCGTCGAACACGCTGGTCCGCACATACCGTGTTTTAGCGTACATATCAAGCTCTTTCTTTAGTACCGCAAGGTAATCGTCTATGCTCACTTTAGCCGTGGCAGTTGTTGGGAAATAGCAAAAGGCACATTTAGAATCGCAGATGGATATCCACGGCTGCAACTCCATCAATTTTCCCGAAGTGTTCTCAGTTGACAAGAACTCCAAGAATGCCTTGTAGGTTTCAGGCTTTATGTCGGGATAATCACGGTAAGTGTAGGGCGGCCAATTTTCTCTTGACTCGTAAACATCTGATTTGTTCGGTTCGAGAACAGCATTTTTCATGTTACTTTTTCCTCGAGGTTTCATTGTTTTTAACCGTTTGATGCAGTAATAAAGTTTCCGTTAAAATGCCAAATCTTTCGAGAGCCGCGCCAGCAACGTGATTTCAAGGCAAGTTAACGGTTAGCTTTTAAACCGTCGCCTTCAATGGCGTTCTATTGCTTGTAGCGCACGGCGCTGTTGTTCAGCGTTTACATGCGGGATTTGATTCGCCAGAGCAGGTAGTTTGCGGATGTCCGCGCCATTATTTTACTGTAAAAGTTGCCTTTAACATAGCCCTTAATCATTTGGCGAATTACATACCGTGGAGAATAGAACTTGTCGTAAAACTGTTTCCGCATCATGCTAATCTCTTCAGAAGGCAGATCAGGGTTCTCAAATATAGGGTTCATTGTGTTGTATAATGTCCAGTCAGTAACCATTTTCCAGCCCATCCTCTCAATTAAGGCGCGAAGCTCTGTTCCAGGATACGGCGTGGCCAAGCATAACCATACGTCATCAGGCTCCAAGGTGTGAATGAAATCCAATGTTTGCTTCAGTGATTCTTTTGTTTCTCCAGGATACCCAATTATCGTGGACACCGCGACGAACAAGCCCTCTTCCTTTGCGATTTTAACAGCTTTTGCGCTTTGTTCTGTTGAAACTTTCTTTTTTACCGCATCAAGAATTCTTTGGCAACCGGATTCCACTCCGAAAGAGACTTCGTTGCAGCCTGCGCGCCGCATCTTAGACAAAACTTCTTTGGACACTTGGTCAACTCTTGTTTGGCAACCCCATGCAATCTTTAGTTTCCTGCTTATTATTTCGTCGCAAATGTCGAACGTTCTCTTTTTATCAAGCGTTAACGTATCGTCATGGAAGGAGATGCCCTCTGCGCCATACGTGTTTATCAGCCATTCCATCTCGTCTACCACGTTCTTTGGGCTTCGTGCTCTAAACTTGGCGCCGAACATTTGCGAGGCTACGCAGAAAGCACACTGAAAGGGGCAGCCTCTGCTTGACATGATTGGCAGAAACTTTTTCCCACAAATCCGATAGCGCTCTATTGGAATGCTCTTGTATGAGGGACGCGGCAACTCATCAAGATTCTCTATGAAAGGCCGATCTGGCGTCTTAACGATTTGGTCTCCATACCTGAAGGTGATACCCTTTATTCTGCTTAGATTCTTCAGTTCAGGTAGGTTTTGCGCAAGTTCCAGGAGTGTTGCCTCGCCTTCGCCGCGCACTATTATGTCGACCGCCGGCTCTTCCCTCAGAATCTCCGCATCCGCGAAAGTGGCATGAGGACCGCCCATAACCACCTTGGCGTCTGGGCATGCTTCTTTTGCAACACGCGCTGATTTAAGCGCTGAAGGAATAGTGGGTGTCATAGAGGCTATGCCGACCAACGCGGGTTGCATGGCGGATAGCTCAGCTCTTAGCTTTTCATGGTCCATTTTGCAGGCTGGGCAGTCTATTATGGTTACTTCGAAATTGTTCTGTTCAAGTACAGCGGCTAAGTATGCCAAGCCAAGAGGCGGAAAGAGCGGGTGTTGATAAGTGTCCTCAATAAGGGGTGAATTTACCAAAGCCACCTTTGCTTTATTCACTTTTGCCATAGCCCTATACCTGTTTAAAGTTGTCGAAGCCTTGTTTCCCACATATAAATTGGGAAGTTGCCGATTTTGTTGACTGACTTAAACATTGGCGTTATTAATAAGCTTTGATTAAGCTCTGCATTTTCCGGGATTTTCAGGTTAAGTTGCAGAAAATCTACGGCTTAAATTAAAAAATAATTGTTCGCGTGGCTAGGCAACGCTTACTGCTTCCGTAAGCTTTCTGGTATGTAGGCGCACGCTGGATCTGACTCGTATATGTCGCCTGTGTACGCGTAGGCTCTGTTTCGGCATCCTCCGCAGATTTCGCGGTACTCGCATACGCCGCACTTGCCTTTCAAGATGCTTCTGTCTCTGAAGCTGTTGTAATAAGCGGATTTTTGAATTTCGGCCCAAGTGTCCTTAAGGCTTTTTTCTCGTATGTTCCCAAGCATCATGGGCTCCGAGGGTTGCAGATCCGTGTAGAAGCAGGGTATCAGGTCGCCGTTTTCAGTTACGCTTATGTATCCGCCAAACGCGAAGTAAGTGCATTTACCATGGAACTTGTGATCGTACCATTCCTGGAAGTTCGGTGGATTACGCTGCTTAACTACCCGCGCAAAATGTGGGCAGTGCACGTGGATGTCAAATTTGCCTTCGTATTTTAGGGTTAGATCCCATATGTGATTAAGCGTCCACTCGTACTGCTCGGGAGAAGGTGTTAACTCCATGGTCTCCTTCGCTCTGCCGCTGGGTACGAGATGATTAAACCAGACAAAGTTGGCATGGTAGGTTTCAGCTAACTCGGCCACATGATCCAAGTGCTGATAGTTTATGGAGGTTATCGCCGCAGCCAGCCCATTCAAGATCCTGCCCTCCGACAATTTTTGGATAGCCAGCAGCGCCTTCTTGTATGAGCCTTTTCCGCGTAGCTGATCGTTTATTTCTTCAGGGCCGTCTATGCTAACGGAAGTCCAGACCTCATTTTTAACGAGGTTGTCATAGATTTTTCCGTCAACAAAGTGGCCGTTGGTTAGTAAGCAAACGTTAAGGCCGAGGCTTTTAGCGTATCCAACAATTTCAAATATGTCCTTTCGCAATAGCGGCTCGCCGCCCTTTATGCCAAACCATTTAACGCCGAAATTGTAAACTTCATCAACTAAGTGTAACGCTTCTTTTGTGCTTAATTCTCTTGGAGCATGCGCTGATGTAGCGTTAACATTGCAGTATCTGCAACATGCGTTGCAGGCGCCCGTGGCCCGCCAAGAAGTCATGAGTAAAGGACCCTTATTTGCCAAACTAAAACCCTCTCCCAATGCTATTTTGGTAATTCATTATTCACCTTAAAATTCTAACACCCTAAAAAAGATTATGTGTTCGCTCTCAATTCGCAGTTTATGTAACCGCGCGGCAGCGCCATGACAAGATAAGTGCGTGGGAACGGGCTAATAAAGTGCTGCTCCATAAGCTTTATAGTTAAATTGAATCTTACCACTAACTATGGGGGAGAAAAAAGTTGAAGTACAAGATACTTTTGTTTGCCGCAATCGCACTTGTTGCACTTTTAATTGCCTCACTTTATGTCAGAGAATGGTACCTAAGCCTCCCTATGCCAGGCACTGAGTCTGGAAGTAGCAACTCCCTACTGCAGTATGAGTGGCCGCAGCTTCAAGGAGACCCATCTTTTACGCGTTTCTCAGCTGGGCCAGCGCCAGAGTCGCCTGACATTTTATGGAAAACGAATATAACTGGTATACAGAGCTATGTAACAGCGTTTAATGGCAAGGTGTTTGTAACCACAAAAACCGCTGTGTATGCGCTGGACAGGGAAACAGGCGCTATCTTATGGAACACCACGGTTCCTGCGCCGGGCGCTTGGCCAGCAGTATACAAAATTGATGAGACGCACCTTGTTTTAGGCAGCAGTTGCCTTGATATAGAAACTGGCCGCATTTTATGGACAAGTACCGTGTTTTCTGCTAATCCAGCGCCGTTTTTCGTTGCCAACGTCTACAGCCCAGAGGAAAAAATGTTCTACATCAAGAACGGCTCATATGTTCAGGGCTGGGACTTCTCAAACCCAGATGAACCGCCTACGCTGAAATGGGAAACTTACGTTCCAGGCGGCGGCTTGGTTGGTTCTGGCGTGACATATGGCGATGGCAAAGTTTTTCCAGGCGCGTATGATCCGCATCAGATGGCGCTTGACGCTAAAACAGGCGAGGTGCTCTGGGATACGGAGACAAAAACGCCGATGGTCTTCTCCGGCGCCTATTACGAGGATAGATTCTTCAGGGGGGGCACGCATGATAATACGCTGTACTGCTTCAACGCTACCACGGGAGAAATCATCTGGACGTTTAACCCACAGACGCCTGACGGCTATTTCTGCATTGGCCCAGCCGTTGCGTATGGCATGGTTTACTCGCTTAACAAGGATGGGCACCTTTACGCCCTTGACATCGACACAGGCGAGTTAGTCTGGAAGTATAAGGGGCCAGGGCCATTGATGTTTCCTGGAAACCCTGTGGTTGCTGACGGCAAAATTTACGCTACAACAGGCCAGAGAGCGTCTTACACGGGGCAAGAAAGCGAATCCGAATTTGCGTGTCTCGACGCTTTTACGGGGCAGCTCATATGGAAGTTGCCGATAGAGGCTTACGCGCCACGGGAGTCGGTAGCCATCGCATACGGCAACCTGTATCTGATTCCGGGTGATGTGACTACGTTGGTGGATGTGGAGTCAGGTGAGGAATATGCCACGTTCAATCAGGTTTGGGCAATAGGCGCCAGAGACTGGCCCATGTATCGAAATGATCCTGCGCATAGCGGCGTCGGCCAATCTGGCCCTACAAACTTAACTTTAAAGTGGAAGTTCACGACAGAAGGCGCGGTCGTGTCTTCGCCAAGCGTTGCGGATGGGCTGGTCTACGTGGGTTCACACGACAAGAACATTTACTGTCTTAACGCGCGAACTGGCAGCCTTATTTGGAAGTTCAGCACTAACGAACGCGTTAAGTCTTCGCCTGCAGTCGCCGGAGGCCGGGTCTACATAGGTCCAGACGACGGCTATATCCACTGCCTCGACGCATACAACGGCCGCCTTCTTTGGTCAACATATGCCGGCGGCCCAATTCAGGTTAACTTCGGCGCTGCACCGGCGTTAAGGTCATCGCCCACCGTGGTTAATGGCCGAGTGTACGTGGGCTCATTGGACAAGAAGGTTTATTGCTTAGACGCTGAAGACGGCCGGGTTCTCTGGACATACGAGACGAAGGGTTACATTACGTCTTCGCCGGCTGTTGTCGACGGTGCCGTCTATGTTGTCGCAGAGGAGCCCAGCGTAGGCGCTCTTTATAAGTTGAACGCGGCGGATGGAAGTTTTATCTGGAAAAGAGAGCTTCCATACGAGACGATACTTACGGGGGGCACGGATATGCATGCTTCTCCAACAGTCGCGGCTGGCATGGTCTTCGCCTCTTCCAACGTGAAAAATTACTACGGAATAAACGTTGAAACCGGCAATGTTGAATGGACGTATCGAACGGCCACAGCAGGCGAATTCATAATATGCACGCCCGTTTATAATGCTGGCAAGCTCTTCATAGTTGACCATTTCTCAATAGTATGCATTGACGCTAAAACCGGAGGCGCCGTCTGGAGCACTTACTTGGGCGAGGAGCTTTACGTTTCTCCAAGTTACGCTGATGGAAAACTGTACGTGGTGACGGATCAGCGTTCAGTCTACGTATTGAACGCCACAAACGGCGAGAAAATTAGCGTCTTCAACACCGAATCAAACAGTTGGTGCTCGCCAACCATATACGAGGGAAGAGTGTACGTGGGAAGCAACGACTGGAATGTTTATTGCCTAGCGAATCAGCCGGCTCTAAACGCCGCCATCACTATTGAAGCCTCTAAAACGCAGGTTACTGCAGGCGAGTCAGTGGCTTGCAGAGGTCAGCTTTTCCCTGCTTGTCCTAACGCTGCTGTGAAGGTTTCCTTGGTTAAGCCAGATGGTGCTGTAACAGCGCTGGATGTGGTCACATCTGAAAAGGGCGTGTTTACCTTTACTTGGGTTCCTGATATGGCAGGCCGTTGGAGTGTTGTTGCTCAGTGGCAGTCGGACAAGAGCTATTACTCTTCTGCCTATAGCGAACCTGTTTTCATAGAGGTAACAGAATTTTCTAAGGGCATGCTGCTTTTAGAGCCCATCTACATTGTTGTCATCATTGTGATATTGGCTGTAGCAGTCTTAATCGTATACGCTTACACTCGAAGGCCCAAAAAATGACTGCTCTTAACGTGGCTAGTGAAGTATGAACAATGCAAGAGGATAAACGGTAATGTCTGCGGATTTGGCTCTAATGGACGGAAACATTCTGACTATGAATGCTTCTCAGCCTTACGCAGAAGCCGTTGCCATTAAAGACGGCAGAATCCTCAAAGTAGGCACGAACGATGCGATCAGCCCACTTATTGGAGAAAACACAAAGGTCATTCGTCTGAAGGGGAAAACGATTGTTCCCGGCTTCATAGACGCGCACATCCACGTTGCAGACTTCGGAAGACTCTTGGGCTGGCTGAACTTGGCTGCAATAGCATCTATCGAGGAATTGCAGCTTACCCTAAAAAGGCGTGTAGAGAGCACGCCTAAGGGGAGATGGATAATAGGCAAAGGCTGGGATCAAACGCGTTTTGCGGAGCAGCGCCTTCCCACGCGCTTCGACCTTGATGCAGTGTCTCCAGAGAACCCAGTAATCTTCTACCACAGACTAGGGCAAATGTGTGTTGTAAACAGTAAAGCGCTGGAATTAGCGGGCATAACAAAGCAGACAACCACACCTGAGGACGGCATTATCGACAAAGACACTGTCACAGGCGAGCTTACAGGTATTCTACAAGGAACCGCCATGAACCTCATATGGAAGGCGATTCCAGAACCCACTGAAGAAGAGCTTGCAGAAGCGGCGGCGCTAGCGTGCAGGGAAATAGTGAGAGCAGGCATTACCAGCGTACATTGGATAGTTTTATCCGCCGTAGAGCTTGCAGTCATGCAGCGGCTTCTCGCGCAAAATAAGCTGCCAATGCGAGTTTACATGATAATTCCTGCGGCTTTCATAGATCGCGTAGCAGATTTCAAAGTGAACGATGACTTATCGTTAAGAATTGGCGGCGTACTGATTACTGTAGATGGCTATTTAGCATCAAAAACAGCGGCGCTGTTTCAACCCTACAATAATGGCTCCGGAACAAGCGGGGACATGCTCTGTACAAGAGACGAAATAGTAACTGTGGCTTCCAGAATTCTCAAAATGAATCTTCAACCGGTCCTGCATGCCATGGGCGACAGGGCTGTAGACGCGGCTTTAACTGCCATCGAACAAATATCCGCGGAACCTTTGAGGAAACTTGGGCGAATCCGCATTGAGCATGCTGCAGTGCTTAATAAGGAGTTAATTGGCCGCATGAAAAAGCTGGATGTCGTCGTTTCTGTGCAGCCACTTGTTATCGCTTCTGAATTTTCAACGTGGTCTGCTCTTGAGAATTTGGGTGTTGAACGTGGGAGGTGGCTTTATCCGCTTAAGACGCTGCTTGAAAATGGCATACGCGTTATTGGCGGCTCAGATTGCCCCATGGAACCATTGAATCCTTTGATGGGCATTCAAGCCGCCGTGTTACGAGAAGTGTTTCCTGAAGAGAATTTAACGGTTGAGGAAGCTCTGCGCATGTATACTGTTGACGCGGCATACGCGGCAGGAGAGGAAACCCTTAAGGGCTCAATTGAAACAGGCAAATTAGCAGACCTCACCGTTCTCTCGCATGACCCAAGAAGGGTGCATCCAACCGCAATCGCAAACATCGACGTGCAGATGACTATTGTAGGCGGAAAAATTATCTATTCTGAAATTACTTGATCTGCTTGTGAAGAAATCTCCCATCCAGTATATACGTGCCTGCTGTATACTAAACTCGGCTCAACAATTTATCCATTATAAAAATAATGAGTTTATTTGCTCAAGGTTTATATAGATGGATGGTTCATCCACATATCAAGGAGAACATAAAAAGCACAACAACCGTGCTACTGCAGAGAAAAAAGCTGAAAGGGCTTTGGAATTAAATTCAACTGCAGCAACAGCAGATTGCAATTCTTCTATTCTCCTTTAATTTGGTTTCCAAAGCCCCAGCAAACCTGTCTATTCATTTAGCCACAGTCGTATCTACTACGAGAAACTTGGTGAAAGGGGCAACTGCGCTACTTCTTAGGCTTTAGAAATGTCTCTTTAATGTCCATGTAGAGCCAGTTTCTTTTCCAGTGCTTCGCCTTCTCCTTAAATTTCTTCTTCTTGAACTTGCCGATTTCTATGCGTTCCCTAAAAAGCGGTGCATCCAGCACCATAGTGTGGAAGCCTCTGCCATCTTCACTGCAAACATCTATTCCTTGCTTGTCCGCCAGCGCCTTCAACTCCTTAATAGCAGACTCATCAAGTACACGGCCCAACCATTCTTCGCCAAAGTGGTCCAAATTGATGCAGTTCATTAATGGTCTTATTCCCGCGGCAATTTCCTCAGTCAACACGTCGTAAGTGTTTCTGGATGGATTCTCGTTAGGCATAATTAGCTTCATGCCCAACTGCTCGCACATAGCATCATAATAGGTCTGATGGACCTGCGCGCAGCCGGCGCCTACAATGTCGCCGGTGACAAAGCCTTCTACGCCTTCCTCCTTGTTAAGCCGTGCAAGCGTCGCGAGAATATCCTCGTAGGGACGCTTAATTTTAACCTTCAAGTGTGGAATGCCTAAGGTTTTAGACTGTAACTCCATCAAGGGAACGCTGTGAAAAACGTATGGCTCTTGATAAATGTACGAGAGCAAATAGGCCACTTCATGACCCTGCTTGATCATCTTATGAAGCGCCAAGCAGCACTCTTTACCGCCGCTCCAGTGAACGACAAGCTTCACTAAACCACACCCAAGCTTGAAAATGGTTAGAGCAGAAGACGACTATTAAAGCTTCTGTTACCAGCAATCGAGCGAATGGAAATCCATAAAGGCGAAATTTTAATGGGCTGCAAGGCAACACAAATAAAACTTGCGTTTATTCCTATCTTTTGTTAAATGTTTTTTTGCAAGCGCTTTTCTTAGCAACCCTTTTCTACCGCGACATACCTGGAAAATATACGCGAAACATTTAAGACTCAAACACTTTGTATTCTGGCAAGAATCTGCGCAGTGAAGAAAAGATGAAACCGCATGTAACCCTAGTAAATCCGCCTGCACCAAGCGGATCCACTGGACATTTACCCTTCGCCCTTCTAGGTTTAGGCTATTTGGCAGCCGTTTTGGAAAAAAATCACTATGAAGTGGATGTAGTTGATTGTCAAGTTCTTAAACTTTCAACTGAGGGTTTCAAAAGTGAAATCGAGAAGCGCAAGCCCGACATAGTAGGCATCACGGCAACCACGCTTACATACAAGTCTGGGCTGAATCTGGCAAAGATAGCCAAGGAAGTTAATCCCAACTGCCTAACAATCATGGGTGGCCCACATGTTACCTTCTGGGATGACAAGGCGCTGCAGGAATGCCCCGAACTGGACGTCATCGTGAGAAGAGAAGGCGAGATCACCCTGCTGGAGCTGGTTCAGCGGGTAGAAGCCGGCAAGAGCTTCCATGACTTGCTGGGCATAACTTACCGAAAAAACGGGCAAATAATGCGAAACCCCGATAGACCCTACATAGAGGATTTGGACTCGCTGCCTTTTCCTGCAAGGCACCTCTGGCCAATGGAGCGCCTGCGCGAGTATGAGGATGTTCTCTATTTGGCGGCAAGCCGCGGTTGCACTTTCTGGTGCGAATTCTGCGCCACTGTCCGCATGCATGGCCGCAAGTTTCGAATGCGCAGTCCCAAAAATATTGTTGATGAGCTAGAGTTTCTTAACAAAACTTACGGCGTAAGCAAGTTCACATTCTGTGATGACGCATTCACCGTTGACCAAGCCCGAACAGAAGCGCTATGCCGAGAAATCATAAACCGAAAACTAAAGATTCAATGGAACTGCGGAACACGCGTTGACATGATCACGAAAGAGCTGCTCGCAAAAATGAAGGAAGCAGGCTGCATCTCCGTATGGTTTGGCGTTGAATCAGGCTCGCAGCGTGTTCTGGACGCCATGAAAAAGGGCATTTCCACAGAGCAGACAATCAAAGTTTTAGGATGGGTGCGGGAGCTGGGATTGAAACCTGTGCCCAACGTGATTTTGGGCTTCCCCGGGGAAACCAAGAAATCAGCGTGGGAAACTATAAAATTCGTGGAGAAAATAAGCCCAGACGTTCTAGGCTTCTACAACATAGCCACGCCTTTTCCTGGAACGCCTCTATACGATTTGGTTAAAGAGAAAGGTTGGCTGAGAGTAACAGACTTCGACAAGTATGATACGGCAACACCGATTTTTGAAACGCCTTGGTTAAGCATGAAAGAGCTTAGGAAGCTGCGCTTACAAGCTTTTCATCACTTCTATCTGCGGCCAGCCTACTTCCTCGACAAGAGACGAATATTCAGGCCCTCAACGGCTATGACTGTGCTAGTGAATCTCTTGGGATACATGAAGTTGAAGCTGGGCCTTGGCTAAAAAGGCTTAATGTCGTCCTTGAATGTACTCTGTTAAATACCGGATCAAGTTTTCGAGATGTTATTTTACGAAAAAGTTGGACTAAAGGAAATGGATGTTTAGAAAAGTTTTTCCCATCGGCTAAAGAGCTCTAGCACTTCGTCGCCGCCGTAGCCTTCAAGCTCTTTACGCCATTCCTTGTCCTCGACAACTTTCTTCTGAAACTCTCTTATCCACTGCGCCTTCTCAGCCAAGAAGATTATGCCATCAATGCCTGTTCTCGCTGCGCGAGTTGCCACGGTCATAATTTGCCTGTGCGGCGCCACGGTTTCCCATGTTTCGCCTGGACCGCGCACGTAAAAGTTAACGAACATGGGCTTCTTCAGAATACTCTTAAAAGCTCTGGCGATGGTTTCCCAATACCAAGGCGTCGGATAGGCTTTCGAGAACATTGGAACAACAAAGTAGTCTGCATATTCTGCCATCGCGTCAAAGTCATAGCCAAATCGCACTTTACCCAAAACAGGATCCGGCAAACAATTCACGAACAAGGGCTTGCCAACTACGCGCTCGCGAACTTCCGCCAAAAACTCAACTACGGTTTTAGCGCGCCACTCTACCCAGTTTAGTCCGCTTTTCCGCCAGAGCTCCACACACCTTGGACAAGTGCAGAAAGCGTGCTCCGCAAAGTGTTGGCTGCTGATGCTTATTCCAGGCGTTTTCCTCGCGCATTCTTCGATTAGTTTTAGGTTGTACTCGCGAACTTCAGGATTGGTCATGCATAGGACATCCCAGCGCAGATTAAACTTCTTATTTGAGCGGAACGCTGGGCCATCTGCACTTACGGAAATCCATTCGGGATGCTGCGCTGCTAATGCGTTGTCACCGAAAACTGCAATGTTAGTGTACATCTGAGGGTTCGGCTTGCCTACGGTGCCTGATTCAGGTTTAATGCGGTAAAAGTTCATGTCGAAACCTTCAGCAGGTTCCGGTTGATAAAGAAAGGTTGCAAACTTCAACTGATTCTCACACCATTACCTAAACGATTTTTGTAGACGGAATAACTTGCAAATTATTTAAGGCTTTCAGTTTTCCACGCAACAAGAGCTTTAACTATTTTTTATTACAGTATTTATTGGCTTTCATCAAAGCTTCTCTCACGGCGCGACGTGTGCAGTAGCCAACAAGCTGGCCAAGCTTTGATGCAGGGCCCCCATAAATTATTGGTGCGCCGAAGCCTGTTTTCGCCACAATTATTGCGTCCGTTATGGTTCCTGTAGCTAAATCACCCGAGTATCGGCTTCTGATACCCAATTCCCACATAGCCGCTGATTTCGCCTCGGTTGCAGTGATTACAGTGCTGACGAGGCAGCTTTCAGTTGGGTTGCCATCTATGGCCACCATGATATTTATTGTTCCCGTTATTTCCTCGACTTCTATGGGTTCCCCAGCAGTTTCAGCATGAGAGCAAGTTTCGCCCTTAGCGTCTACTGCCGTGGCAACTACGCTGACCGCCAGCGCGCCATCACTTTTTGAAGCTAAAGCAAACTTGTCAACTGCCGCGGCAGTTACCATCCCAACGAAGTCATCTTGAAGCCCAAGTTTTCTTGCAGATTCCAAAATGAACTTCTGCGGGTCAGCGTGCAGCTGCTTGTCACTGTAGTCATCTGTTGCCTGCACGTTTAGTATGGCTTTAACTTTTTTGAAGCCGCCGTTATATATGGCTGAACTAACCGTGGTTAGTTCATTGTCGGATAATATGGCTAATACATTATTCTTTAAAACGAGTTTTCCGCAATTGCCTAAAAGCTTTATTTGCCTCGTAAATTCAGCCACCTTTATCATTTGTTTCTACTGCCTTGATCTATTGTAATTGCTTGTGTGGGGCACAGGCTTGCGCAGACGCCGCATCGCGTGCAGGATGACTCCTCAATCATTTGCGGCTTGCCATCTATACCCTTTTCTAAAACGCCTGATGGGCAAACACCGATGCAGATGAGAGCGGCGCATGGCGAGCACTTGGCATAACCGATGGCGATTGGATTGTGTTTACCCATATTGAGTCAACAATTAAATAAGTCGCCTGAATATATCTGTTGCGCGCTAAAGAGGAGACAACCATGAAAATAGGACTTGTGACGTATACTCCGGAAAAAGTTGAAGGCTTTGACATGCATGTTTACTATTCAAAACGTGCTGATGGTTCAGTTTTTCCCGCCGCGAAAGAAATGCAGAATGATGTCACGTGCTTCTGCGACGCTGAGGCTATTAGAAAAAACCCAAGCATAGTTGCAGTTTCAAGCAATGGACCAGCTTTGCGTAGAAATAGGAAAATTAATGTGCCTTTTGATTTTGTTTGTCCCACAAATCCTGAGTACCGCGAAAAAGTTTTGAGTTATATTGAAGAACTTGGCAGAGAGAACATTGAAGGAGTAACGCTGAATCTTTATCACTTTCCTGAAGAAGAGTTTTGCGTTTGCCCGCGATGCGTTGAAGTGTGGCGGAAAAGCGGGCTGAACTGGACAGAATGGCGTGCACAGGAGATAACTGGTTTCCTTAAAGAGGCAAAGCGTTTAGTAAAGGGCACTTTCGCTGTGGAGATGTTTCCTGATCCGGTGCTTGCGAAAGAGCGATTCGGCATAGACTTTGAACGCATAGCGGAACTAGTGGATTACTTTCATGTCCCCCTGTCATCGCGGGATTACCTTACGAATTATTGGGTGGACTTGCTGGCAAGGGATTTTGTCAAAATCTTGAAAAAGCCTGTTGTTGTAGAAGTCAGCGCAGAAATGCTAAACGATGAAAAAGCAGATGCACTGCTAAAGACTGTGGCTTATTTAAGTAGACACAACTTGATGGGTGTACTTATGCTCGTGTATGATGCAGAAAACGCCAAGCAAATCTGCAGATACGCCGTGAATGATGATTTCCGTGAATGGCTCAGGAAATACAAGTTTACTGAGATGAGCCGGATAGTGGATGAGTGGGCTAAGCTTTACTAAACGTTTAGGCAAAAAGAATGAAGTGTTCTATGGAAGAGACTTATTCAGCGAGCGCAAGATTAATAAACATCACAGAAAGATTACATGTGTCTACTTCCTAGCAGTAGAAGTCATAAATAATTAGGTTTTAAGGGGAACAAAAAAGCAATGGCACAGAACAACGCAGCTAGCCAATTAGTCCTGAAAGGAACAACCACCCTTGGAGTTGTCTGCAAAGACGGCGTCATCTTAGCTTCGGACACGCGTGTAACAATGGGCTTTTATGTTGCGCATAAATTTGGAAAGAAAGTCTACAAAATAGACGACCACTTAGGCATGACCATAGCGGGCACCGTTGCCGACGCGCAGCGAGTTGTCGACATACTTATCGCTAATGCGCAACTTTACAAAATCAACATGAATAGACCCATGCCCGTTAGCGCCGCCGCAAGACTTACAGCTAATCTGCTGTTTTCCGCAAGGTATGTGCCTCTGGCGACGCAAGTCTTAATCGGCGGCATAGATGACACGGGGCCCCATGTGTTCAATTTAGACCCATTTGGCAGCTTGACAGAGGAAAAAATGGTTTCAACTGGTTCAGGTTCACCCATAGCCTACGGCGTGCTAGAAGATGGCTATCGAGAGGGCATGTCGGTTAATGAGCTTTTGCCAATCGTTGTTAAAGCCGTTAACGCTGCCATGAAACGCGATGTCGCAAGCGGCAACAGCTATAATGTCACGGTTATCGACAAGAACGGTTACCACGAATTAACAGACGAAGAGAAGCGCAAGCTTCTGTCAAATTGAGGAAGTAAAGAATCGTGGCAAGAAACTCTGATAAAGAAAAGATAGAAATAAGCCACTATATACTTGAGCATGTTCCAAGAGAAGCAGAAGTTACCAGAATAGAGTATGAAGGACCAGCACTTGCAGTTTACACTAAACGACCCGAAGTTTTAGTTGACCAGAGCAACATAGTGGCGGAAATCGTCAGTGTGATTCGAAAAAGAATAGTTGTCCGCCCAGATCCTTCAGTTAGGCTTCCTGAAGCTGAAGCTGAGAAGATAGCGCGGGAACTAATTGCGCCTGAAGCAGAGATTACCGACATAAATTTTGACCCAAGCCTTGGCGAGATAATAATAGAAACAAAAAAGCCCGGTCTAGTTATAGGCAGAAATGGCGCCGTTCTTCAAGAAATTATAAAGAAAACAAAGTGGCGCCCTCATGTCTTGCGGAGCCCGCCGATAAAGTCCAAGATTGTTACGCACATGCGCCATTATCTCCATTCAGAAAGCAAAGAACGCGAGCGGATACTTCGCAATGTTGGCGAAAGAATTTTCCGACCGAAAGCTTACGAAGTCGGCGACGTGAGGTTGACAGTACTCGGCGGCGCGCAAGAAGTAGGCCGCTCCGCATTCCTCATCAAAACCCGAGAAAGCAGTGTCCTGCTGGACTGCGGCATCAACCCAGGCTCGCAGAGACCCTTTGAGGCGTTTCCACGTTTTGATTCGCCTGAATTCCAAATCGACCAACTCGACGCCGTCGTCATAACTCATGCGCATCTCGACCACTGCGGTTTGGTCCCATTTCTCTACAAGTACGGTTATGATGGGCCCGTTTACTGTTCAGCGCCGACTTCAAACTTGATGACGATGCTGCAGCTTGACTACTTGGATGTGGCAAGCAAACAGGGGATAACACCGTATTACGATCAAAAAGATGTCCGAGAATGCGTTTTGCATACGATTCCTCTTAAATTCGGCGTCGTCACGGATATAGCGCCTGATATTCGTTTAACGTTGCACAATTCTGGGCATATCCTCGGCGCTGCCATGGCGCACCTGCACATCGGCGAAGGCCTGCACAACATAGTCTACACTAGCGACTACAAGTTTGCAAGGACTATGCTGCTGGAAGCAGCGGCCGCGGAATTCCCGCGTATAGAAACCGTGATAACCGAAAGCACTTACGGCGGGCATGAAGATTTCATGCCTTCCAGAGTAGAAGCTGAAGAAAAATTAACGCGCGTTATAAATGAAACGCTAGAGCGCAAAGGCAAAGTGCTTATTCCTGTGCCGGCGGTGGGCAGAGCGCAGGAAATAATGCTTATTCTTGATGGCTACATGAAGCGTGGCTTAATGAAGGAGGCGCCCGTGTTCATTGAGGGTATGATTTCCGAAGCTACGGCGATTCACACCGCTTATCCGGAATATCTGGGCAGGGAAGTTCGCCACAGCATCCTTCACGAAGAAGTTAACCCGTTTCAGTCGGATTACTTCACTATTGTGGAGCATCCCAGTGTTAGGCAGAACATAATCGAGGGTGAACCATGCATTGTGCTCGCGACTTCCGGCATGCTTGAAGGAGGCCCGGTAATAGAGTACTTCAAAAATTGGGCTGGAGACGAACGGAACACCATAATCTTTGTGAGCTATCAGATTGAAGGAACCTTGGGCAGGCGCGTGCAGAAGGGCGTAAATGAGGTTACCATGATAGATAATGAGGGCAAAATGGCTGTTGTTCAGGTTAAAATGCGCGTAGAGTCCATAGAGGGCTTTTCAGGGCACTCTGACAGGCGGCAATTAGTTAACTATTTAACGCATCTTAAACCTAAGCCTGAGAAAATTTTTGTGTGCCACGGAGAAAAACAGAAAATCATGAGTTTAGCTAACTATCTCAGTAGCAAGGTGGGCATACCCACAATTGCTCCAGCAGTCATGGAAACTTTCAGGCTGCTGTAGGCACAGTTTCCTTTGAAACCGGCTGTTTTTCTCTCCAGATTTTTATATTCTGCGGGCAGAGAACGATTCTTTCCTCGCCTAGACGCGCGATGTCTCCACCTATGGATTCAGCGAATTCGTAGAGCTCATTTACGGCGCGCTTCACATCTTCAATGCTTTTGCTTGCAAGAGGCGTAATCCGGAGAATAAGGACGTTCCCGCTTTTTACCTCGTTTTTAATGGTTTCCACATCAGATAATTCTCGGAGAGGCAAAGCTTTCAGGTAAGTTTTGTTAGTGTTCTCCTTATTTTCTGGAGAAGGAGGCGAGTCTGTTTTTTCTTCGCCTTCCTTTTTTGGTTTTCGGAACAGCCCGATAGACGGCAAATTTCTCCTCTCTGTCTTTTTCTATTTAAGCGCTTTTAACAGTTAAGTGTTTCTTAATTTCAACTCTGAATTCTGATGGCTAATATGGATTTAATTAATAAGTATCTTATGAATTCACGATTAAGATTAAAGCTTTATGTTAAAGCAAGCCCAGCCGGAGCGCGCATGTAAGCATAATCGCAAGTCGGATTGTTAAGCTAACCGTTGCAGATGCAATGCTAACTCGGTGATTTGCTTCTTGAACTTCTCTTGCATATTCTTGAAGCGCATGGCTGCCGACGGGTGAATTATTTCCACGTACTCTATGCCCTCTATGCGTGGTGTTTCCTTTGCCGTCGCGCCTAAAAGCACAATTATTTTCGGTTTGATTATGGCTATTTGCGCAAGTAAATAGGGTGTGCATGCTGCGATTTCATTAGGAGATGGTTTACGGTTTCTAGGTGTTATGTGCTTAACAATGTTGGTTATGAATAGTTCAGCGCGGTTTATGCCATTCTCCGCTAACGTTTTAGTCAAGAACTTTCCTGCCCTTCCAACAAACGGTCTGCCTATCTTGTCCTCCTCTGCGCCCGGATTCTGTCCTACCAGCATCACTTTAGCGTCGATCGGGCCTTCGCCAGGAACCGCTTGTGTTGCACCTTGCCAGAGGGAGCATCTTCGGCAATTTCGGATTTGCTCATTTAGTTGCTCTATGCTCAATGCGACTCACCTTGCCCTACTGCCCTGTGCATATACATAAACTTAAAATCGATTTGCGCACTATTAAACAAGGTGTAATCGCTAATTTGTTTTAGATTAAGCTTGAAGGAGGAGAGATGGATGTCAACTCGGGTGCGGCAGAGATTTTTTAGTATACTGATGAAAGGCGCTTTCCTTTTTGAGCCACTGGCGCCGCGTGTAATCTCATACTATTTGACTCGGCAGCTTAAAGAATTGGAAAGTGAAGGGCGGCTTTCGAGTTTTCATGCAAAAACGCGCCGACTCGGCAAATTTCACTACAAAATGGAAATCAATTTAGAATTGACTCCTAAGCAAGCAGCACGCGCGCTTGATGATTTATTGCTTAATAAACTGAAAAGGGAAAGGAGGTGATTTGGTGTCTGAGGAAAAGAAAGGCCGCGTAAAAGTGACGATAGAGCTTGAAGTTAACGAAGCGCTGATGGATATGATGAAGGAAGCAATGTCAAAGATGCAGTGGAAGATGCCTAAGGTTATGAAGCACCATGAAGAAGAATAATACATTAAGATGGTAAACTGCATGAGTGATCCTATGCATTGCGGTGAAGGCGGACCGCGAAAGTGGCATCATCCTACGCTGAACTTGGAGCGTATAGGCTTAAGGGCAGGTATGGTGTTCATGGATATAGGCTGCGGTGATGGCTTCTTTACGTTGCCAGCCGCCAGAATTGTGGGTGAAACAGGCAAGATTTACGCTGTAGATGTGGATGCAGCGGCTATTGAACGCTTAAAACGTAAAGCCGCCGAAGAAGGCTTAAAGAACATTTGCGCGGTGGTTGGCGCGGCTGAGGACACTGTTTTCTGCAGTGAATGCGCGGATATTGTTTTCTACAGCATGGCGCTTCATGATTTTAAGGATCCAGCGAAGGTTTTACGCAACGCTAAGCAGATGCTTAAGAAAGGCGGCAAGCTTGTTAATGTTGACTGGAAGAAGAAGCACACTATGTTTGGCCCGCCAGTGCAGATAAGGTTCAGCGAGGAGCAGGCTGCCCGCCTCATAGAAGCGGCAGGCTTCAAAATCGAAAGCATAAGAGACATTGGACGTAATCACTACATTATTACGGCGCTGGCTTGAAGAAAAAAGCGCCAAGGCAGCTTTGGCAATTAATGGTTATGCTTCGTGTTAGCGAAGCACTTGCTCAAATGCATAGTGAAAAAGGAAATATACCTTTAACACGCTTAATGCTGGGTTATGAGCCATTACAAAAGATGTAGCAGAAAGCCCATGAATTTATTCATGGGATGAATGCGTAGATAAGTTTATGTCTATCAACGCAGAGTTGCTTAGTTATGGGCTATCAACACGACAGAACCAAAGTTTTCCTAATCAACTATCATCTTGTTTGGACGCCGAAACGAAGGAAACCTGTTCTTGTTGGGAAAATCAAAGAACGGCTTGAACAAGTTATTAAAGAAACGGCTGAAGAGATAGGCATAGCTGTTTTGTCTTTAGTTGTCAACCCAGACCATGTTCACCTTTTTGTTTCTACTAATCCTATGATTCCAGCCCACAAAATAGTTAAACAGTTTAAGGGTAAAAGCTCACGAGTTCTCCGCCAAGAATTTCCCGAATTGTTAAAACTTCCTTCATTGTGGACAAGGAGCTATTTTGTTTCTACAGCGGCGAACGTGTCGGCTGAGCCTATTCAAAAGTACATTGAGGCGCAGAGCAAAAAATGATTTTGCAGAAAACCGTGAAGGCTAAACTCTTCAGTTTGACAAGGATAAAGGAGGAGAAAATTAGTCGAGAGTATTGGAATTTTCAGAAAGCCTTGAAGGGTGAAGATGTTCCATTGTATTCTGCAACGAAACAGCAAGCTCAAAGGAAACAGAAAAAATGGAATGGAATTGGCGAGTTTCCACTTATTATCCGAAGAGATTGTTTTAAAGTTAAAGAGTTAGGTTTGAAGCTTTCTAAGTGGTGGGCGAGGGTTCCTGTTTATGGCGGGGCGTCTGGTGTCCGATTCAATTTCCTTATGTGCAAGAACCTTGGCTGAGGGAGAGTGTTCGAGAAACTAAACTTATTAGGCGAGGACATGAGTGGTTCTTGCATATCACTGTTCAACAGAATATTGAGTTGAACGTTCCTTCTGCTTCTGTTTTAGCTGTGGATTTTGGGGAGCGTCATATCGCTACTTCTGTGGAGTATGCGGATGGCGAAATGCAGAACCCTAAATTCTACGGTACAGAAGTTAGAGGGATACGCAGGCATTATGCATGGCTGCGAAAACGTTTAGGTAACAAGAAAGCCTTGAAAACAATCAAGAAAATTGGCAGAAGAGAACATCGCCGAGTCAATGCCATCCTCCACAACATTTCAAGAGCTATCGTTAACAGGGCAAAGGAGCTTAACGCTGTCATTCTGCTTGGAAGCCCAAATGGAAGTTCAATGCGAAAGAAGGCTAAGGGGAAACGGTTTAGGCGAATAGTGCATTCAATGCCATACTATCGCCTAACAAAATTTATTGAATACAAGGCTCTAGAAGAAGGTGTAACAGTTGTCCAAGCAAACGAGGAATACACAAGTAAGGCATGCAGTAAATGTGGAGAATTAGCAAAGAGACCGCGCCAAGACCTAATCGTTTGCCCTAATGGGCACAACTTGAATGCGGATATTAATGCCTGCCGAAACATGATTGAGAGGTTTCTCGACCATTGGTTGAGGGACGGGGCTGTTCTGAGACCGCCCAAAACTTCCCCAACGAGGGAAGAATCCCACGATTTTAATCGTGTGGAGTCTCAAAATGCCTTATTGTATCAAATGTGGAAAGGCCCTTCCTGAAGGAGCAAAGTATTGTCCAGCTTGCGGGGCTGTTGTAGTAGCTGGAACTCCGGCAGCCGCGGTTGCAGCAACTGTGCAGACTATTGCGCCTAGGTTGAAGTTGGCATTTTGGGGCGAGTGGTTCGTTGCCTGGCTAATAGACATCATAATCATAGGCGTAGCAATAGGCATACTAAACCTGTTCAATCTGTTTGCTGGCTTTTCGCTGCCGGGCTGGCCTAACTGGATTCCCTTCTTTAACGCAGGCAGCGTCTTATACTTCCTGTATTGGATGCTTATGGAGAGCATTTATGGGCAATCGCTGGGAAAAATGCTTATGCAAATAAAGGTTGCTCGTCTGGATGGCGGCGCAATAGGGTTTGGCAATGCCGCGTTGGAAAGCGTGGGCAAAGCTTTCCTGCTTCCATTGGACTGCATTTTAGGCTGGGTGCTTTATCCGAAAAGTCGGCAGCGGGCTTTCAATTATCTCTCACAGACCATCGTGGTAAAAGTAACTTGAAACTTTTTAGATGGTCCCCAGCGTCATAATTAAGTAATAGTTGTTACATTTCATTGCACGATAGACGCAATCACTTGGAGAGTGCCGTTAAATTAGGAAAAGTTCTAGTAACATCCGCTTGGCCTTACATTAACGTAATCCCCCATCTGGGCAATCTTGTCGGCTCAATTTTATCCGCAGACGTAGCCGCACGTTATTATCGACTGCGCGGGGACGAAGTGCTATTAGTAAGCGGCTCAGATGAGCATGGCACGCCCATCGAAGTCGAAGCGCTCAGGCAAGGAATAACGCCGAAAGCTTTGACTGACAGAAACCACGCGCGTGTAGCCGAGCTATTCCAGCGTTGGGGTATTTCCTTTGATAATTATACGCGCACCGAAAGCCCCGTGCACAAAGAATTCGTGCAGGAAACGCTGATGAAAATCTATCGGAATGGCTATATCTTTAGCCAGGAAACGCAGATGCTTTACTGTGAGCATGACCAGCGCTTTTTGCCCGACAGGTTCGTGGAGGGCAAATGCCCATACTGCGGTTATGAGCGAGCCCGCGGCGACCAATGCGACATGTGCGGCAGACTTCTGGAAACCACTTTCCTAATAGAGCCGCGCTGCGTCATCTGCGGCAACGCACCCACGGTTAAGACAACTCGACACTGGTACATTGACCTCTCAAAGTTCGCAGAGCCCCTTACCACGTACATCAAGAATAATCAGCAGCTTCCGGCAAACGCCAAAAACTTTAGCTTAAACTGGATAAAGGAAGGCTTGAAGCCTCGGGCTGTCACGCGAGATGTGGAGTGGGGAATCCCAGCGCCTTTCCCAGGAGCAGAAGGCAAAACCATTTACGTGTGGGTTGAAGCCGTCTTAGGTTACGTGTCCGCAACGATTGAGCATTGCAGGCGCATTGGTGAACCTGAAAAGTGGCGTGAATTCTGGTTTGACAAGTCGGCTAAGACATTGTACTTCGTTGGAAAAGACAACATACCCTTCCACACCATAATTCTTCCAGCGCTGCTGCTGGCTACAGGAGAAGACTATAATCTTCCATGGAATGTGTCAGCCACCGAGTTCCTCCAGTTCAAAGGCGAAAAAGCATCCAAAAGCCAGCGGATCGGCATATGGATAGACGAGGCGTTAGAGCTGTTTCCCGCAGATTACTGGCGCTTCTTCCTGATGGCGACGCGTCCAGAAACTAAGGATACCAACTTTTCATGGGATTTCTTCCTTGAAAAAATAAATGCTGATTTGAACGACACATTCGGCAACTTCATTCACAGAACTTTAAGCTTCATAAACGCTCGATTTAACAGTGAAATTCCCCCACCGCAGAAACTGACGCCTGACGACGAAGCAGTTATGCAGACAGTTAAAGAGAAAGTGGAAGAAGCCGCTCGAGAGTTCGAAGAGGCCAAACTGCAATCTGCTGCAAACACGCTGATAAGCATAGGGCGCATCGGAAACCAGTACTTAAACGAGAAGGAGCCGTGGAACCTAATCAAAACAGACAAGGAGAAGGCAGCAGGTATCCTTTATGTAGCCGCACAAATCGTAAAGGCCATCGCGGTGGTTTCAGCGCCATTCATGCCATCGACAGTCGAGCAGCTCTGGCAAACACTGAGCCTTGCTGGAAGCGTTCACAAGAGCATGTGGGAAGAAGCATTAAAGCCGCTGGCTGCTGGACATAAAATAGCTAAGGCAACACCGCTCTTCAGAAAAATAGATGCAGACGAGAAGAAACTTGACGAGATGCTGGCAAAGATCCGCGAGAAACAGGCTAAGCCAATCTAAAAAGGGGATCAGTGATTAACAGGCAATGCAAGTTAAAGCAGACTTACATGTCCACACAATTTACTCCCACGACTCATTAATTACGGCCAAGGATCTTGTTTTTTACGCTAAGAAACGCGGATTAACCGCAGTAGCCGTAACAGACCACAACACTGTCGAAGGCGCATTGAAACTAGCCAAAGAAACAGACCTGCTCATCATTCCAGGAATGGAGGTTTCAAGCCGCAACGGCCACATAGTCGCCCTTAACGTGCAGGAAAACGTGCCAAAAGGCTTAAGCGCAGAAGAAACAGTTGACCGAATCCACAGCGCAGGCGGCTTAGCGATTGCATGCCACCCCTTTGCGCTTTTTAAAGGCAGCTTAGGCAAACATGTTTCAGCCATGTTTGATGCCGTCGAAACCATTAATGCCTCTGCAGCACCGTTCAAGCGTAGCGTGCAGAAAGCTGAAGAAATCGCCACGCAACTAAAGCTTCCACGCGTCGCTGGGACTGATGCACACTATGCGCCGGCAATCGGCTACGCCTACACCATCGTTAACGCACAGCTTGATGTTGACTCGGTAGTGAAAGCAATTTCTGCAGGGCGCTGTCAACCTTTTGGCGCATCGGTACCGCTTCGGCTGAAACTTGAAATGTACTATCACTACTTTAAAGAAAAGAAGGTAGGGTCTAAGATAAAACCAATAGAAACGAAGCAACCACTCTTATAACCTCCCATTTTTCCTTTGATGTCGTAGGCTTTTACATTGCTGTTTAATGCCTAATAGTCAAAGCAGGTTAGGCTATCATAAATCTGCGCCTTCATATTTGGCGCATATTAGCCAATCATTGCAGAAACCTATAGAGGGGTCTATTCCGCGGCGCTGGCACAACCGTCGCTGCATAGAAACTATCTTCGCTAAGCCGTGGTTCTCCACGGTACTTTGCGTTTATTTTTCATAAAATTTTTATATGTGATGGGTTTTGCTTATGCATATATCAGCTATTGGAACACGGTGTTGTAATGGAACCAAGCAAGAAACCGCTAAATGTCCTCATTAAACAGTTGCATGGGAACATTGAAGTTGTTCTCAAGAACGGTTGTGAATATAAGGGAAAGATGATTAAGTGTGATGGGCACATGAACATACTTTTGGAAGGCGCCACAGAAAGCAAAGATGCTCAGCCGCTTACAAATTATGGGAACGTACTGCTGCGCGGCAACAACATTCTCTACATAGTTTTAGACGCCACTAAACACTAAAGCGCTGTCGTCCTGTTTTATAATCCCGTTCTCTTCCGTAGCGTGCTTCGTTTTAGGTTCAACTGGAATTGTAACGGTGATGGTTGTTCCCTTCTTTATTGCGCTTTCAACGTGGATTTTTCCACCATGTGCCTCGACTATGCGTCTGCAAATGGGCAAACCGAAACCCATTCCCTTCGCCTTTGTAGTGAATAGTGGAACTCCCCCTTCGAGTTTGCTTAAGGTTTCCTTTGACATGCCTGCGCCTGTGTCTTTGAAAGTGATTTCCATTTTGTCTTTTACTTTCCTGCTGGTTATTGACAAGGTTCCGCCATTAGGCATGGCGTCAACGGCATTTTGAATTATTCTGACGAAAACATCGCGCATTTTTTCTCTATCCGCCTTGAATTTTAGCCTCGCATTCGTGTCATCCCTAACATGTATTTTCTCGGGAACTTCTATCCTAGAGAGAGCATCCCACAAAATTGTTTTTGGGTTAATCTCTGCGTATTCCAGTTTTAAATCTCGCGAGTACTCGAGCAAGTCATTTATTATTTTATTTGAGTATCGAATGGCTTTTTCAATGGTTTCAAGCATTTCTTTGCCGTTAGCGCCTAATTCTGTGCTATACTTGGTTTTCAAATAATAAGCCGCGCCCATTATACCTGTCAGTGGGTTGCGTATGTCATGTCCAATCATAGCGGCTAATTCGCCGATTGTGGCGAGGCGTTCGGCTTTGATAAGTTTATTTTGCGCTTGCTCCAGTTGCCTGGTTCTCTGCTTAACCAGTTTTTCCAGTT
>JAWCNL010000017.1:0-27833 GCA_038848695.1 Bathyarchaeia archaeon
GGGGCGTTGAAGTTGTTATTGAGGTGCTTGATCCGAACGGCAACTATTATGAGGTTGCCAGAGCCACTACGGATGGCAGCGGCTTCTACAGCGCCACCTTCACGCCGCCAGTACCAGGCAAATACACAATCGTTGCGCGCTTTGCTGGCTCCAAATCGTATTGGGGTTCGCATGCTGAAACTGCGATAGTCGTTGAAGAAGCGCCGGTTGCGCCTGAGGTTACGCCTACGCCGGCGTCGATGACTGAAACATACGTTTTGGGCTTTGGAATTGCCATGCTTGTTGCCATCATCGTGATTGGACTGCTGATAATTCTGATGCTTAGAAAGCGCTGAGCGGCAATGCCCAGTTAACTGCTCTCCTCTTTTTTTGTTATTCATGTAAGCTAAAGTTGTTATCGACTATTAGAGCTGCTGGAGTTTATCGCATAAATTCAAGTGTGCTGTTGGAAAACTAATATTTTAAATACGTGTTGATACATGGTTCTTGCTGAGAGAAAATGAAATACGATTATGCTGAATTACTTAAGCGCGCATATGCGCAGACGCCTGAGGTTTCGGCGAAGCGCGAACGTTTAACTTTGCCGCGGTTGGCTATAACTACAATAGGTATGCGTACGATAATATCTAACTTTAAAGATGTCGCTGAGGTTTTGGATAGGGATCCGCAGCATATTCTAAAGTTTTTAACGCGGGAGCTTGCCACAGCCGCCACTATTCAAGAGTCTCGTGTGATTTTTCAAGGAAAGTTTCAACAGGACAGCCTTGAACGACTACTGCAGAGATACATGGAAATTTTCGTGATATGCCCGGTTTGTAGGCGTCCAGACACAAAGATTGTTAAGGAGAAGCGCTTATCCTTTTTAGTGTGTAACGCGTGCGGTGCAAAGTCGTCTATAAAGCAGTTATGAGAGCGCGTTGAAATTTGGATGTTTATGTTAACATTAAAAAAGTTGGTAGAAACGTATTATTGGCTATCTGCGACTGCGACGTGCTCGGCAGAACCCTTAAGGAAGGTGAAATCACTTTTCACGTGAAAGCTGAATTTTACAATGGTGGAAAGGTCAGTTTAGAAGAGGCTATGGGGATGATTGAGAATTCAACTATAGTTAACATGGTTGGCAAAAACTGCGTTGAGAAAGCCATCGAAAAAGGTTACGTGCATCCAGAGGCTGTTTTGCACATAGAAGGCGTGCCTCACGCGCAAATCGTGAAACTTTAGCATGCTACGCTGAGCGTCGTATTTTTCTCGGTTACAATAAACCTTATCTAAAGAAGATACGTCTAACACTATTCCGTTAGCTCATTTAGCACACTTTAGGGAATGAAACAGCCATGAAAAACTCTTTTACCCAACGGGTGCAAACATCACTTTTGATAATTGTTTTGGTGCTCTTGGCTGTTAACATGTACCTAATTTTTGATTTAAAGCAGATGGTGGAAAACGCGGCGTACACTTCTACCTATGATTATGTAATTTTTCAAGATGGCGTATACAGGGCAAGGAATATGGCAAGCGGCTACGTTGAATTTACTTCATCTGACGCTGCCGTAGTCATCAGTCAAGCAGTAGCCAAAGGCAATGTTATTTACATCAAACCAGGCAATTACACATTAAACTCAGATGTTCAGGTGAATAATAAACAGCGTGCAAGAATACTCAGCGACGGCGCAGTGATAGTAGGCAACGGTAAAAAGTTCATCATAAAAGGTGATGTCTACAACAGTTCGCAACAGAACTTCATTTCAGGATTAACGATAATTAACGGCACATTGCGGATTGAGAATTCTTTTGGCACCACCGTGTCCAATATGGAGTTTGTGCGCTGTGCCGTGGCCATTGAGGTTGTAAACACGGAAACCTGGAGCGAAGGCACCGAGATATCAAATTGCCGATTCATAAACTCTACCGTAGGCATAGTTTTCCGAACTCCCATAGGCAATGGCACGGGCTCTTATGCAAGCTCAAAAATCAGCAGGTGCTTCTTTAACATCCTTGACGATTCAGTAGGCATAGTAGTTGAGCGCCTTGCTGAATTCTCTGATAGCCAAATCCAAGAGGTAAGAATGTGGATGGGCGAGAACGGCTTTGTACGTAATCAAACAGGCCTTTTAGTTGATGGGTCAATGCATCAGACGCTGCTGTTCGGCGTAGTTTTCGAGTCATTTGCGGATTATCCAGACCAATTATACGCGATATCGCTGGGCGCGACCTCGATTACGCCGCCAATTCTTGCAGGCGGCATCAGCTTCTTAGGAAATTGGACAGCTAAGATCCATAACCCATTCAACAAATGGATCGCAGGCGTCGGCGCAATATTCAAGCAAGAAGACTTTGACATCCCAGTAGGAGTAAATGGGCAGTATGGGCCTGTGCAAAGTATTCAGATGCGACCGCTAACCATTGCCTCTTTTAAGCCGAAAATAGAAGTGCAAGGCAGCTTTGCATATAACGAAACAGTCACGGTGCGGTTCCGCCTTGAATTTGTTGATAATGTTATCTCGCCGAGCGTGGAAAAATCCTTCAGCAACGCTACTACGCTATGGCTAAGCGATGATGACATCCTACGCATGTTTCCATCTCAGAGCGTAATTTGGAACATATTAGTGGATGCTAAGGCAAGCTCTGCAGTCACAGATGTTGTAATTAAAGTCAGCATTTACGGAGTGAACACGTAGCGCTACGCCAGCGGTCATCTTTCCTCGTTGATTAACCTTTTCGGGTCAAAGATTTTTTCTAGCTCTTCCGGCTTAAGCAAGCCCTTCTCCAATGCAATTTCTTTCACAGAGCGCCCTTCCTCCAGCGCCTGCTTCGCTATTTTTGCTGCTTCCAAATAGCCTATGTAAGGCGAAAGGAAAGTTGCTAATGACGGGTTCTTCTCCAAATACTCTGTACAGCGCTTCTCGTTGACGGTTATGCCCTCCACGCATTTTCGCCTGAAAACTGGCAGGTAATTCGTTAAGATTTGAATGGAAAAGAGCATGTTATACATTATAACAGGGGTCATAACATTCAAGTCCAGCTGGCCAGCCTGCACTGCAAGCGAAACAGTCAAATCGTTGCCTACCACTTGGAACGCCACCATGTTTAGGCATTCAGCCATAACAGGGTTAACTTTGCCGGGCATTATTGAGGAGCCAGGCTGTACTGGTGGTAGCTCGATTTCAGCCAAGCCCGTTGTCGGCCCAGACGCAAGCAAACGCAAATCATTTGCGATTCGGATGAGCTCTAGCGCTAATTCTTTCAGGCCGCTGGATACCGTCTGCAATGGCCTGTAGCTCTGCAATGCCTCGAACGGGTTTTCCGCGGCTTTCAATGGAAAGCCCGTCATCTTGCGCAGCTCTTCAATTGCCAGCTGCTTATAGCGCGGGTGCGTATTAGCGCCTGTACCTGCAGCGGTTCCTCCCAACGCAAGAGCATAGAGATTCTTCTGTCTTTCCCTGAGTTGTTCGCACGCATTTCTCAGCGCTGAAGCGTAAGCGCCAAACTCATGCCCGATAGTTAAGGGAACTGCGTCTTGAAGGTGCGTTCGTCCCGATTTTACTGTTCCACGATGCTTTTCCGCCAGCTTCGCGAATGCCGCGGCAAGCTTGTCCAACTCGTCCAGAAGCGGTTGTAGTGCCATTAAAACAGCAATATGTAGGGCTGTGGGAAACGTGTCATTTGTTGATTGGGCCATGTTCACGTGGTCATTTGGGCTAATGGTTTTGTAATCTCCTTTTGCCTTTCCCAGAATCTCCAGCGCACGGTTTGCCAGCACCTCGTTGACGTTCATGTTAAATGATGTGCCAGCGCCAGCTTGGAAAACATCAACAACAAACTGATCCAGAAACTTGCCTGCGAGAACTTCATCGCATGCTTGAATGATTGCATCCGCAATTTTTTGGTCTAGCCACCCAACTTCCGCGTTTGCTAATGCGGCTGCCTTCTTAACCATCACATAGGCTTCGATAAAAACTCGTGGTGCTTTGATTCCGCTAACGGGAAAGTTTTCCGTTGCTCTTAATGTTTGAATCCCATAATAGGCAGTTTCAGGTACCGCCTTCTCACCTAGCGGGTCTATCTCCGTTCGTGTTTTTGTCATAGTATTTCGCCTATTTTCCTCTTTTAGTATTGAAGTATTTCTTATGAGCTTCCAATATAGTTTCCGTGAGTTTGCCTTCATTTTTAGAATGCAATTGAACACGACTATTGTGAGGGTAAATCTTAAGTTTACTATTACTTGAATTTTTGAAGGGGACCAAATTCAAAACATTTCGCAATTAAACAATTATGGCTGTAGCGCATTGGTTATTTCAGGGAGTGTCTCGTTTAATGTTTTATCGGTTTGGTTATAGAGGTATTCTTGTAATTCTCTAATACGGTTTATTTCTGGAACATCGTCCATTTGTAGAATATTCTCCACAATGTTGACTGCATAATTAACCACTACGCATGCAAGCAAAGTTGCAGATACAACCAGAAGTAGCGCTGCTACTACACCCTCCATAATCGCCTTCTCCGTTCTCAAACCAAAGTGAAACGCGCTATTCTTTAAATTAAACTTGTTCCATTCGCAAAATATTCCGCAAAACGCAATAAATCTTAAATATCAAAGTCAAACGTGCAACCTGCCTTATCGTAAGGTTAAGTAGTGTGTTCTGCTATTTTATTCTGTTATATGCCGCAAAATCAAGAAATCAAAGGTAATACGCTGAAGGTTTACCTATATCTGCTTAAGAATAGCCCATCCGAGCTTAGAGATGTCCAGCGTGCACTAGGCTTTTCTTCAGCCTCGCTTGCCTCTTACCATCTTGGGAAGCTTATTGAATTAGGTTTTGCCAAGCAAGATGCGTATGGCCGATATTCGGCAGTAAAAGATTCCGCTGACCGTGTCCTCGAGGGTTATTCGAAAATCGGGCCTGCCGTCGTGCCGCAGCTATTCTTCTTTTCATTGCTCTTCACTATTCTTGTTGTCTTCTTTTCAACAGCAGTATGGAACGGCGGAGATTTCATTCCATATCTGATCGGCGTTAGCTTCGCGATGCTTGCAGTATTCTGGTTTGAAACAATTAGGCTTTGGCGAAAACTAGCTGCTTAACTCAAAATTTTTCATTCATTTTTGTGATTAAAAGCTATTTAATGAGCTTTAAAATGGTTTTAATGAGCTTTAAAATATGTAGGTTTTTAGTCCGCCCTGCCTTTTCAGTTTGCGGAGGAAAGCGAAATGTATCGAAAATGGCCTTTCAAGTATGGCTTGGCTGCAGTTACCGTTGCAGTTACCATTATTGCTGTATCTTTGTTTGCAAACTTGTCGAATACACCGCTTGCGCCAACAATTCCGACCGTAGAGGGCGCGACCTTCGCTGTTATGCTCACTGATCCGCCTACGGTGCCTGCTGGAACAACCCAACTCAATTTAACATACACGGATATTGCGTTGCATGTGATTTACCCGAATGGAACAGAGGAATGGCTGCCTGTCGATGCTGAAGGCACTGTGAACTTATTCTCGCTGATAAACATGACACAGACGCTTGCTACTGTTACCGTCCCAATTAATTCAACAGTAGATAAGGTTCAGTTCTCGATAGCTAATGTGACCGCTGTCATAAACGATGAAGTATATAATGTAACGACGCTGTCAGAGACCTTTGTTGTTAAAGTGGTTAACGGCGCAGTGAACAAGACACTTTCAGGCGTACTAATCGACTTCAACCCGACCTTAGTGCAGATACAAGCAACAGACGAGAATGACGCGACTGTATATTACTATGTGCTTGTGCCCAGCGCGAATGCAATTATTGTCGAAGAAATAACCTCAGCACAAACCAAAGTAGGCACAATCATCGAAATTGGCGAGCATAACCGCGTGCGGCTTACGCGCGTGCAAGAAGAATTCAAGAAGAATGTGACAATTGTTTCGGCAACGCTTACGGTAAATGAAAACACTACAGGCCTTTCAGTGACTTTGAAGAACGAGGGCGATATTGCGTTTAGAATCTTTGGATTAACGCTACATGGCGAATTCAACGCGACCCAAACTCGATGGAAGGCATTTGGACGTGGCTGGCGCATGGAGCACAGAGTAAAGAGCTACCCACAGACAATTCCATTCAGAGTAAACGACACCTCGCTGATTCCTGTATACGGCGCTTACTGGAAACCAGCTGGATTCGTTAATCCCTTCTCATCAGTGACAATAAATCCGGGCGAAAGCGTCACGTTAACCTTCAATGACGTTATCGCACTTTACACTGGCTGGAAGCAAGATCCCCTGTGGACTGTAACACCCGTAGTCGGCAATAACTACACGATTAGGCTGATGGGCGAAGGCTTCCAAACGTATACAGTAACCGCTACTGCAGCCTAAAATATCCCTTCTTTTTTCTTTTTTAGCTACTATTTCACGCTGTCTGGTTCAACTTTAACAGTAACATGCGGTCCTTTTAATCCTGCAAGCGGCGGAAGAAGATGCGAAAGCACTTGCTCTGCAGTACAAGGTCGCACCGAGCCATTCGCGCTGATTTGAACCCAGCATTCCTTGTCTTTTCGGTACTTCTGCAGCCACCTGCCCTTATACATAATGTAGATTGTGCATTCAGAATTTCTCATAAGCGCACCTCTAAACACTATATTTCAAATTTTTCTAGGATTTTCCGCTCCTTTTCTCCAGTTATCTCCGCCACAACATGAATATAGTTTTGCAGCCCCGACTTCTCGATTCTTGGCTTCAGTAACTCATCGATTTGGAAAACGCCTGCAGAATTGCTCATTGTAATTTTTATGGTTACCGGCTTCTCCTCACCTTCTAATATTTCCACTTTTTCTATGGATAACGCGGAAACCGCGTGAATGTCAATTTTCCCAGATTTGAAAGGAATTCTTGCTCTGCCGGCTTCCATATCTAAAGCATCAGCAATCCCCACAACACCGGCTTCCATGGTCAACGGCTTATTCGGCTGCTCATGCGCTACAATGGCATGCAATACTTCGCTAATAATTATTGCTTGTTCTTCTTCTCGATAAATCGGCGTCAAAAACTTTTCGAGAAACTCCAAAGCAATAAGCGCACTGTACTTTTCATGATCTGGCCTTGTAACAATCATGCCTAAATCATGGAAAATCGCGCCGAGAACAACCACGACCTCTGCATCCTCATTTCGCATGCCATAATTCTTAACTACACTCGGCATAACATGCTTGCCTACAAGAATGCGTAGTAACTTAAGCGCTAAATTAGCAACTATTTTCACGTGTGTTGGCCCGTGATCCGTATAGCCCAAGCGTTCAATAGCCATGACGTTGGCGCATTTCCAAAAACTCTGCAGTTTAACATCTGCCCTGACCTTTTCAACTATGTGCTTCAGCTTTGTGTTGTCGCGGTATGGAATGTTAAAGACATAAGACACGACGCAAACCTCCCTTTTACACGTACATGCTCTTATGCATAAAAAGCTACGCCAAACTTCAAAGCGTATATAAGCATAGATACCATCTCGCTGGCTAAATGCCGAGGGAACAGGGGCAGTCGCATAGTCGCTGGCAAACTCCTATAGTTTAGCCTTACGAATTTGATGTAAGCGTATGATGAAGTAACCTGCAAATGATGGAATAAGAGCTATTGTTAGGACAATTGGAAACAGTGTTAGATACGATATAATCTTTGCATAAGCAAGAATGATAGTAACCGTGAGCACCAGCGTTAAAAAGTCACGATAAGTTAAGCTTTCCGTGGATAGATAGCCTAAACTTCCAAGCCACATTCCGAATAACAGAAAAGATATTATTTCCGGAATGTGATGCCACGCCAAACCGTGCTCTTTCAGGCTTGGTGCTGGTAGCAGAGGGTTGCTCAACCAAACAAGAATAATCGTGGAAAAAGCGAATAGGGCAAAGAGGTAAAACCATGGCTTGTCAAGAGCCATGAAGCTTATGAAGAAACGAATTCTGGACACAATTCCTTCCCCCATAGTGCTCAGCACGGTAGCGGCAGTCCACAAACTTCTATATCCTTCTTGTAAGCAATCAACTTTTAATTTTCGCTTCGGCTTCAATGCGAAACTGCAGCAATTTGTCGCTTAACCGCTACAATTGCACATTTTGAAATGAACATGCTTTTAAGGAAGCTAATCATTCTTTTACAGCGAAACCGTGAGGTTCAAGTTTGGGAAAGAAGAAAGTGTTAAGTGAAGGCGAAATAAGCGAAATGGTCTATCCAGGACCAGGAGAAGTTTTAGGTGTAGTGGTGAAACTGCTCGGTTTCGACCGCATCCTAGTCAAATGCCAAGACGGAAACGAGCGCCTATGTAGAATCCGCGGAAAAATGAAAAGGCGCGTATGGATACGCGAAGGTGATGTTGTTCTTGTTTCACCGTGGGACTTCCAAAGCGACAAACGTGGCGATGTAACCTGGCGATACACGCACGCCCAAGCGGAAACACTCCGCAAAAAAGGCTTACTCACCATATAAGTGCTTTTTCATGATGCACTTAACATAAATACAACCCGTAAAAAATTTTATTGCTCCTTTGCATTGTTTTCTTTTTAACTTCAAGCTCTTTAAATACTACACGGCGTATAACATTGTGAACGTTTATGTCCAAAAAGATTCAGGAGAAACTAGCGTATAAAGAAAAACTCGTCGAAAAAAGAGACAGAATGCTTAGACATGACTTTTCAACTGAACGGGCAACCCTCGAAGAAGTTTTTGATCAAGCAACCCTCATGGTTATTTACGATTTTCTAAACAGTGGCGTACTCTATGAATTGCACGGAGTAGTTAACGCTGGAAAGGAAGCACGCATCTACTGGGGTAAGGACAAGGATGGAAAAGACTTGGCTGTAAAAATCTATTTGACAACCGCAGCGGAGTTCCGAAAAGGACGACTGAAGTACATTGAGGGCGATTATCGATTTAAAGGCGTTAAACGCGATACCCGATCGCTGGTTTTTGCTTGGGCTCAAAAAGAATTCAAAAATCTGGAACAAGCATATGACGCAAAGGTGCGCGTGCCAAAACCCATCGCAGTAAAAGATAACGTGCTGATAATGGAATTCATTGGCAAAGACGGTGTCAACGCGCCCTCGCTTAAAGAGCAGTCGCCAGCCAACGCTGCAAAAGTCTATAAGTTATTACTAACCTATTTGGAAAGGCTTTACCGCAAGGCTGAGCTGGTTCACGGTGACTTAAGCGAGTATAATATACTGATGTGGAAAGGTAACCCCGTTCTTATTGATATGGCACAAGCGGTGCCAACTTCCCATCCGATGGCTCAGTTTTTCCTAAACCGCGATTTGTCGAACATAAATAGGTTCTTTAGTAGGTTAGGCGTTGAAGTGCTGTCAACTGAAGAAATTTACAGAAAAATTGTGGGTTAAGAATGTCAAGACCAAGCGCGTTTATCAGAATCCCCAAAGAGCGAGTTGGCGTCTTAGTTGGCTCAGAAGGCAAGGTAAAACGTGAAATCGAAGAAAAGCTCATGGTGACGCTACAGATTGAAAGCGACTCTGGCGGAGTAACCATAACACTCTCAGAAAAAGCCACCGACCCCTCCTTGCTGCTTCGAGCAAAGGATTTGGTAACAGCCATTGGCAGAGGTTTCTCGCCTGAGCATGCCTTCCGCTTGCTTGAAAATCCAGACAACATCTTCGACTTCATAGATTTACGCACTATATTCGGGCGGTCAGAATCTGACATCCGACGCGTGAAAGGGCGCATCATCGGCGCAGAAGGCAAAACACGCCGAACCATCGAGGAGTTAACAGATGCCAGCGTAGTTGTTTATGGGCATACTATAGGCTTCATAGGCACTTTTGAGCAGGTGGACGCTGCAAGAAACGCTGTACAAATGCTCATCGACGGATGCCAACACCATACAGTTTACAAGTATCTGCAACGAAAACGCGTAGAGTTAAAGAAGCAGCAGCTAGAGCTCTGGGAAAAACCCGAAGATGAAAAAATGCGTGATCTTTAAGTACTACTTAGCGTTGGTAGGCTCCCGCACTCAAGATCCAAATCATCCGCAAGGTCTTCGGGGCCAGAGTCGTCATTGCCCACCAAACAAAAGTTGCCTATTCTGCAATTAAAGCTTTAAGGTAAATCCTCTTGTTGTTGTAAATAGTATTTAATCAATTGTTATCACAATACCTTCAATAGATTTAAATAATATATCTACGCCATATAGAATAGCAATTTCTTTTTTGCGGGGTGTACTAAAATGGAAGATTTCTCGAATGAAGCATATTTTCTATTTTTTCAGCTCTAGCAAATCGAACGCGTCTGGCTATAATTGACATTTTAAAAGATGGCGCAAAATCCATTTCCGAGATTTCAGATGCTTTAAAGCAGGAACGCGGCTTTATAAGCGAAAACCTCAAGGTACTAGAGAATTGTGCAATAATTTATTCAGAAGTTGTTGGAGAGGAGCGTAGATATTTTTTGAATATAGAGATTCTTAATCCCCTTTCCGAGATTTTGGCTTTTCATACCCGCAAACATTGTCCAGGACTAAAAAAGTGCATACCTTCAGCAAAGCTTAGAGAATATATGAAGCAAGAAGCCGCAAAAGCAACATACATAACGCATGAATGAACTGATTTGCTATCACGGAAATTAGCGAAGGAATAAAAAATATGGGTTTCTATTTTATTTGTATTTTCTTTTTCTCTTTGGGAATCTTTTTTGGGAGAGTTACTTCAAGTATTCCATTCTGAAGTGTAGCTGTCGCATCGTCTACTTTAACTTCTTCGGGCAATGTTATTTTCCTGTAAAAGGTCTCTAACGAGCGCTCTTTTCTGACATAACCCGTCAGTTCTTCGCTTTGCTTCATCTCCCTGCATCCAGAAAGTTCTACAGAATTATCCCATACGTTAATTTCTATTTCATCGCTTTTGAAGCCTGGAACATCAGCTGTCAGAACATACTTGTCTCCTCGGTCCTCCAGATCAAGCGCAGGCAGCCGCGTCTCGAATTCTTGCATCATAGAAATTTCACGTTCCCAAATGCGTCCTAAAGGTCCAAAAAGCGCTTCAAACTCCCTTCTAACTCGATCAAAAGCTCTGTCGAATTCTATCCATAGCTCCGAGAACTTGTATGGCTCAACCATGGAGGGCGGTCGTTGTTTAGGAATTATTGGAACTGACTCTTTTTCTCCTAGTGCAGATGCTTCTTTCTTTTGTATCAAAATACCCACCTGCATGCTTATCAAATATTATTGTTTCACTTAAAAATTTGCGACTGATGTATAGCAGCAACACACAGGTGCCATTTTTAGTTCACAATTACCATTTTTCACTTCTGAGAATCCCTGTTTAATATTAATCTAATACTCTCCCACTTTCATATAATTTCTGTAAGCTTCGCTAATTACGATGTGCCGAGCTATCAATCTTAGGCTGCTTAATGTCTCTCATAGCAACGGAAGATTTTTTACTTGTCGAACTGCCTTAATCGTTATCGATAGCATATAAACAGGTTTGATGCTGTTGCCTTATCAAAACTCGCAGAATTATACGTTAAAAAAAATTAAGATAACGCCCTTAGCTGCTGAAAGCTTTGGCGTCAGATCTATGTGCACGTTTGTCGAAACACCTGATGTCAAGATATTATTGGATGCTGGCATCTCACTTTGCCCATATCGGTTTAGCTTACCACCACACCCGCTTGAGTTCAAAGCAATAAGCACACTGCGAAAGCGCATTGCAAAAGCCTCTGAAAAGGCAGATCTAGTAACAATCAGTCATTACCATTTTGATCATCACACACCTTCCTATGAGGACTGGCTGGTCAACTGGACGGAAGCGAACGAGACTGCACGGCAAATTTACCAAGGCAAAAGAGTGCTGTTAAAGAATCCTAAGGAGAAAATCAACGCCAGTCAACGGCAGCGTGCATGGCTTTTCCAAAAAACAGGTGGGAAATATGCTGCATCGCTGGAGCCTGCAGACGGCAAATCATTTACTTTCGGTAAAGGGACACTGCTACGTTTTTCAGAAGCGGTGCCTCATGGACCTGAAGATTCCAGATTGGGTTGGGTTATAATGGCTTTGATTGAGTATGAAGATGAACGGTTCATGTTCGCGCCAGATGTTCAAGGTCCCATAGCCACGCGCACGGTAGAATTAATTCAGTTAGCAAAACCTCAAGTGATTATGATAGGTGGACCACCGTTTTATCTAAGCGGTTTCAAGGTTGATGAAGCTCAATTGCAGCAGGGACTTAAGAATTTGGCGGCTGTTGTTGAGAAAGTGCCCTTAACCATTTTGGATCATCACGCTTTACGGGATGAGCATTGGCAGCAGAAAATAACACGTGTTTACGAAGTGGCGCTTCGTGCTGGACATAAGATAATGACTGCAGCCGAGTTTGCTGGCGAAAAAAACAACTTTTTGGAATCCAAACGGAAGCAACTTTATCTTGATGCACCGCCTTCAAAAGAGTTTGAAAATTGGATGCGCGAAGGTTTAACAAAGAAGGGTGCAACTAAGCCCCCAATATGAAGCAATGTGCGCCACGTGAATTTTTAATCTGTATTTTTGCGTCGCAAGTTAGTTAAATAGTTTCACCGTTATTTCTGTGCGTTAAGACCGGAGGAAAATATGTGAAGCAGCATATTACACTTAAAGATAGAAAGGAATTGGAGACAAAAATGGCTGCTGTTTTCGACGAAAAGATCAGGAATCTCTCGACAGAATTGCAACAAATATTGATAGATGACATGGTCACTGCCTTCGAAAATAGATTAAACGTGTTAAATTGTGCATGCTCAGAAGGGCGGCAGCACGGCGGCGCTATGAAGAAAAATACTTACCACTGATACATAAAAGCTTTATATAAAAAGCGCTGAATATGGCAAAAAGAGGCCTATGTATGAGACGTTCCAAACTTGAGATGTATATTGACATCCTGAAGGTATTAGCTCAGCGAGGCCCGCTTAAGTTAACGCATGTGATGTATAAGGCTAACGTTAATTGCAGTGTACTGAAGGAGTATCTGGATTTCCTGATGAAGCAGGGACTAGTGGAAGAAAGGACTATTGGGAAACGACGTGTAGTTTATGCGATCACTCAGCGAGGCATAACGGTGCTTAAGTACTTCAGAGAGTTGAAGCAGGTTTTGCCTATCGTTGAAGAAGCTAGAAACCAGATGCCGACTCCTTACTAAGCTGCCAGTTTGTTGTTTTTAGCTCACTATTGTTCGTTGAATAGTTTTTTGTCTTTTTGTGTTTTGTATGTTGTTGGACAGTTTGTAAGTAGTGGTTGTTACTCTTATGAATAATTACTATTGTTTCGTAAGATTTAATAAATACGTGGTTCTCTACTGTAGACATGAACAACACTCGGAGACAACACTATAATGAAAGAAGAAATGCTGAGCAAAAAACCTCTGCAAATCCTTGAAAAAATAAAAGAGAATCTCGAGAAACTTAATGAAAAAATGGAAGTAATGATAGAACTGCAAAAACACGACAAAAAAGAAACACCCCTTACCACTGACGCTTCACTGGATGTAATGACTTTACTCTCAATGCCTGATCATCTCCGAAAAACTGCTATGACAATCTGCAGGTTCGGAAGAGCTACCGCAGACGAAGTTGCTCAGCAGACAAACAGAGCACGCGCAGTAGAAAGCGCATATCTTAATCAACTAGTGATTATGGGTTATCTGAAAAAAGAGCGCAAAGGCAGAAAAGCCTACTTCTATATTGACAAAGAAAATCAAGGTGAAAGAGCAGATGAGTAAAATCATAGCGGTACACTCATATAAAGGCGGCACAGGAAAGACTCTTCTATCAGTTAATTTAGCTGCCACTTTAGCCAAACATGGAAACAAAGTCTGTCTCTTCGACTTGGACTTTCGAGCACCAAGCCTCTTCGCGATACTTAAGGTGGAAAGCACCGAATATTGGTTAAATGATTATTTGAACGGTTCATGCGAGATAAACAAAGTTCTCAATGATCTAAGCAGCAGGCTCCAAATGAAAGACAAATTTTTCGTTTGCCTCGCGAATCCTACTACTGAAGCTATCAGGGATATTTGCGCGAAGGATAGAAAATGGGAAATGCGCGCCTTAGGAAGACTCCTATCGCTGAGGAACACACTGATGAAAGAGCAAGGATTCGACTATCTGGTTTTTGACACCAGTCCAGGTCTCCAATATTCATCAATAAATGCAATAGTAGCCGCAGATCTAGTGCTTGTGGCAACCACCGGCGATCGCTCAGACGTAAACGGAACACGACGCATGCTGCATGAAATCTACGAGTTGTTCGAAAAGAAGACAGGTTTAGTAATTAACAAAGTGCTTGATGCCTCGTCGAAGGCGAAGATGGATGAAATGCGTGACAAAGTCAAAGCTGTGTATCGCTTTCCACTATTAGCTGTCGTGCCCTGCTTCTGCGAGATTCTGCGCGCTGAAGGAAACTTGATATTTGCACAGGATAAACCAGATCATCCATTCAGCAAAATCTTAGATGAACTGGCCAAAAAAATAGAGAGTGACAATATTAAGTAGTCATTTTTGCCCCTTCTTTTTTTAAAGCTGTATACAAAAGCATCAACAAAACTTAATGCAAACACTTATAGAACGCTTGAGCACTGTATAAAAATGCGCAAGCGGAGAAAAAGCAGTGGACAGAACGGCTATTGTACTAGCTGGCGGGGCTTCCAGCAGATTCGGCCAAGACAAGGGCGTTTTGGAGCTTAATGGCAAATCGTTGATTAAACACGTTGTAGACAGAGTCCGCCCACTTGTCGACGAGACAATCGTGGTTACTAGCTCCCAGGAGCGCGTCGCCAAGTATGCAAACCTTGTTGATTCGGATGTACGTTTTGCTGTGGATGTTTGCGAGTCAAATAGCCCGTTGATTGGTACTTTAACGGGTTTGGGTGTTGCTCATGGGTTATATTCGCTGATTTTGCCTTTTGACATGCCTTTTATCTCAAGCGAAGTTATTTCTCTACTTTTTGAACTCTGCATTGATAAGGCAGCTGTTATTCCAAGATGGCCTAATGGAAATGTAGAGCCACTGCACGCAGTTTATTGCACCAAGCTAGCGCTTGAAGCTGCTAAGACTGCTGTAGCCGAAGGCAAATTAACTATGCGCGCTATGATTGAGAAGCTTCGCGGCATACGCTATGTTTCCACACTGGTCGTTCAGCAGTTGGATCCCGAACTACGTACATTTTTTAACATAAACACGCTTGCAGATTATAAGAAGGCTACAGCTATGGTTGCTTTGAGAAAGCAAGTAAGACCTTTAAAACGCATTTAGTGGATGGTTTTTGAAAGACATGCTTCCTTTTCCTTAAACCTCCTTATACAATCCTATCACTGGTTCCCCTACGTTAAAAATTGTCCTTTGTATACAAAAGCATCAACAAAACTCCTTCAGCAAGCGTTCCAGCTGACGCGGTCTCTGCGAATTCATCGAAAAAGAGCGAACCTTATAAATACATGGACAATGAAAGCTTTACAAAAAGGCAATCTTGCATCTGACGCCGTTTCTTGCACTTTGTAGACGACAAAATGGATGAAAAACGCGCATAAGATGAGCTGAAACCACAGCTTTAGAATAGAGCGTTACATTGTATTTTATAAGCGGGATCGTTTTGGGCACTTGCAGTTATCTTGGTGCGAGAAAATTTGAGATTTTGCTTGCTTTTTGAGGTTACGAAAGATTATCGATTGTTCACATTTTACATTAAAAAGCTAAAAATGGCTGTTTAGATTAAGGAAAAATGCAACGAAATCATCTAAAAATTATGGGATTATTCGATTATCGACAATACGATATGCGAAGTAGCCTATAAGAGAGCCTAACCTTCGGTATAGGAACTGTGAAAACGGTTAAGGAGAATAAAGGGGCCAAAGGTTATTAGTGATACCTTAGTATGAGGTTATCGCGTGATAGCGCAAACTGTTGACTGGAGATGATAGAAAGTGTGTTTTGTTGATGCTTTCGTATACAAGTTTGCAGATGCTTCTGCAAGCACGTTTAAAGTGTTCTGCGAGAATGATACGTTGTTAACAGAGTTATGTATTTTTCTGCGGGTTTAAACTATGTCTGTTGAGAGAGAAGTGTTAATTTCTTTGCTAAGGTTGACGCAGAGTGGCGATGTTTTAATTGATGATGTCAATAATGCCACTAGGCTTCCAAGGGATGTTATAAGAGATTTGCTGGAAAAATTTCAAAATGAAGAATTGCTTAATTTGCAGAGCGGCGCTATCAAGATATCGCGGGATAAGCGTTTTAGGCTGGCCGCCAAGGCTATATCCACAGGCGCAGATGTGGAGCGTGTAAGCGCTTTTTTACGTTGGCAAGAATTTGAAGATATGGCCGCGGCTGCTTTGGAAAGAAACGACTACAGCGTTATTGAAAATCTGCATTTCAAGCATGAAGGCAGAAGATGGGAAATAGATGTTGTTGGATGCAAGAAACCGCTCGTTGTATGCATAGACTGCAAGCATTGGAGCCGCGTGGCGCCTTCCGCTTTAAAGCGCATTGTTGAGGCGCAAGTGCAACGAGTAAGGGCGCTAGCTGACTCATTGCCAAACATCAACTTAGAGCTTGAGTGTACGAAATGGGATAAGGCGAAGTTTGTGCCCGTTGTTTTGTCGCTGATGCAAGCCCGCTTCAAGTTTTATAACAACGTGCCCATTGTCCCCGTGCTTCAGCTACAAGATTTTTTAAGCCAGTTGCCGGCCTACACGGAGTCGCTGAGGTACTTTCTGAAGGAATTTACACATTTAGGTTAAGATTTTTTAAAAGCGGCGTTTTAGCGAACCGAATGGCGGGGTAAAGACTCAGAAGAAACATGACTGTTAACGCCGCTAATAGCCATAAGGCAACTTCCATTATGGTTAGGCTGGTTACCACGGGGTTAGGCACTAGAATCAGCACTGTTATTATTATGCCCAGAGAGAGCCCAACAGCAAAACTTGTAAGCAAAACGACAAGGCTTTGAACCGCGAGAATGGCAATAATCGTATTCGGTTTCACGCCTATGGCTCGTAAAATCGCGAATTCCTGCCGCTGCTCATCCACAGCCAGCAGAGTATAGCCAACCAAGCATAATGCCGCAGACCATAGCGTGAACAAAGGCAGAAGCATGACAGTTACCCATGCGGAACCCAGAAAATCAAGCGTTTCTTGAAGCACATTATTCAATTCCATTATGGTGAAATCGGGAGTTAAGCTGAGAATTTCCCTTTTTATCTGAGCTAAAGCGACTTCGTGGTCAGCAGAGGGCGCAATTTTAACAAGTAGAAGGTTGACGTTAGACTTGCTTGTGATATTTTGCAATTGCTTGAGGGGAACATAAATGACTTGGCCATTGTTAATTGGGTCAACACAGACGCCTACAACACTAAAAGTCTTGTTGTATAAGCGGGCACTTTGAACTAAAGGTTGCGAGAACATCGTTTGCGCTAGAGAATCACCAATCATAGCTGCCCCGACGTCTGTGGTAGCCAAAAATCTTCCATTGATGGCCCAAGAGGTTATCACACTTTCCGGGTCAACACCCACTATTAGCGAGTCGCCTTCGCGGTTATCGCCAACTGGAATAGTCGCCAAAGTTTCTGGATCAATTGTGAAATTCCTTACCTCATACACATGTGCCTTACAGATAAGCCGTGCATCAACAGCCGTCACGCCAGATATGGCTTTTATCCGCTGAATTAAGGCGTCAGGTATGGCGAACTGCGTGTTTAAGTAGTCAAAATCGCCGTTTTCTGTGGCGCCAGAGAACTTTAACAGAAGCAAACGGTACTGAGCGCACATGCTGTTATGCGCTATTATGATGGTGTCTTCGCCGATGGCGCTTTTAATCCATGACTTTGTGGTGTCATCGGCAATTATGCTTCCCGCAACTGCTATAGTAAGTAGCATAAAAACTATGGAAAGTAGCAGGACAATGCGGATACTTGCCGCTTGTCGCCTGAATAAACTTCTTGAGGCAATTCGCAAAGTTAAACCAAACCTCGATAAGGGCTTATGCTTGCGGTTAGTGCTTATACCGAAGTATTGAATTGGCGACAACGCTTTTATTGGTGATAAACGCGCTGTTTCTAATAGGGGCTTCACGCCAAATATTAGAGCAAGAGCGAAAAAAGCTACGAATACTAAAAGGGCAAGCCAGGGGTCCCACAGTTTTGGATGGGCTTGGAAGCGGAAAAAGTGCGCAATAATGAGGTCCGCTGCGTAGCCAAATACAATGCCCAAGCTGCCGCTTGCAAATGTTACGATTAGAAGTTCTGTTAGGAAGTATGCAAAAACAAGCCCATTTGGGCAGCCCGCAGCCTTGATTAAGCCGAAATCGCGTGTTCTCTGCTTCATCATTAAAAACACTATGAACGAAGTTATCACGGCGCCCACCGCGAAAATCAAAATGCCAACGAATAGTATGAATTGCGAGAAAACCGCTGATAAACCGCGAGTAAATACCTCACCGGCAGATGGCAATCCAACGCCTATTCGCCGACTGAAAAGCAACAGAAAAAGGGTAGAGGCAACGCTCAACGTTAAAGTAGCCACAGTCAAGCCTGTTTGCCACTTTCGACGCAGAAGATCATTTGCTGGAAAAGCAGCCTTACTCATAACAACTCGCCAATCTGCCTTCTTCCAAGCGCAGAACTTGGTCTGATAGCCGCACAAGTTCTGGATCATGCGTGGCTGCGACAATGGTTTTTCCTTGCGCCTTCAGCATCTGCAGCATCTGTGTTATCTTCTGCGCGTTCTTGGCATCCAAATTTCCAGTAGGCTCATCAGCAAGAATCAAAGGCGGATCGTTAGCTAATGCACGAGCAAGCGCTACACGCTGCTGCTCGCCGCCGCTTAGTTGAGCGGGAAAATGATTCGCTCTATGCTTTAGCCCCACGGTATCCAACAGTTCAGCTACGCGTTTTTCTATTTCTGCTTCAGACTTTCGGCGCCACTCCATTGGGAACGCTATATTCTCTGCTACCGTTAAAGTTGAGACGAGATTGTAGGATTGAAAAACGAAACCCACATTATTACATCGGAACTCCGCCAGAAAATCCTCATCCTGCATAGCTAAGTCTTGCCCTAAAACTATTACTTGTCCAGTTGTTGCTTTGTCTATGCCGCTGATAATGTTGAGCAGCGTGGTTTTCCCAGAGCCAGACGGGCCGCAAATGGCAACAAATTGCCCTCTTGTGACAGATAGGTTTACGCCTTTTAGGACTTCAACTTCCACGTCGCCAATTTGATAAGTTTTACATAAATCGCGCAAGTAAACGGCTAGTTCTTTGGGTTCCATGGCTGTATCAGAAAATGTGCGGAAATTATTATGCTTTTAGATCATAAGGCCTTATGCAATAACTGCGCTGCTGTGCCCTTTTGACTACAGCGTAAAATTTCCTCGGTCGCGCTTAAGAATCCTAATTTTCTCTGGTAATTTATCCCTCTCCCAGTCTGTCCAGTTGACCTCTTTGAAAAGCCACTTTTTACCCAAGTGCGCCGCGGCCACAGCGTGCTTCTGCTCGTTGCTGCCGGGCATAAGCTCGTTGAGGAACCTGAAGAGTTTGTCAATTTGCTGCTTTGGGAAATACGCGTAATAGTCCGCATTCTTCACCTCGAAGGCGTAGACGTGTTCGCCTTTTCGGGCGATGATGTCTGGTAGTGGACTTAGGCTGGGGTTGCTGACTGGAATGCGCACGGCGCTGTAACCATTTTTTTGCAGCAACTTCACCAGCGCGTTTTCGCTGTAAAAGCCGCGTTTGCGCCATCGGCGAAGTTTAATTCTGTCTGCATCCTTTATCACGGCTTTTGCCCTCTGCAGCAGTAGTAGAGCAGAAAATATAAAGAATTATGCACATTGTTGTAGATGCTTCTGTATACCAATTTAAGTTTTCTGGAGAATGCTGGTGGCCATAACAATTTCCAAGTAATACTAATACCGCCAATTCCACTGAAAACGAAAATTTTTCCATGGGTATCGCAAAAATTGCAACATTTTGGCCTACACCAAGCAATGCAAATGTGCGCTTTCGGATCAAAAACCCTAAAAACACGTCGTTTTTTGTGCCACTGCAATGACTAGTCATTAACAAAAAAGAAACAGCACAATCCCCGCAGTAAACACACTGCACACAAACACATCAACCGAAACCACATTAACCACGCAACAGCACATAGGCAACAGTCACGCGATGCTTGATTTAGCGCGTAGAATAGCCGCAGACAAAGCCCCCCTCCCTTTAACAGAACAATCAACGAAGCACCTAACAGCAGCTGCATATCCACTTGTGCTTGAAGGTCATTAGCCACAGATGTAGTCACCACACGAAACTCAGTTGACAATAGCAAAGCGGCTGTGAGCACGAGAATTCGCTCGAAGTAAGCTCGAAGTGAAGCTGCTTCGGCGTCGCATGGAGATTTTCGTCAGTCTTTATATGAAGCCACGGTTTTCTCCATAGTTTAGCGTGAACGCCACATTCAAAAGGGCAAAAATAAAGCGCTTTAGTTGTTTTAAGCTCATTTTAGGCTTTTCCATTTCTACGTTTTAAGCAAAAAACTTGCCTGTTTCTGCAGTGCAAACTATTCGAAAACCTACAAACGCGTAATTATTCTCTTGTAAGTAAAGAAGCTTTAAAATTGGCGTATTTTTCTAAAAAGTTTGTTCGGAAATCCGTTTGCTTTTAGGTGATTTTGAGATGGTTATGTACAGTTTTTTGAATATTGCTATTTTGGAAATAAGTTCTTTAATTAATTAAAAAGCAGAGACTGGTAGTAGCATGGGAGGAGAAGGCGTGTCTTTTGATTATTTTGGCACAGATACTGAAACCATCAGCCGCACTGTCCAGGGTAGAACCGTGAAGGTCCGCTGGAACTGGGGAAAATTCAAGACCACTGAGGGTTTTCCAGTAGACGATAACATGATCAACTGGATTATAGGCCAAGAGCAAGCCCTTAACGAGAGTTTTCTATGCTTAAACGAGTGGGTGCACAAACTTAAGCATCTAGAGCAGACGCGGTGGTACACATACTGGAGTAAACCCGAAGAGCACAAGCCTTCAGCAAAAACAATGATCAGCCCAGGCCCATACCTGCTGCTTTTGGGCGACCCAGGAACAGGCAAGTCGCTTCTCGGCAGAGCCTTGGCGGAGAAACTGACGCAGGTTTACAGGGAAAACGGCATAAAACTTTTCGATGTCCTCTCATGGAAAAATCCTGCAATGCCCAGCCAGCCCCGTATATCCATTCACAAAGCGGGAGAAGGCAAAAAGATACAGCAAAAAGAGCAGCTTAAAGAGCTTAAGCGCAAGTTCGCCACGAAAGTCGGTCTTCGCATAGTGCAAGCACTTATGCTTACATTAGGTGTCCTCCTCCTGGGATTAGGCTTATACTTTATGGTTGACGCTTGGCAAGCGTGGAACGCCGGCGGCGTTTCGCTTGGCGGCACAGCTTGGCAGGAATTATACAACAACAATTTCTCAGCTTACCTTGTTGACCGCTTCCTAAACATAGTGCCCTTAACGTTTATTCCCGGCGGCAGCCTCATCTTCTTCAGCGTCTTCATCTGGTGGTTCTCGCGCATAGGTGGGTTAGCTAACCTCCGTGGCATCGGAGGCGCACAGCAATCGGACGTTCCAAAACTTATAGTAGACAACAGTTCAGAGCAAGCACCATTTGTAGACGCCACGGGCCATAGAAGCGCTCAACTCTTTGGGTCAGTAGCGTGGGATCCGTTTCAGACTGGCGGGTTAGGAACGCCTGAGCATCAGCGCGTAACTGCAGGAGACGTGCATAAAGCGTCGTTGGGCATCTTGTATATTGACGAAATCAAAAACTTAGATCAAGAAGAGGCAATTACGCTACTCACTGTTTTGGAGGATGGGCAGCTGCCCATAACCTTGCGGGATAGGTGGCATGGCGGGGGCACTTCGGCGATGGCTGTGTCCACAGAACCAGTGCCAGCCATAACCTTCTTAGTGGGCGCTGGAAACTTTGACAGCATAAGCCAGATTCACCCGGCGCTTATGGATCGCTTTTACGGCTACGGCAAAGTTGTGCGCATGAACAACGACATGCCCAACACGCTAGAGAATAGGCGCAAGTACGTTCAGTTTATAGCGCAAGAGGTCAAGCGTTTCAACTTGATACCTTTCGATAGAGAGGCATGCATCGAAATAGTTGAGGAGGGCCGAAGACGAAGCAACAAGCGGGATGCCCTTACTACACGGTTTAGACCGTTAATATCCATAATTAAGACTGCAGCGACTTTGGCTATGAATGAAAACTGTAAAGTGGTTGAGCGGCGTCATGTTTTGGAAGCAATAAATGAGCACTGTAAAACCATTCAGAAGCAGCTGCTTGAGCATGAGATGCATGAGCGAGGCAAGCTTTTGGAGATAAATCCCGACGGAGTAAAACTCGGGCAGATTCACGGCTTAGCGGTGGTTCATGACCCCTATAGCGGCGAGATGACTGGTAGTGTTCTTTGCGTTAAAGCGCAACTGGTTAAGAAAAGCGAATTACCGCGTGATCAGCCGCTTAGGGGCTATTATAAGGTGACTGGCGTAGCCAAGGGGCAGAGCTTCATCTCAGACAGCATTGCCAAAGTTAGAAGTGTTATACTCCAAAAATACGGTGTGGATATAGCCCAAGATTACTTAACGCATATAGATTTTGCCCAATCTTACGGCGTTGATGGGCCTTCTGCAGGCGTAACAATGGCTATTCTCTTATGCTCGCTGATTGAGGGAAAACTGATACGGCAAGATGTGGCAGTTACAGGTGAAATAAACCTAAGTGTCAGCGGTACTATTCAGATCACCGCGGTTGGGGGGGTTCACGAGAAAATTAAGGCTGCTGAGGCATGGGGCTTCAAGAAAGTGGTTATTCCGCAAAAGAACTACTTGCATTCAATTGATCCGCGAGATTACACTATTGAGGTGGTGCCTGCTGCTACATTGGATGATTATTTAAGAGAATGCCTTGTTGAACAGCAAGTTATCCAAATCCCTGTTCAAAAATACAAGCGTAAACCTTGACGCTGGCGAAACTTTGCTTATGAATGGAGCTAAGACTATCCTATTTTTGCTTACATCAACATTGTAGAATCACAGATAAGTGATTTTCGTTGCATTTATATTACCTTACTAATCGCCCATCACCTAAATTCACGGCCTTAATTGTGCAAGCGGCGGTATACAAAAGCATAGACAAAAGTAATACAAATCATGCCAAATTGGCAATGCATAGAGGACATTGAATGGAAAACATTTTTGAAGGGTTGCAGCCCAGATAGCTATGGGGAAGTCGCCATGTCAGGATTTAAAGTTGTTAATAAGCACTACAGTTTCTCCACAAAGGGCGCAATAGAGTTCGTAGATTTAACGGCTAAAGTTCAAGAAGCCGTATCTAGCGCAGGCATCCGAAATGGTCTGGTGCATGTCTTCGCGCCACATGCAACAGGCATACTAATTTTGACAGAAAACGACTATGGCTTGCTCAACGATATCCGAGCCTTCCTTGAAAAAACAGTACCCGCACAAGGCACTTATCAGCATCCATCCAACGCCTATGCACACTTAAGGTCAGTTCTTTTACCGCCAGATAAAACATTGCCGGTTATTGATGGTCATGTAGAGTTTGGAACTTGGCAATCTTTACTTTTCGTGGAAACAGACGTTTACCCACGTAAGCGAACAGTCATTATCCAAGTTATGGGCGAAACGTGAAAGCACAGCCCCCCTTTTTTCTTGGCGTTTTTTCAAGCAACTTTTGTTCTCGACTTTAACTTTTTTACGGCGCTTTTCGCTGAAGGCATTTTTTAAATTTCGTGTTTCGTATACTGCCCAGAAAGCTAGTTACCATGTTATTTTAGCTCTTTAAAGTTAATTTTTGAGACATGTCAAGTAAATTTTAACTTTTTATTGTAAAAAGTGGCAATTCGAAATTTTTTCGCAAGCCGTAAAAGAAAAATAACAGCACTTTCCCATAAAATCGCAGCCAACTAATTCAAAAACTAACATTAAATGCCATTACTACTGGTTTTTCGCGGCTCTTTTACGTAAAAAACTGTAATGGAAATGCAGGTCTTCCTCCAGATTTTTGGCCATAGATTTCACGTATATATAAGCTTCGTTAAAATTCGAATGAAAACCTGCTTTAAGATCATAACATAGTAAAAAGAAGCGGAGAAAAAGATTGATTAACGCGTTAATTTTCGATGGCCTAAACTTGCAACATGTTACTGTTCGGTACGCACCCTTTTGTATTTGCCACGAGGACGCATTCGCGCCTTCTTTTTCGTATCAACTTTGATCAACGGTTTCTTCGCTAAAACCTCAGTATCAGAATCTCCACTTGGCGGAAGCTCAAGAGTTTCTGGAAAATCCTCTAAGGTAGCTTGCTCAGCACCGCTTTGAAGCATCTCAACGATAGCAGCCTTTACGTCGCCGGGCTTCACGTTAATTCCACGAACAGCATCCAATAGTAGCACCGCAGCAAAACCCAGTTTACGTGCATCAAGCACAGTGTTTTTGACGCAGTAATCAGTTGCTAAACCGCCCACAAAAACCCTTGCAACACCCGCTTTTTTAAGCACGTCTACAAGCTCAGTGCCGTCAAAGCCTGAATAAGCCTCTTTAAGAGGATCAGTAGCCTTGGAGATGATAACAGTTTCAGGCGGCAGTTTCAAGTTTGGATGAAATTTGGCGCCTTCAGTGTCTTGAACGCAATGAGGCGGCCATGGACCCCCTTGAGCTCTGAAGGATATGTGATTTGGCGGGTGCCAGTCTCTTGTGGCGACAATGTGCGCATTTGTTTTCTTGAAGATTTTTATGTAGTCATTAAGCACAGGAACTACCTGATCGCCGTCTGGAACGGGTAAGGCTCCGCCAGAGCAAAAGTCATTTTGAACATCCACAATTATAAGCGCATCCGTGCTTTTTACATTAAATTCTTTCTTCAAGTAAAGTTCACCTAAACAATGTTCAATTAAATAATTAGCAGAGCTTGTTAAAAATATTGGTTAAGCAGGGGAATAAAGGTTTCCAAAAATCCTTGCGCTGGCAGCACATGGAAAAATAATTAAAGGTTGTTGAACTAAAAAGGTACGGTGGAAAAATTATGCCTGTCGTAGCCTACGTTTTATTAAAAGTTAGTTCAGGAGCTGAAAGAGAAGTATGCCAAAAACTGGTTGAGTTTGACGAAGTACTGCAAGCGGACATCATTTTCGGCGAATATGATGTGGTGGCAAAAATCGAGGCGCAGGATTTGAGCATGCTGGAAGAGTTTGTATCGGAAAAGATGCGCACCGTGCCAAATGTTCTGGTAACCTCTACTATGATTGTCTCTAGGGCTTACAGAGGAAAACGCAACCGCGTGAATGCAAAATAAGTCGCATAAGACATGGGCAACTCCACGTGCTTTAGCAGAGCAGCAGCACGCAAAGCGACGGAAAAGTGTGTTTTGTTGATGCTTTTGTATACAAACCAACAATGTAATAGCGATTAAAGAGCAATGAACTTGAAATTTTGCCTAATCCATGGATAGGCTTATTTTTCAAAGAATAGCATTAACTTATTCGGGGCTAAACATGCAAGCAAAAAAGAATGCAGCAGCCATCACAAGCCGAGAAATGCGTGCTCTGGAAATTAACGCGGAATATTTTGGCATTTCCTTATTACAACTTATGGAAAACGCTGGGCGGAGCATAGCTACAGAAATTGCTGCACGTTTTCCACGCGAGCGGAAAATTGTCATTTTTTGCGGTTTAGGAGGAAACGGCGGTGATGGCTTCGTTGCAGCTAGACACTTGTTAGCAATGGGCTTTAACGTATCCGTTGTTCTCGCGGGAAAAAGCGCAGATATTCGCCATGAAGCTGCGCTAAAGAACTGGTGTGCACTTCAAGCGTTACGCGAAAGCATACCAATTCACGAAGTCACTGACAGCGCTGCTTTGCCCAAAGTAGATGCTGACATAGTTGTTGACGCGCTTTTGGGAACTGGCACGAAAGGCAAGATTAAACCGCCCATCGCACAGATGGTTGAGTACATCAACATGCTAAGCGCGTTTAAAGTAGCCGTTGATGTGCCCACAGGAATCGACTCAGACACAGGAGACGTCTTAGGTAACGCTGTAAAAGCAGACCTCACGATAACCTTCTACAAGGCAAAAAGCGGATTGCATAAAGCAAAGAAGTATGTTGGTGAGCTAATCATAAGAGACATAGGCTTGCCAGAAACTCTGGAAAAATTCGCGGGTCCTGGCGACGTTTTACTTGCCAAGAAACCACGACCTGCCAGTGCACATAAGGGTGATTTCGGGCGCCTATTAGTTATAGGCGGTAGCGCAGTCTTCGCTGGAGCGCCCGCGTTGGTTGCATTGGCTGCCCTGCGAACAGGCGTAGACATTGTTTATCTGGCGGCGCCCACAAAAACTGCATACGCTGTCTCATCAATGTCGCCTAACCTTATAACGCTGAAGCTCAAGGGTGACCAGCTGAGCTCGGAGAATATAGATGAATTACTGCCGTACTTAGCGATGGTTGACTCCGTTGTCATGGGGCCCGGCCTTGGATTACACGTGAAAACACGCGAATTTGTCAAGGCATTTGTGCCCTTCATTGAAAACGCAGGTAAACCGTTACTTCTTGACGCTGACGGCTTGAAAGCCTTCGCTGAATTCAAAAGCGCACTTAAAGTGCCGCTTGTGCTTACACCTCACTCTGGCGAATACGCCATACTCACTGGGCGAAATTTGTCTGAACGTCTTGAAGAGCGCATTGCCGAGGTGCAGAAGACAGCTGCAGAACTTAACGCTGTTATTTTGCTGAAGGGCCATGTGGACATCATTTGCGATGCTGAGAGGATTAAATTGAATTTTACAGGTAATCCTGGCATGACTGTCGGCGGTACAGGTGATGTGCTTTCAGGTATTGTCGGCGCGTTTCTGGCGCAGAAAGCTGATGCATTTGAGGCAGCAGTTGCAGGCGCTTTCGTGAATGGCGCAGCTGGAGACTTCGCGGCAAGCGAAATCGGCTATCATTTGATGGCCACAGACCTAATTGACTGGATTCCCAAGGTTTTGGATGATCCCATGAGTCATGTGAAGGTGCGAAAAACAGGTGGAGCAATCGCCTAGGCTAACCATTTATCACGCGAACCAGTGTGATCCCAAACGGTGCACAGGCTTAAAGCTCAAGCGCCATGGTTTGGCTAGAATAGTGACTAAGATACGGTTTTTACCGAGACGCGCTGTAATGCTTAATCCATTTGCAGAAATAGCCTTTTCACCTGCTGACCGAGAACGCATTGTAAACTTTGGGCTTGTCGCCTTGGATTGCAGCTGGGAACACGCAGAGAAAGTATTAGCTAAGCATGCAAAAAGAACAGCACGTTGTCTGCCGATCTTGCTGGCAGGTAACCCGGTGAACTTCGGCAAAGCCACAAAGTTATCGACTGCAGAAGCACTTGCAGCAGCGCTCTATATCGCGGGTTTTAAGGATGAAGCACAAAAAATACTTTCAATCTTCATCTGGGGGCATACTTTTTTTGAATTAAATAGAGCCCACCTTGAGGATTATGCTAAGGCAAGAGATAGCGTGGATATCATCAAAATCATGAGGTCTAAATTCGGCGCCACTGCCGAGCCTGAAGCAAGTGGCAGCGCTTCTCTTTAAGCATTCTCTTTAAGCAAAGTCTATTAAGAATCAAAAAAGAAAGGGGGTTTTGTAATGTGCTGTTGCCGCGTTTACTTCTTTCTGAGCAGCAGTAAAGCGAAGCCTATATTGACCACTACAAGTATGGCGATGCCGAAGCCTAGTATGTAGGTCTCAGCCATCGACGCAGGTGTAGCGGTAGGTTCAGTTGAAACA
>JAWCNL010000018.1:0-20600 GCA_038848695.1 Bathyarchaeia archaeon
AGCAGGCTGTTAAGCCGTTTAAAGAGGCGTTTTTGTCTGTTAATGACAGGAAACGGCTTGTTGAAATGGTTAAGAGCTTTCTCGGAGAGCTTCCTACGCCCAAGCCAGCGAGGAAGTCTGTTTCTCATAAGCCCATGGGTAAAGCTACGAGGCTGGATAGGGACAGCATGGACGGCTTAGAGTATCTGGAAATGCTTATGAAGGCGAAGCCTGCTGAGGAGAATGTTCCGCCTCGTATGCGCTATAACAGAGTCTTTATGCAGGGTGCTGTGTTTTATGTTTGAGGCTGCTTCTCCGCTGCTATGTTGCCCACAATGCGGCTCTGATAGGCTTTATCGTGATGGGCTCAGGTATCTTAGCGGCGGAGAGGCTGTTCAACGCTGGCTATGCAGAGGCTGCGGATACCGCTTTTCCCATCAACCCGAGAAGCCCTTTTCAGATAAAAATTATAAGCCTACGGATGCAAGTTTTAACCGCCAATTAGGCGCTATCCTCAGAGAGGAAGCGAAAAAATTGGACACTCCAACACAGCAAGCTAAAAGCTGTGTGGGAGAAAAAAACCATGATGTCAAAGGCAAAATCTTTGAGCTCTGTCTATACCTGAAGCGTCAGGGATACAGCGAGGAAACCATACGGCTTAACCGCATAGCCCTAAAGGTGCTCATGGACAGAGGCGCAGACCTCTATGACCCAGACAGTGTTAAAGACGTTATAGCAAGGCAAAAATGGAGCGGCACACGAAAGAGAAACGTCATCAACGCCTACACGAGGTTTCTAAAGCTTAACGGATTAACTTGGGAGCCGCCGAGGTGCATCGTAACCGAAACCATACCATTCATACCGACAGAACAGGAAATAGACTGCTTAATAGCGGCGGCACCACGTAAACTCAGCGCTTTCCTACTACTGCTTAAAGAAACGGCTATGCGCAGAGGCGAAGCTATGCGCCTAAAATGGACAGACATAGACTCTGAGAGGTGCACTATAACCCTGAATGAACCTGAAAAAGGCAGCAACGCAAGAATGTGGAAAGTGTCGCCTCAGCTTATAGCACAGCTAAACGCTTTGCCCAAAAACAGCGAAAGAGTGTTCAATTGCAGAGCAGACAGCTTGAAAGGCGCATTCCTGACATTACGCAAGAAGCAAGCCTTCAAAATGCAGAATCCACGTCTATTGAAGATAGGCTTCCACACTATTAGGCATTGGAAGGCTACAATGCTCTATCACAAGACGAAAGACCCGCTGTATGTCAGAGATTTCCTCGGGCATAAGAGCATGAAGAACACGGAGAAATACGTGAACATTGAACGGAAAATCTTTGCTGACTATGGAAACGAGGAATTCACAGTTAAGGTTGCTCAGACTCAGCATGAGCTTGTAGCATTGCTTGAGCAAGGCTTTGAATACGTGTGCCAAAAAGATAACTTAATATTCCTGAGGAAACGTAAATGAAAAGCGCTGGACATCCGAGGTCATCCAAAAAGCATGGAAAAACATGCCGAGGTAGCTCAGCCTGGGAGAGCGCTCGACTCAGTTGCCTCGCGCGACTGAGAGCGAAGCTGAAGACCGAGTTGTCGCCGGTTCAAACCCGGCCCTCGGCACTAAATCTTCTTTCAGAAAAGAAGCTTTACCAAGAAAAGAAGAGCTTATTTCTGAAGATTTTTCCATGTTTTGAGCTTCCATGTAGGTTAGTATTGAGTTTAGGGCTTCTTCAAGAATTTTTGAAAGGTTTAACCCTTGTTTTTTGGCTTTTTCAACCAAGTTTTTAGAGAGGTAAACTGAAACTGTGGTTTTGGTTTCTGTTTTGTTGTGGTGTTTTCCACGTGGAATTTCCGCATTTCTCCACGTGGAATTTAGGTTCAAATCCGCCTCATTCACTTTTTGTCATCTCCATGCTGGTTTGCCATATTTCAGGTAAGAAAAACATTATTTTATATTGTTCAGGTGCGTCTTTTAACGCTTCCTCGATTTCTCGCCTTTGGTTCTTGCTTAAAGTTATACCCGCAATTTTCATACACATCACAAAAAGATAAAGCTCCAAACAAACCAGATTATCATCAGAAAATTCTAAATCATAATGCCTTAGAAATGTTTCTATCTGTTCTTGGTTCTTTTTAATGTAATTGATTAGCTCATTTTGAATTTTTTCAAAAGCTATTTCCGTTTTAAGCTCAAGTTTCTCTCTAACCTTTAAATCGGAATCGAAAATTTTTGCTTTTTGAATCCATGAGGAAATAATCTCTTGCCAATATGGAACTTTGTATAATCGTGTGCCGAGCTTTAAAGCACATATTAACCCTCGAAACGTTAAACCATAATACTTCTTAACTTCACTAGGAATTTTCTGAAACTTCTCTTGACGCTTAACTTCAATTAAACCTAACTTCACTAACTTTCTTGTAGTCTTCCAAATTGTAGAACTTGAAGCTACTCTGTCTTTCTCAAAAAGCTCGTATTCAGTTTTTGGTGTTTTAGCTAAGCTCTTAATGACTGCTTTTTCCTTTTCCGTGAGCTCCATATACTCGCTCCAATATACTCGATTTCGAGTATATCTTTAGCGAGAGAAAGTATATAAAACTTCCGCATAATGCAGAACATAGGGAAATGCCATGCAGTTGCTAAAGCTGAAATGCGAAAAATGCCTTCATGAGTGGATTCCCCGAGTAGAAAAGCCCCTGAAATGCCCAAAATGCGGGCACATCAGAGGCACGCAAATCTACAAAAAACACAGCGAAACCAAGGAGTGTGAAGCATAGAAAGTTTAAACAGAGGGCCAAAAAATGGAAGAAAGCTTGAAAGAAATAGACGTGTTTAAAGATAAAAGCTTTGTGCATGTCTGGAGAAGCGAGAATCTTATCGAATTTATCCTTTCAGATTTGGATAGGCGGGTTAAAAGAGATAGGCCTACTAAGTTAAGCGTTTTCTTTACGGGCCTTAGTGCCTACACCAGAGAACCAATTAACCTATTTTTGAAAGGCGAAAGCGGAGTAGGCAAATCCTATAATGTGGTTCAGACTTTAGCGTATTTCCCTCAAGGGCCTGAAGGCGATGTCTGGTTTCTAGGCGGATTATCGCCTAAGGCCTTAATCCGTCAATATGGGAAACTCCTGAACAAGCATGGAGAACCTTTAGACTTAGATGACAAACCCGTTAAACCCAAAAAGAAAGATTACGCTTCCGAAGAGGAATACCAAGAGGCCCTTAGGGAGTACCGTGAGGAGCTTAAGGCCTATATTGAGGAAATCCGAGAAAGCTACATGCTTATAGAACTGTCTCGCAAAATATTGGTTTTTCTCGAAGCCCCTGAATATGAAACGTTCAAAATGCTTTTGCCAATCCTTTCCCATGACGTTGAGGAATATGAATACAAATTTGTGGATAAAAGTGAGAGAGGGCCTCTTAGAACTAGAAGAGTTAGAATCCGAGGTTGGCCCGCAACAATATTCTGCACAGTTGATAGGCGCTACATGGAAGAGCTTGCTACAAGAAGCTTCACGGTTACGCCTGAGGCCTCTAAGGAGAAGATTCAGGAAGCTAATGTTCTCACAAATTTGAAGGTGGCTTTTCCTTGGCTATTTAACGAGGAAACTGAGGAAACAATATCCATTAAGGCCTTAATTGAAAGTCTGAAGAGGCAATTAGATGGCAAAACAGACGTGATTATTCCATTCACTAATTTGCATGAGCTTTTTCCAAGCGAGATAGTTAGAGATATGCGCGATTTTCAGCATTTTGCTCAATTTTTAAAGGCCTTAACTGTTCTGAATTTCTATCAGAGGCCCTTCATAAAAGTAGGCGATAAGCGGTTTCTTGTTTCAAGCATTGAAGATGTTGGGAAGGCCTTAGAAGTTTATACAATGCTGTTTGAAACTACACGCACAGGGACAGAACAGAGAATCTTAAGGTTTTACCATGAAATCGTTAAAACTAAGGAAGGTTGGTACCTTGATGAGGTAACTGCAAAATACAATGAGCTTCATTCCGAAAAGAAACTTAGCTCCGACTCAGTTAGTTTAATGCTTAAACGCCTTTCAGAAATTGGGTATATAACCGTTCAGAAGGACAGCGAGGATAAACGCCTTAACATTTATAAGCCTTTAATCATGGAAGAGAAAAAAGGCGAAATTCACCGAATTTTAGAAAATCGTGAACTTTTAAACTCTAAATTAGAAACGGGGTTTAAAGAATGGTTAGCAAATTATCCGAAAAACGCCCAATTCTTTTATTACAAAAATTTTTCTGAAGACAAATGGGGCGAAAAGGAAATCACCATAGAGGAAGCTTCCAAAATCATTTTGGAAGGGCCTTCCGCAGAAATTTTTTCTTCTATATCCGATAAGGGTTCTTTCGGATATCTTTCCGAGGAAAATTCTAAGTCTCAATTGGAAAAGAAGCTTGGAAATATACTAAAAACGGAAATTCTGGGAATCTCGGATAATTCAAAGCTTGAAGTTCCTAAGGGCCTTGTTCTATGCGAGTTCTGTGCTAAACAGGGTGAACGTATGTTTTTTGCTACTCTTGAGGATTTGAAGAACCATGCTAAAGCGTTTCATGGCGGTTATCCCGACTATGTGAGGTGAAAAACGCATGAAAGAGGAAGACTTAACCATTTTTCTTGAGGATTTCTGTAATTTCTTAGACGGTTTAGAAGCTTCCATAGTTAAGATGAAAAAACAAATTGCTAAGCTTGTGGGAGTAGCGGAAGAGAAGCCCAAGCTTTCAGAGGAGACTTTCTCGATTTTGAATTGGCAAAGTGAGAAGGGTTCTCGTTTAGGAGATTATGAAGTAGCATATAAGAACCAAAATGTTTTGGAGAATTGGCAACATTGCTTTAACATTCTAAAGCAGAATAATGCGGTTATTGGTAATCCTTTCCATCTTGAAGGTTATCAATATCGCTATTGGATTTTCCCTGAGAAGTATGGTGATAGGATTTTCCGTAAAAAGTCGAATGAGGTTAAGGGTTGATGGTTGAGTTTGTTGTGGAAAAAGAGCGTAAAAGTGAGGGTGATTTTGTGATTAAGGTTTATAGTTATGGTGAGGTTTGGAGTTTAGAGCATATTTTGAGACTTCTCAAAATTATTTTTGACAGTGAAAAATGTAATTATCCAATTGAGAAGGGGTTTAGAGGTTCTGCTTATCTTCTTAATGCGATAACGGAAATTGCGTTTGGAAGGGATATTGAGCTTGTTTTGGCAGATTATCAGTTGGAACGGAAAAGCGGACGTAGAGTTCGCATTATTGAGAAGCTGGATTCTGCTAAGACTATTCAAAAATGGAGTGATGTTTTGGAGTGAGGTGTTTAGGGTAATGCCTCGGCCATGGTTGATGAGTGTTAAGCGTAGAACCTTAAATGACGTTTATTTTCAAAGGCCTTCTGAAATCTATCAGCTCATAACGACTAAATCATGGCCTTACAAAACAAACAAGGAATTTTTTGAAAAACGTGATAAGGCCTTAATGGCCCTTCTTTATTTGACTTGTGGAAGGATAACTGAGGTTCTAAGCTTAACTAAGAAGCAGTTTGATTTGGAAAGTGAACCAAATTTTGTTATAATCAGAAACATGATTGTTGTTAAACGGAAGAAGAAAGCAAAACGAAAAAGTAGGGCCATACGTGATGAGGTGCCTCTTCCCAGAGAGGGAGCTTTAGCTCCTTTCACCAAACTTATTTTGGAATATCTTGAGCTTATAGAGAACCCAGAGGATAAATTGTTCAATTTTGGAAGGAATAGAGCTTATAAGATTGTGTGTTATGTTACGGGCCAATGGCCTCATTGGTTCAGAAGTGAAGGCGAAAGCTGGTTTGGCAAAGTGTTCTCAAACATATTCGCTTTGAAAGATTATGTAGGCGTGGTTAGCGCAGAAGTGTTAAGCGATTATGTTAAAACTGATTGGAGAGAATACCGCAAAGCACTATTAGGGAGAATTTAGATTTAACTTCGATTCCTAACCAAAAATTGAGGTTAAGAATCGCCTTAGACTTTAAGCTATAGATGAGTTTACAATAAGTTCTTTTTTTATAATTTTTCCTTAATTTCTTCTAATTCTTTACCTATTTTATTTCCTAAATCTATAAATTCTTTCCATGATTTTCCGCCATTAATATAAAATTCTTTTATCGAAAGGGCGCTTATTTGGCGAGATATTTCAACAATCTTATTATGCACCTCTTTTGTAATTATTCCCTTTTCCATTAATATTGAGGCGTTATGTTCTATGGATTCCGCAATTTTATTTAGTTTATATTGGAAATTTCTTAAATTTGAACCGACATGCATCTCATCCGTTTTATGAAAGTTTTCCCAATCATTAATGAATTTATCAATTTCAAGTTTTAGCGAACTTTTATAGCGCCCTTTTTCTTCGGTTCGTTCTCTCCAGCGTTGGTATTCATAGAAAAGTATTGAGGTAAATATGCTAGCAACGTAAGTTATCACGTAGGGTATTATTCCAAACCAATCCATTTAAATCAGGATATCATCTCGAGGTTTCAGTTTAAAAAAGTTTCTTAACCCTTAAAAAGGTTCCGTTAATCAACAATATTCCAATAATGTTGATTAAACCGTGAAATCATGGAAAAAGTAAACTTACAGAAATTTTTAGTCGCTATATTTTACCTCTCCACTCACGCATAGACGTTTGTTTATTTACCTGTTTCCTCTTTCCTTTGTTTAAGTTTCTCCTTTTCCTCTTCAACAAGTTCTCTTAATGCTATTTCCCTTGCTTTCTCTCTCAGCTTTTCCTCTTCCAACATGGATTTAAGAATCTCGCCTATGGATTGCTGATGTTTCTGAACACACTCGTGGATAGTCTTTTTGCTTCGGCAAAAAACTGTAGCTAAATCTTCCATGCTAAGCTTAGTAGAGTAGAAATCGCTTTGCCCAACATTGTAGACTGCTGCGATTAAAATTTGCATTAGTGGAGTAAGCTGGTAGCTTGTCATAGATTTAGGATAGTAAGCTAAGAGTTTTAGGAAAATGTAAGCTTTCACTTCGTCATGCTCAGCTTTGAGAAAATCATTTATCAAGTCTAAAAGTTGCTGAGAAGCTAAATCTTCAGCATTTTCTCTAAACTCATCTATTAATATCAAGTCAAACAAGCTAAGCTTCTCAACTTGCTCCAAAAGTCTATTCCCAACTTTAGACAAAACCTCTTCACACTTAACATTAGCTACCATTCTAGCACCCTCAAATTTGCCTTATCATAAATCTCTCTTAGCATTTTAATTCCTTGGGGAGTATAATGCTTTGCCAAGATGTTTTTGGGTGCTCTTCCCTGAAAAATATCTATGAACCTATCTGGAATAAGCGCCTTACCCATTTCTTGACTAAAGAAATCCCTTAAATCCTTAGGCCTCAAATGGATGCCCGTTTTCATCCTTGCTTTTCGCCATGCTTCAAAGATTCTTGGTTTACCAATTGGTAGAAGCTTATTGCTTTTCCTTTGCCATGGATTCATAACCTTCTCAAACTCTAACAGCGCCTTTTCTGCTTCTTCATTGTAGAAGCTTATTCCACTATGCTTAGTTCTGCCACTATGACAATTGGGAATAATAGCTCTCAAATTTCTATCCACGTCAGTTTTCCGCAGACTCCAAACTTCATTCCTTCTTAAACCGCTTGAAGCTAAAAACAGAGCATAACACTTAACGCCAATATCATCTATAGCCTCAATAAACCGCCTAACCTTCTCAGGTTCAATTTCCTCTTTAATTTTAAAAGGCGCTGAAGGATGCCTATAACCATCCATCCACCTTAAACCCTTAAAATCTCTAAAGTAGGCCTTAAAAGCAGAGATAATATTAGAAACGTAATCAGGAACATACTTCTGCTTAGCCTCTAAAATATATTCTTGAATATCCCTCTCTGAAACTCTGCCATTCATTTTTTCAAGGAAAACTCTAACTCTTCTAACGTATTGCTTAGCAGTTTGAACGCTTAAATTCAATTTAGCCAAACAAAATAGACGAAAATCCTCTAAATCCCTGTTTAAACGCTTCTTTTCAAAAATAAACGCTCTCGTCGCCGGTTCAAACCCGGCCCTCGGCACTTCTTTTTATAAGTAAAAAATCTGTTATTGATTGAAAAATAACTTGCATGCGTTTCCTTTTAACTTAGTTAATATTCATTTCGCGCGGCTGTTTTTTTGCTATGTCTTCTATCGCCGCAATTGCTGCATCCACGTGTTCTCTTTCAATGCCTCTATGCGTCACCAAGCGTACTTTATTCTCACCCATGGTTAAGGCTAGTATGCCTTTCTCCTTAAGCTTCACGATGAATACGTCAGCCGTCATTCTCAAGCCAGAAATGTCGAAGAAGATAATATTAGTTTGCACGCGACTCAAGTCAATCTGAATTCCTTCTATCTTGGATATGCCCTCAGCTAGGCGCCGTGCGTTCCTGTGATCTTCCGCCAAGCGGTCAATCATGGTTTCAAGCGCTACAATGCCCGGCGCCGCGATTATGCCCGCTTGCCGCATGCCGCCGCCTAGAATCTTGCGGATTTTCCTGGCTTTCTCGATGAATTCGCATGTGCCAACCAGCACGGAGCCGACGGGGCAGCAGAGGCCCTTAGACAGGGAGAACATGAGGTTGTCAACATGCTTTGTGAATTCTTTTACATCTGCCTGCAGCGCGACGGCGGCATTAAAAATGCGGGCGCCATCCAAGTAAAGCTTAAGGCCATGCGTGTGAGCCACTTCGCTTATTGCCTTGATCTGGCTGGGCGTGATGATTGTGCCACCGTGGCGGTTATGCGTGTTCTCGAGGCATACGAGCGTAGGCTCGGGAAAATGAATGTCTATAGGTCGTATAGCCGCCTTAACGTCTTCTGGCGTTGGCGCGCCAGCGCGGCTTTTAACCGGCCAGGGCAGCAGCCCAGCTATCATGGAGATGCCGCCGACTTCATACCAATAAATGTGCGATTCAGCCTCGAGTATTACGAGGTCTCCGCGTTTCGTGTTGCTCATCAAAGCGATCAAGTTGGCTTGGGTTCCGCTTGTTACGAGAAGCGCGGCTTCCTTGCCCATTTTTTCAGCCGCCATCTGCTCAAGCCTATTCACTGTGGGGTCTTCCCTGAAAACATCGTCACCCAGCTTCGCGTGGCGAATTGCCTCCAGCATCTCTTCAGTAGGCAAAGTAACCGTGTCGCTTCTCAAATCAATAATTTCTTTGGCGGGCATTTCACTTTGCTCCTGCTAGATTTTAGCGGGTATCTGCTAATTAGCCTTTAATGCAGACCTATTCACGAGGCCAGCAGGATGGCGATTATTATGAGGATGGCGCCGATTCCGGAGATAAATGTGAAGGCTTCTCCGAGAAAGAGCATGGAAATTACCGTGGCAACTACTATTTCAGTTAAGAGAACAATGGTGGAAGTAACAGGCGAAATATGCCTTAAGCCTTTCAGCCATAGGTAGTAGGGAATTACCCAGCAGAAAACCGCGGTGTACAGGATGGCAAGCCAAGCGGTCGCTGGTAAAGCGCTAATGCTTTTTGTAGAAACGGCTGCGGCTGGAAGCAGCGGTAGCATCGTGAAGACAAGCAGCCACGTCATTGACTGAATTAGGTTGCTGCTCTCGTGGACCAGCGGCTTATTGTAGATTATGAAGACCAGCCCAGAGAAATCCTGCCCCAATAATGAGGAAGCCGCTTAGCGTTGTCGCTGTGGCAAGTGACGCAAAATCCAAGTTTGTTGTCATCAGCATGATGCCTATGAGGCTTACAAGCACGCCTACCATTTTTTTGCCGCCTATCCGCTCCTTTAGGGTCACTGGGCTGAGTAGAGCAACCCATATGACGGTTAGGTTAACGTATAGCGACGAAGCTGCAGCAGAGGCATTGACCATGCCTACATACTGCAGCAGATAAGCGGCGCCGTTGACCAGGCCTAATGACAGAATCAAACGTTTCTTGTTAAAGCTTAGGCTGAAGTTTCTTGTTAGCAGCATTATTGCGAGCATGGTTAGTGAGGCAACGAGAAATCTTAGGATGACAAATGTGTATGCGTCCATGTACTGTAAACCGATTTTTATGGCGGGGAAAGACGTGCCCCACATGAAACCCACTAAAACTGTAAGAAGCACAGCCTTTTTCTTGATGTCCACCGAGATGTGGGTTTGCAATGAGCAATTACCTTTCTCTTCAACTCATGGCTAAGCGCGCTTTAAGGCTTTTGCCGCAAACAGACCTGATTGCCGCTTTTCTTTTTTAAGTCTTCCCTATGAGCGCTGTGCTATTTCTTCAGGCATTTTTACACCTCTAAAGTAATACCAAAACAGCACTATCGAGGCCACGTACAACAAGCTGGCAATCAAGAAGGGTTCAGATAATAATCCGATACCCATAAGCCATGCCCCAATGAATGTGCTTAAAGCGTTCGGTAACCGCCATAATGCCCCACTTATGCCGGAAACTGCGCCGCGTTCATCCGCAGCAACTAGGCCCATTATCATAGACTGCGACAGTGGGCTTGCCATGTTCATAAGCAATGCTCTTATGCCATAGACAAAGCCGGCTAAAGCATAGTTAGGTGAGAAAGGCACAAGAAACATGAAAAGTGTTGATGCCAACTGCGTTATCACAATAGCTTTTACGAGCCCGAGTTTTTTGGCAATTAACGGCGCCACAAGCGTGGCGAAGCCAACCAGTACGCTTGCTACTGCCAAGATGGTTGCGCTTATTTTATCTGAAATCCCATACTGCAGATTGAACCACAGCGTCATAAGAGGAACTACCATGCCCGCGCCAAAAGCAAGTATGGCGCCACTTAAAACATATTTAAGCAAAATGTTCATTGATTTTCTCGGAAGTAATCCTGTTTCACCTGTTTTCGACTTTAGTTTTTTTGATTCACTCACTTTGAGCATAATAAGCGTGGAAAGTGCACCCAGAATAGCTATCAACGCATAGAGCATTATGTGGCTGTCTTTATCAGTAAACCCTGCCAGCTCAAAGAATATTACGAAAGGCACCGCAAAACTCCCTAGGGCAAAAGCGAGATTCTGGACAAACCCATACAATGAAAACAGGCTTGTTCTTTTTTCGTTCTCTACTTTATCAGCAAGTAACGCGCTACTTGACGCAGTAACAGCTGCTTCGGAGACTCCTTCCAAAATAGCAGCGACTATCAGCAAAACAGGATCTGTGGTCAAAGCTAAAACTGCGAGTATTATGCTTGCCAGCAAGTTGCCTACAATAAGCATTTTCTTTCTCCCGTAGACATCCGCGAGCATCCCAAGGAAAATACTGGCAACAAAAGTTGAGATGCCCATGATGGAAATTACTAGTCCTGTGAAGTCAGCTGGCAACCCTTGGATAACACTGAGAAAATAGGATATATCAGTGAATATTAACCCGTAAGCAACCGCTGGCATTATAGAAGCATAAATAATATATCTAGCTTCTTTAGGCATACCAGAATAATCACTGAACATTTTTCCGATGCGCATTGTGGCTCAGAGATTGTGGTTGCTTGCATAATTATTTTTTCATAACTAAATGAGAAAAATCAAATTTCCAGAATCTGGTGATCTGAAGAAAAGTTTAGCGGCAGCTTAATCGATTATGCCCCATTTCACTAGGTTCCAGATTCTTTCATGAAAATAGTAGAGGATCATCGTTATGGCATTATAGATACCGCCGATTGCAACCGCAATATCCCATTTACCTGTTAGAAGAAAAGAGGTGAGTATACTAACTACTATGCAGATTACACGCCACACAATTGACTTAGCTATAGATCTCTTTCTTGTTTCTTGCATGAGTCTGAAAATAGTTTTCATCTGCATATTAAGCTTCTGAGCGGAAGGTGACCCTTGATGGTAAAGCTTTTTTCGGCGGTAACTAACCTCTATTTGGCTGGGTTAGCCTCACCGAATATACGAAGACGGAACGTGATGGTTGCCAAGATAACCGTGTTAGAGCTGCTTGCTCGAAGCGTACTTTATTCCTTAGTAGTTATTCTCATAGATTTTGTGTTGCTTTTTGCTGTTCAAGGGAACTTAAATCAAATAGCCTTTACCCTTTCGCTGCTTATGCTATTAGAAGGAGGGATAAGCCTCACGGTAGGCGGTGCTGTTGCGTTTTATTCGCCAGTAGGCGCCAATATAAGCGAAATTCTGTTTCATTCTAAACCCTGGACTGCACAGCGTCAAAGAGAAGCAGAGAAACAGGCGCGAACGTGGATTGCGACTGGAATAATTTTGGTGCTTGCCTCCTTCGTTGTATCTGCGTTTTAGAAGCTTAGAGGCGCTATGCAGGTTTAGCATTAAGATGCAGTGTTGAAAAAACAAAAAAAGTAAAAGGGGAAGTTTATTTGCTAATGCTTCCGTCTAAGCATCAAGACAGCTACCACTACGATTATCACCACAACAACCACGACAGCTATGTATAGGCCATACTGCTGCAGGAAATTGCCACCAGGCGGTGCAACTCCTGTTTCGTAGCCAGCTGCAGCTAACAATGATTTTGCTAATTCAACGTTGTATTCGTAGGGCTTTAGTGATGTGTCATATCCCGCAGTCAGGGTTGTAATGGGCGTTGTTACACCAGGGGTTCCATAACCATTTAGTATAGTGTTGATTATGTCCTGTCTTGGTATTAAGTGGCTGATTGCCTGTCTAACGTAACGGGCAGCCTCAGCAGCGCGTGAGGGATCTTGCTTGCCGAGCGGCGTGTCAATGCCTGTTCCGAAGACTGGATGCTGCATGTTAAAGCCGAGTTCCTGCACGCCGAAGGCATCGTAATCAGCGTAGTCACCCCATGGCTGCTCGATACTTGCAAGTTTCGTTTCTAAGTGATATTGCGAATCTAATACGTCAACTTCGCCTGCCTTGAGTGCTGAGATTGCGGCATCAGAGGATTCTATATGTTGCACGTAGAATGTTTCTATCTGGAATACCCCAGCTGCTTCTAACTCGGCCTTGTTCCAGTAATTCGGGTTTTTCGTCATGATGTTAGCGGCGGTTGTTGGGTCATATGCTGCGTAAACATATGGTCCAGTTCCTATTGGGCCGTAGGCAGTGTAAGAGCCAACTGTATAGCTGCCGGATGCAGTGTTGAATGGATGAGATGTCCATTCGGATGGCGGAACATTCTCGAGCACATGCTTTGGAATTATGTAGGAGCTCAATATGGTTTCGACGAAATATGCATAGGGCTTTGGAAGCCTAAATACAACAGTATAGTCGTCAACGACCTCAATATTATCTGGACTGCCCAAGATTTCCGTAACGAAGGCGCCTGTTGGCGAGGCAATTTCTTCATTCATTGCTGAATCAAATGTGAATTTAACATCGTCAGCGGTAAATTCAACACCATCATGCCATTTCACTCCCTGCCTGAGATGCACTGTCCAAGTTTTCTGGTCAGAGGCTACTTCCCAGCTTGTCGCGAGCGCCGGCACCATCTCCATGTCAATTAGATCCTTTCTTTCTGCAAGGCTATCGAAAATGTTATCGTAGACTGTTAAGTCATAGTAGGAAGTAGTTAGTAGTGGGTTCAAGCCTTCTTCTGGAGCTGGTCCTGTTTGCGCCAAAACTATGGTAGTTTGAGTACTGCCGGGGGCTAATTTCCAGTTCTTCACTCTGGGCCACGCGGGATAGTGATATGCTAAGAAGGGTTCTTTCTGCAGGGCTGTTGGGTCAAAGGCTACTACTTCCCTTGTGTAGAGTATGGTTGCTGATGGCTGTTCTTCATATGCCAGTTTTTGCCATTGCCTTACATACTCAAGGCGTTGGTTTTCGTCTACTGTCTCTTTAATCAACTCGCACAGTCTATCATTCTCCGTGTTGTTCCAGAGGTAGTAGTTTTGTCCCGCTGGCGGGAACTGGCTACTGTGATAAAGCCCAAACGGATCTGGATCTATACCCATTGCGTAACCGATGAACAGCGCGTCGAAGCCGCCTTCATCGTAAGTCTTGCCTACTACATCCTCAGGGGGTGTAAGAGCTCTGTCATAGACTGTTCCCCAATCTAGCTCAACCCTAACTGCATCGATTCCGACAGCGTCAAGGTTATTTTCCACTATTTGCGCCCATGCTTTTCTTGCGGGGTTTGGACCCGGAACGATCAGGGTTATTTTGAAGTAAGGTTGTCCTTGACTCTGAACGAACGTGATGCACGGCAATGCGAACATACTTAGTAACAGCAGCGAGCATAATGTTAGTGTTTTAGTTTTAGAGAGCAACTCTCCTATTCCTCCTCCGAGAAATGTTTTATATTTCGTTTCGCTTTATAACATTTGCCATAAATTTTCTAATTGATAACTAAAAATTTAATGTATAATTCAATTGATTCTAGGATACGAAAAACACTGCATTTTTTCAAAAAACTTTTATAAGTTACGAGCAACACATCGGAGAGGGAGAAGCTTGCCTAGCAAAACAGAAGGTTTTCACGCAATTCGTTCCAAGATTCTGCATATCACTAAAAGCTCCATGATGAAATACGTCCTTAGACGACTTTTGTATTTGATACCTCTTTTTTTCGGAATTCTAATTATCGTATTTGTCGCTACTCGAATGGCAGGCGACCCCGTTAAGCTGATGACCGGACTCAACCCGCGGATAACCGCAGAAGCCAGGGAGCGCTTAACACAGTACTATGGACTTGACCAGCCACTGTACTATCAATTCTTAAAGTTCGTATGGGAAATGCTGCAGGGCAATCTGGGAAATTCCTACGCAATAAGGGGCGGCACGCCCGTGACTACGCTAGTCGGCGACTACGCATGGGAAACCTTCAAACTTCAACTTACCGCACTTTCCTTTTCGCTTCTAATAGCTATTCCAATTGGAATACTCTCAGCACGCAAGCAATATTCAAAATTAGACATGACCGTTACAACAACATCTCTTGTGGGAACCTGCATACCAATTTTCTACATGGGCATAGTCGCCATCCTCGTGTTTTCTTACTTTCTCGGCTGGTTCCCCTATGGCGCAGCCCACTCACTTGACCCCAGTCGCTATCCATTTGGGAGCTATATACTTGATGAACTGTGGCACCTGTTCCTGCCCGCTGTCGTCTTAACTTTCGCAGAGCTTGCGCCAGTTGTGCTTCTGGTGCGGTCAAGCATGCTTGAAGTTTTACGGCAAGACTACATACTTGCAGCAAGAGCCAGCGGTCTAAGCGAACGAACAGTTATATATAAGCATGCACTGCGCAACGCGCTAATTCCAGTCGTAACTTATGTGGGGCTCTATTTCGGCGGCATGCTTGCCGGAGCACCAATTACTGAAAAAGTGTTTAATTGGCCTGGTGTTGGCCGATTATATGTTGAAGCGATAGGCAAACTTGATTTTCCCGTGATAACGGGAATCACGGTGTTCGTAACATTGATGGTTTTGATTGCCAACTTAATAACGGACATAGCTTACGCTTACATCGACCCAAGAATCAGAATTGAGTAGCAATGAAAGCTGGAGGAAAAGAGAAATGGCAGACGTAGTGAAAGAGAAACTGGAGATACCAGAAAAAAGAAGAACTGAGGGAGTAAGCCAATGGAGCATTGCATGGCGGCGATTTAAGAAGAACAAGGCGGCCCTAGCAGGCCTCATAATCGTCGGCGCCATCATATTCATAGCCATATTCAGCCCAATAATCGCGCGTTATCCACTGAACTATCTTGCCAGCTTCAATGAAGAAGGCAAAATCAGAGTGCCGCCGTCTTCCAAATACTGGTTTGGCACAGATTACATTGGCCGCGACGTATTCAGCCAAATAGTCTACGGTGCAGGCAATGTCTTATACGTGGGATTCGGCGCCGCGGCAATTGCCATGTCCCTAGCAATTGTAATAGGCATCACCTCAGGATACCTAGGCGGACTCGTGGACAACATCTTGATGCGGATAACAGAAATCTTCCTTGTTATTCCGTTCCTTCTGATTCTGCTGGTCTTTTTGCGTGTCGCCATGACCATAGCACCTTCAGGAGTCGGCGGCCTAACTACAGTAACCCTCATGATAGGCCTGTTTTCTTGGGCGCCAAACGCGCGTATCATCCGCGGTGAAGTGCTTCGAGTGAAACAGAATGAGTATATTGAAGCGGCGGTGGCGCTAGGCGCCAGCAAATGGCGAATAATGTTTCGGCATGTTCTCCCTAACGTTTTGCATGTCATAATCGTCTTGACTACGCTTCAGATAGCAACTGCAATTTTGGTTGAAGCAGGAGTTAGTTTCCTCGGATTCGGAGACCCGAACAGCGTTACGTGGGGTCAGCAACTCCAAGGAGCCAGCGAAGCTGTCAAAGAAGCGTGGTGGGAAGGAATCTTCCCTGGTTTGTTCATCACATTGCTGGTTCTCGGCTTTAACCTGCTTGGAAATGGCTTACGAGACGCGTTGGATCCGCGTCTTAGGGAATAAAAATGGAGGAACAAAAGAACCAATGGCGCCAAAGGAAATATTAAAAATTGAAAACCTGACAACTTACTTTTACACTTGGGCGGGAGTAGTCAAAGCTGTTGACGGCGTAAGCTTGGACGTTAGAGAAGGCGAAACCTTAGGGCTAGTGGGCGAGTCAGGCTCTGGAAAATCCGTAACCGCCCTATCCATACTCAGAATAGTGCCTAGACCCGGCAAGATAATCGGCGGGAAAATAATATATAAAGGCGAAAATTTGCTGGAGAAAACTGAAAATGAAATGCAACAGATCAGGGGAAAAGAGATCGCGTATATCTCGCAGGATCCTGCGACTTCGCTTAATCCTGTTTTCAGCATCGCTGATCAGCTGACGGAGGTTATAAGGCGTCATCAAAATGTCACCAAAGAGGAAGCCTTAAAAAAAGCCATAGAACTGTTTAGGCTTGTCGAGATAGCTGATCCTGAAATAAAGATTTGGAATTATCCACACCAACTGAGCGGAGGCATGAAACAGCGCATCGCCATCGCTAGGGCTTTGTCATGCCAGCCAAGTCTGCTTTTAGCAGATGAGCCTACAACAAATTTGGATGTTACAATTCAAGCGCAGATTCTTGAGTTGATGAAAAATCTGAAGAAGAAGCTTGGAATGTCGATGATTCTGATTACGCATGACATGGGTGTTGTCGCTGGAGTAGCTGATAGAATAAACGTCATGTACGCTGGAAGAGTCTGTGAAGTCGCAAGCACCAAGACCATTTTCCATAATCCTCTGCATCCATACACGAGAGCGCTTTTAGAGGCTGTTCCAAATGTGGCCATGAAAAGAGAAAAACTGAAGATTATACCAGGCGCTATTCCCAACCTGATTTCGCCGCCCTCAGGTTGTAGATTCCATCCAAGATGCGACTTCGCGGTGGCTGAATGTGCCTCTGTCATTCCGCCTTTAGTTGAAATTGAGCCTGAGCATTACGTGGCATGCATCCGCGCCAAAGAATTCATAGAAAACCGCAAGGTAGTGAAAAAATGAGTAACGAAATGATCTTGGAAGTTAAAAACCTCGTCAAGCATTACCCGTTAACGAGTCGAGGTGTATTTCTGAAAAAAGAGGTCGGTGTTGTTCACGCAGTTGACGGTGTAAGCTTTTCGGTTAGAAAAGGCGAAACTTTTGGTTTAGTTGGAGAAAGCGGTTGCGGGAAGACATCCACTGCCAGAGCGATACTTTACTTGGATCCGCCTACTTCCGGCGAAATCTACTTTGAAGGGCAGGAAATTGGCAGAATTTTCAAGTCAAAGAACCAGCAGGAAATTTTGAAGCTGAGACGTAAGATGCAGTATGTTTTTCAGAATCCCTACGCGTCGCTTGACCCGAGAATGACTGTGGCGGATATAATCATGGAGCCCTTTGTTATTCACAAGCATGTGTCCAAGGAAAAGTGGCATGCTAGACTTTACGAATTACTGGAGTTAGTGGGTTTGGAAGACTATCACGCAGAGAGGTATCCGCATGAATTTAGTGGCGGGCAGCGCCAGAGAATTTGCATTGCCCGCGCTTTGGCAGTAGAGCCGAGGTTACTGATTGCAGATGAGCCTGTGGCTTCTTTAGATGTTTCGGTTAGAGCGCAAATCTTAAATTTAATGCAGGAGCTGCAGCAGAAATTTGGGATAGCTTACCTTTACATTTCTCATGACCTTAGCACTGTTAGGCATATTTGCCATAGGGTAGCTGTTATGTACCTCGGTAAATTTGTGGAAATAGCTGAAACAAGCGAGTTGTTCAGTTCGCCGTTGCACCCGTACACGCAAGCGTTGCTTTCAGCGATTCCTGTTCCAGACCCAGAAAACAAAAGGTCACGGAAAGTACTACCGGGAGAGGTCCCCAGCCCGATAAACCCGCCTAAGGGATGCCGCTTTCACCCGCGCTGTGTATACGCAAAGGAGTATAATTGTATTGAGAGAGTGCCTGAGCTTGTTGATGTGGGCAACGGGCACTGGGTAGCCTGCAATATGGTCAGTGGTTAGCATAATTTTTGCAGCGTTGTCTTGTAAATGCAATGGTTGCTGGGTATTTTTATTATTTTTAAGTAAGCTCACTGCAAGGGCAGAGAAAACTGTAAAGAAAATTCCAGAAAGAATGAACATGGGAGCGTAGCCAACGGCTTTCACGGCGATTCCTGCGTATAGCAGCGAGATGAACTCTGCGAATCTCATGGGAACATGAAGCAAGCCTATGTCAACGGAGACACTGGGTCTATTTTTAGTTGCTTTCGCAATTATTGCTTCAAAAAAGCCCATGCCTAGACCTTCCGCAGCTGCCAAAGCCAGAAATAACGCGGGAAAGTAAAGGTTTGAATAAGCTAGAAAAGCGGACGCGAAAAGGGCGATGCTGCTTTGCAAGATGGCTCTTTTTGTTCCCAGCTGAAACTTTAGGGTTCCGAAAATGCTTATTCCAGCTATCATGTTGAATAGCATGTACGATAAGCCTATTGTGAGATAATTATAGCCTAATTGCTGCGCCATGAAGACGGGTATAAGCAAATTTAACAGTGGGTAGTAGGCTAAGCTGAAAAACAGTAATGTTATTGAAACGAACCAGAATTTTTTCCCATAATTTCTTAGCTCGAACAATTTTCTTGTTTGAGCATTTTTAGGTGTAAATTTTTGTCCAGTTTTCCATAGAGCGGCAGCTGGGATTCCAATCACTGCTGATGCTACAATGAAAACGCTTAGTGTAATTGAAAAGCCGAAAGCGTAGATGCCTAAACCTGCAGTGGCGCTGCCGATGGCTGTTGCGAGGAATATTATGGCGGTGTTTCCTGTGGCTTCTTTTTCTTCGCGGTTGGGCGCTAATGAGAAAATGGCAGTGCGGTTTACTGCCCAGTAGGCGGATTCCTTGCAGGCTTCGGCGATTTTTCCGAGAAGAAATATGGGTGTGGAGTTTGCGATGAAGTATAGGATTGTGGCTAGGAGGCTGGATGGCCAGTTTAGTAGGAAATAGAGGCGGCTCCAGCCTTTTAGGTCAGCGATTGCGGCCATGAATAAGCGGGCTATTAGGAAAACTATGGGTAAGACGGCAATTACGAGGCCTATTTCTACTATGTTGACGTTTCTTTCCAGTAGTAGCAGTGGGATGGTGAGTGTTAGTCCTCCTGATATGAAGAAGTTTAGGAAGGTTATTGTCAGTATTTTTTTCATGGTTTTCAGCCGGTAGAAGGGAAGTAGCTGGGATACTGTTAGGTTAGTCTTTTTATAGTTTTTGTGTTGTTTTGGGGGTTGTTGCTTGTGTCTTTTTGTGTAGATATGTCGAGTTTTGGAATATGTCGGTGTGGAAAATAACGGATATATTAAGTCTTGAGATGTTGTATGTAGTCAAGTAATACATAACAACAGTATTACAAAACTACAAAAAAGGAGGGTTACGAAAAAATGATGAAAACAACAAACATGACCACAGCATACGCCCTCCAATCCCGCAAAAAGAAAATTAGCCTACAAGAAAAAAATTATGAAACCGCTCTAGCAGAAGCAATTGACGCTGCGTTTGCACCTTTAGGATCAACCATCACGCAACTCATCTACACTTACATTGAAAAAACTTTCAAAATAAAAAAGCAGGAAATTCCTAACAGACCCAAAGAGTTCGCGGAAGCTATTGAACAAATCTTTGGAGAAGGAGCCAAACTAATAGAAATCAGAATAATCAAAGAGCTCCACAAAAGAATTCGAGATTTCGTGCATATCCCCAAAAAAAGAAAATTGGAATTCACAGAATACTTGATTGACCTCCGCGCTTTTCTCAGAGTGCAAAAGCTGCGATTTCACCGCTCTGTCAATGTTGCCGGTGCTAGTTTTTTGTAGATGTGTTAAACAGCTGCTTTTAGGCCATTATTACAGGATGAAATATGCTTTTTACGATGCGAGTAGGCTATGGCGTAGATGCTTTTTTGCCATTGCTGATGCGTTTTGCCGTATGCTTAAGGTATGCTTTTGATATGTATGAACCTTTATATCTGCCTTATTCTGTATAAAGACGCAAGATACACGTCTTGTAAAACAACAGAGGGAGATAAAACATGACCAACCTACAAAAAGAAGTTCAAACCAAACTCGCAAAAGGCCTCTTGGATTTGATTATTCTGCAGTTTCTAAGCGCTGAGCCTATGCATGGTTATCAGGTTATAACGAAAATACGGCGGACATTCGGCGTCTACTTCGGGCCATCCACCATCTATCCGCTAC
>JAWCNL010000019.1:0-20192 GCA_038848695.1 Bathyarchaeia archaeon
TTTTTGTAGCGATTGTTAGAGTAATGCACTTCACGTTTTACGGGCATTTGTTGCTTTGCCTCTTTTTTTTAGGCTTGAAGATTTTCGTTAAATAACATAGTTTGATGTGCTGCTACATAAGAAGTGATGTGTTTAGAGGCGCATAATTTTTAATTTGAGAAACTGAATTAATATTGGTAAGCATGGAGTTCTTCGTTGGCACTTCTGGCTGGTATTATCCTTGGAATGAAAAGCGGAGCTTAGACTGGTTTGTCGCAAACGCAGGTTTAAACGCTGTAGAATTGAATGCAAGCTTTTACAGGTTCCCTTTAAGCAGCAAGATCAAATCATGGGCTAGGAAAGGAAAAAGTTTGAGATGGGCGGTTAAGGTAAACCGTCTCATAACCCATACTTTCAAATTTAGCGACAAGGCATCGAACATTTGGCAGAAGTTTCGCGAACTCTTCGCGCCTCTCGATGAGTGCATAGATTTTTATCTTTTTCAGCTTCCGCCGAGAACAACGTCTGAATCTGCAGCGGCTGTCATCGAAGAATTTGCTGAGAAAACGGGTCTTCGAAGGCGATTTGCCCTTGAAGTTAGAAACCTCGAATGGTTTAATGATGCATGGGTTAGTTGGGCTTCTAAGGTGGGGATTACATTGGTAAGTGTGGATTCGCCAGATTTTCCGCTCAGCGTATTCAACACAAGTGGTTTGGTCTACGAAAGAATGCATGGGCGAAAGGAATGGTACGCTTACACCTACAGCGACAGAGAACTGGAAGAGACCGCGGAGAAGATTGTGAAGGCTAAACCGGAAAAGGCTTATGTGTTCTTTAATAATGATGTGGCGATGCTGGAGAATGCGAGAACGATGCTAAAAATCCTTAAAGACAAGGCGTCATTATGATGCAGGCTTTTTGTGTCGTCTGTAAATAATGAAAACGTGCCCTCTGACTTCCACTAACGTTGCGCCAACCTGCTCAGCAGCTTTCATGGCTATCGCTTGAGCAGTCTCATGCTCCAACGCGGTTTTCAAAATTTTTATTTTCAGCATTTTCTTCTGCGCCAACTGCTTCTCAATTTCGTTTGAAAGCTGAGGCGTCAAGCCTTCTTTGCCAATCCATATGGTTGGACTCTCGTCTTTTAACTTGTACTTAATATGGCGCTTCATTCGACTGGTTATTTGACTCAAATTTCATTGTCTCCTTTTTTCTTTCTTAACATGATGCGGGTCTTGCGTCCACAGTTTAGACAGGTTATTACTACATGGGGCTCTCGTTTTTGCTTTATGCGTACGCGGCAATTGTCACCTGGCACGAGTAGGGTATTGCATTTTCTGCAAATCTGGCGTCTATAAACTGTTGGTAAGCGTATTTTTGCAGCCATAGCGATTTTTCTGGCGGTGGCTATATAGCGGCGGGACAGTTGAGGATTGCTCTTGTGGACACGCTGAGCCTGCTGGAAGAGTATCCTTATTCGCTGCTTAGCTATTTGCTTTACTGTGAACTTCATTTTTTTAATTATCCCTGCCGCGTAGTCAACACTGACCCAGCCTATAAATAGAGTTCTCGACTCATAATGCTTTTGTGCAAAATGAAAATTTTAAAGTAGGCGTCGGCAACAAAAAGTTATTCAGCCAGTCGAGATACTTTTTAATAATTACCAGTTATCTTATTCAAGACTCAAGTGAAGGCGATTGAGTTTCAACAAAAAGAACATGATTAGAATTGGCGTTTCTCTCGTCATCGGCGTCCTCCTGCTCATCGTTTTGCTCTGGTGGACGGGAATAGACGAAATAATAGAGCAGATAAGCTCTGTGTCGCCATTATGGCTTGCAGTATCTGCATTGGTTATTGTACCTGCATATGCCGTGAAAGCATTACGCTGGAAGCTACTGCTGAAGCCTGTTAAAAATGGGATACACGTTAGCAACGCGTTCTGGTCTACAGCCCTCGGCTCCATGGTTAACACGTTAATTCCGGTCAGAATAGGTGAATTCGCAAGGGCCTATGTGCTGGGAGAAAAAGAAAAAACAGGTTTCGCACCAGCCTTTTCATCAATAATCGTGGAGCGAACCCTTGACCTCATAGGACTTCTAACCATAGGAGTCGCCACAATGCTGATTGTATCCACGCAAACAAGCTTGGATCAGTTGGTGGCGAATATCTTCACGGCTGTAGCTCTGCTCATCATTGCGATACTTGCAGTTATAGTTGTAGGAACAAAAAAAGAAGCGTCAATTATCAAAATAGTAGCGCAGGTTACATCAAAAATTCCTTTTGTTAAGAAATACTCTGCAAGAATTGCAGAGTTCGCAAGTTCACTAATCAAGGGGTTGCAAGGGCTAAGCCAAAACCCTAGGATGCTCGCCGTGAACTTCTCGTTGACTTGGGCTGCGTGGCTTGTGCATACATCCGCCATCTACTTCGTATTTATGGCATTCAACTATCCAATTTCAATTGCAGCCGCAACGCTTGGCGGAACGCTGATGTCGCTCTCGCACATATTACCTGCAACACCAGGGTATGTCGGATCCTATGAAGCCTTTTGGGTGCTAATTTTCACCATGCTCGGCGTAACAGAAATGGATGTGCTGTTATCCATCGGCTTAATAAGCCACATCATAGGAGCGCTGCCTGTCGTCGCCGTAGGCTGCATGAGCGTCATTTGGCTTGGCGTCTCTTTTGAAGAAATTTTCTCATTCAAAAAATACAATGAGACACATAACACAGAACATGGGAAGTTAGAAGCTAACAGAAGAAAGCTGCAATGAAGTTTTCTAAACAAGCAACGGAAAAAATGCATTATGAATTAGGCTGTTTGAGGCGTTTACCGTTATATTCTTTTTTAACAGCGCGGAGCGCACGAAACTCGGACAACACAACCTTAGGCATCTTTCGCAAGCTATACACCTTGCTACCTCCTGAGCGCGCCCGGTAGGCAATTGGCACTTCAATAACGCAGCAATGCTTCAGAGACATGCGTGCAGTGAACTCGAGCCAAAAGTTATACGGTGAATACTTAACTTCCTTAACCACTTCCCGAGCCAAAGTAACTCGCATGAGGCGCATAACACTTGTAACATCCTTGCATCGCAGAGGAAACATCATGCGCTCCAGAAACTGGAGCCCTTTTGAAAGAAAACGGCGATATAGAGGCTCCCGTCTAACAACTCGGCAGCCCATAACTATGTCAGGAGCGTAGCGTTGCATAATCTGCCACAGCCGGAAAAAGTCATTCGGCTCGTATTGCCCGTCCGAATCTATGGCCACGACATACTCGTAATCAGCTGGGCTTATATTGAGGAAAGCTTCTCGCATAGCGCGGGGATAACCCTTCTTTGCCGCAGCCATCCTAACGCGGAGCCGCGGGAACTCCGCCGCTAACTTGCGAAGAACTTCTTTGGTGCCGTCGGTGCTGCCGTCCTCAAAAACCCATATGTCAATGTTGCCCATTTTGTTGCCCATTTTGCTGGCTACTTTCTCGTAAAGTTCTTTTATGGTGCTTTCAATTGTAGCGGCTTCATTGTAAACGGGCATTATGAGTGCTACGCGCTTTTTACTAGAAAGCCTACCAGCGGCACTTGCCATTAAGTTATTAGCCATCTGCTTCTTCATTACTGCGCTGACTTGTTTTAAATTTTTTTAAGAGACGCATGGCTCAGCGTTCGAAAAGCGCTTTCTCCAAATTTGCCTTAACCGCTGTGACATTGTGGTTTGCGAAATACCAGTCGATGGTTTTTTGGAATCCTTCTCTGTAAGAAATTTTAGGAGCCCAACCTAAGACGCGAAGCGCTTTAGTCAGGTCTGCAGCTCTTGATGCGACGCCTTGAGGCTTACTCAGATCATGGATGATACGCTTTGGCCTCCAGCCCACTATGTCAAACACTAATTCAGCAGCTTGATTAAGCGTTAGGCGGTCGCTACGTCCCGCGTTCACGGCGGAGCCATCTTCGAGTTTCTCTGAAGCCAATATGAGGGCGTCAACTATATCTTGGACATAAGTGAAGTTTCGGTCTTGCTCGCCGGTGCCCCAGATAACAAAAGGATCCATCTTGATGAAGGCCTTAGCAATTAAAGCAATAATGGCGTGGGTTTCGTTTTCTCTCGGTCCGTAAGCCGTGAATATCCGCACCGACGCCGTTTTCATGCCATATTCCCTGTGGTAAGCGCGTAGAGCCATTTCACCCATCAACTTAGCCCAGCCATATTCCAAATCAGCAAGCGCCTTATCCCGCATGAAGGGATCAGCATCATCCTCCTTGAGCAGATAGCTGGAGCCAGGCTGTTCCTGGAGATAAGCAGGGTACACGCAGGCGGAACTTGCGAAGCATACGCGGTCTACGCCGGCTTTACATGCTTCTTCGAAGACTAATTGGTCTAAAATCATATTTGTGCAGCACTCAGCGGGATGCGACGCAATGTAGCCTCGACTTCCATGAAGCGCGGCAAGATGGAATACCACATCGACGTCTTCAACCATGCGTCTTGTGAAGCTTTTATCCTTAAGGTCGCCGCGGTACACTGTTAATCTATCATGTACCCATATGTCTGAGCCTTTCTTTGTTAACAGATATTCTAAATTTGATAGTTTCCGCTGGAAAAGTCGTCGGCAACCCTGACCTCGGCGCCCCGGGCTAGCAACGCATCAACCAATGACTTCCTATGAAGGAGGCGCCGCCTGTTACCAGCACCAATTTGCCTTTCAACTTTTCAGCCCCACGCTTGTAAATGCTTACTTACTGCGGCTACAGCAATTAAACTTTTCATCTACCAACATCGCGTGCATAAGCAATTTTCATAGTAGAAGAATTATTAAATTTAAATTATTATTAGCTGCAAACTCTTGCGGCAGCACCTTTAGGCGTGTTAACATGCGTTCCTCTGGCAGAACAAAATGTTCCGCGAGAAGAGTGAAATATGCTTCCCTGCATCTTATATAATAGTGAAAAGCATGAACAAGACTCTTTTGCTTAAAGCACTTGCTCTGTTGCTGCTTTTCTCTTCAACCTATAGAATAAATCTTACATTTACAGCTGAGGCATACACTATAGTTGTGCCAGATAATTATCCCACAATTCAGGAGGCAATAGCTCACGCAGTTGACGGAGATACTGTGGTTGTTAAATCGGGAACGTATCTGGTAGATGAAAACACGACGATTGTGGTAAATAAGACGCTGTCTTTGATTGGCGAAGATCCAGCAGCCACGGTGATTCTCGGCGCCACCAATGAAAGTTATGAGAATGGCATCGCGATTAGACTTGCAGCGCCGAACAGCACTGTTTCAGGTTTTACCATAAAAAATTTCGTAGTGGCAATTGCAGTTGCAAACTATTATGATGAACCATACCCGTCAGGCTGCAAGATAATTAATAACAACATCGTTAACAATTCGGAAGGCATACGACCCCAGAGAAACAATTTACTCATAACGGAAAACAATATAACCAAAAACAATTTGGGCATCTCGGGGTATAATACACAAAACATCATTATTACACGCAACAGAATAATTGGGAATGGATACGGCGTAAACATCGGTGCATGCAGAAACGTAACTGTGACCGAAAACCAAATCGCCAATAACACATATGGGTCAAATCTCGTTTATTACGGACCCTACCTGATCAGCGGCAACAGCGTAACTGGTAACAGTTGCGGAATAAGATTTGCAGAAGCATGCAACAACGCAACAGTTTACGGCAACAACTTTACGCAAAATGCGGTTGGAGCCGCGCTGCTGATTTTCACGAACGCCGGAGACTTGGTTGTCAGCGGCGTCGGCAACATCGTTTTCGGCAACCTGTTTATTGATAATACTAGGCAGGTAGCGCAGGAAAAGAGCCCGTATAATTACCCGCCCACAACGAGGATGGGCACAGATGTCGTGTCATGGGATAATGGCACATTAGGCAACTACTGGGATGACTATTCTGGCATAGACGCGGATAATGATGGAATAGGAGACACACCATACATCATAGACGGAGATAACAAAGATTATTATCCACTTACGACACAGAATATTAACAGGCCAGCCACCACGTCAACTCCGCCTTCCACACCATCCCCTTCGTTAAGCACAGAACCCACGCCAGAGCAAGCGCCTGTAACAGCGCTTATTGCCGTCGCAATCGCGGTAATCACTGTTGTATTAAGTGGGCTGGTCTACTTCAAGAAGCGCCAAAAGGGCAAGAAGCTATGAAGAAAACAACTTTGTTCGCAACACTTGCAGCTTTGATTCTTTTATCCGCTACTTTTAGTTTACAATTTAACTGGAAGGCAGAGGCTAACTTCCTGCCATTACCTACCCCCTCGCCCGCGATTACCATAAAAAGCGATGGAAGCATCGACCCCGCAACAGCGCCGATTCAACGTTCAGGGAACACGTACACGCTTACTGCAAACATCTCGGGCTACACAATTGTAATAGAACGCGATTACGTCGTGTTTGACGGCGCAGGCTACACTATCACGGGCAATGGAAGCTCCATTGGAATTTTTCTTAGAAACAGACACGGCGTCACAATCAGAAATATTAGAGTAGTTAATTTTGACTGCGGCATAGAAGTCTTTTCTGAATTTTTTATGAGCGGAACTTCTAGTGATAATATGTTTTTAGATAACATTGTTGAAGGCAACACTGTCGGAATACGTTTAGGCAACTCGTACAATAACATGTTAAGAAATAACAGTATGCGCAATAACAAAAGAAACCTTTGGGTGGCAAGTAGCTACATAAATGACATTGACGCCTCTAACACGGTGAACGGCAAGCCAGTAATCTACTGGGTAAACCAAACGGGCCGAACCGTGCCGGCTGACGCGGGGTTTGTCGCGCTTATAAACTGCACGAATATGAAAGTTCAAGGGTTAAACTTAACCAACAATGGAAATAGCATTCTTCTTGTTAATACAACGGAATCAGAGGTTGTCAGGAACAGCGTTAAGGAATGTGAAAAGGGCATTTACCTAATTAACTGCCAACGCATCCTCATCAGCGAAAACGCCATTGAAAACAACCAAGAAGGCATAAGTCTGGAAAACTCACAAAACAATACAATAGCTTTGAATAACATAGCAGAAAACAGGATTGGCGTTTACGCCTTGTCTTCAAGCGCTAACAACATTTTTGACAATGTGATTGCGCGCAACACTGAAGATGGAATGGACCTTTGCGGCGAGCGAAATTCAACCATACGCAATAATATGGTGGTTGACAATAACCAGACGGGCATAAGCGTTTTTGATTCTATGGGCAATAGTATAGTGGCTAACAGGATAACCGGCACTGTAGGAAATGGGGTCAAGTTATGGTATAATGCAAACAGCAACAAGATTCTGCAAAATCACGTAGCGGCAAACGGTGTAGGCATATTGATAGCTGATTCAGGGGATAATATTCTGATTGGAAATAATTTTACAGGAAACAGCGAATGGGCCTTGCGCCTTGAAGGCACACAAAACAACAATAGGATTTATCTTAACAACTTTATCGGCAACAAAAGTGACCGCTTACCGGTTTCAATTCCAGGCATATGGGCGCTACAGGGAACGAAGCCTGGAGGCGGAAACGTCTGGGATAACGGCACCGCGGGAAATTACTGGAGCGACTATACTAAACGGTACCCAAACGCCTCAGAGAGCGGCAATTCAGGAATAGGAGACACACCTTACTACATTAACGAGAATAATGTTGACCGCTACCCGTTGATGAGGCCTGTTTCAGCTTTTGAGTTTAATGAAGAAACAGTTAACGGCGATTATGATTGGCCTATGTTTAGAGCCAACGTGGCGCGAACAGGCTACGTTGAAGCTGACGCGCCAGAAAGCAACCAACTGTTCTGGAGGTTCAAAACTGGAGGCGCAGTTACTTCTTCACCTGCGGTGGCTGACGGCGTGGTATATTTCAGTTCAGAAGACGGCTATCTATACGCGGTTAGTATTGCTTCTGGCAGAGAGGTCTGGCGGGTCCACTTGGGCGCAGGCATAAGTTCGCCGGCAGTTGCTTCAGGAGAGGTTCTTGTAACCTGTAAGCCAAGTGATGTTGTCGCTGTTGACGCGACGTCGGGAACGCAGATTTGGCAGCAGCCGCTTGGCGAAGAAGCAGGGTTCGGTTCTCCGCTTGTTGTGGGCTCGCGTGTCTTCGTGAACGGGAAACGTAGCGTTCATGTTTTTAACTTGGAGGTAGGTGCGAACCTATATAATGAAGAGGTTAATGTTCGCTACTCTGGCAGAATATCGCCGCTGAGTTATGATGGCAATTTAGTTCTCGCTTTGGTTCCCGCGGGCGATATGCTTGGGTGCAGCGCCTTTGAAGCAGTAAATGGCGATGGCCGCTTCTGGATTATTATAGGCGCTTCGAGCGTTGACTTGATAAAGAGTTGCCTCGTTGCTGCGGACAGCGGCTTATTTGCGGTTAATGTTAATTCAGGAGGCTACAGCACAGTTTACGCCATAAACGATTCTGGGCTACCCAAGTGGAATCGACAGTTGGATGGCGTTACAGAAGCTTCTCCGGCTGTTGCTTATGGCCGAGTTTATGTGCCTACGGATAAACATGTTTACGCGCTTAATGTAACAGATGGTTCGGTGGTGTGGAGTTATGCGGTGGACGGCAAGGGTTCCATTTCTTCGCCTGCTGTGGCGGATGGAAAGGTGTTCTTCGGCCTTGATAATGGGTACATTTATGCGCTGGATGCTTATACTGGCGCGTTGATTTGGGAGTACAGGACAGGAGGTGCTGTGCGGTCTTCGCCTGCCATTTCAGAGGGACTGTTGTTTGTGGGGTCAAATGATGGGTATCTTTACGCGATAGGGCGGCAACCTGAAACGGGCACCGTGGCGATAGGCTTGCAATACTTGATTGCGCTAGGCGTTTTTGGTGTTTTGGCGGTTGCAGGCGTGCTGTTTTACTTTAAGAGGCACAACTCAAAGGTGAACGGTGCATGAGGAAGCAATTTTGGATTATTATAGCCGCTGTCGCTGCTGGTTTGGTGGTTGCTGGCGCGTTCTTCCTTAATCAAGAACTTGTTGTTAAGCACATGTATCCGCATGCTGCACTTCACAGGGATGCTAATCTCGCGGTTAGGGGCATCGTTGCTTCAGTTGAGCAGAATCATGTCACTAGAGGGTTAGTCGCCACCAACTATCATATCTGGCGCTTCTTTATTCGATTGAATATAACTGAAGTGCTGTGGACAAGCGAGGATTATCTTAATTCTTCTGTAGGCGGCTGCATTGTTTTCGGCAGCAACAGCATCTGCGTTGGCTATGACTATTTGGATGAGCTCGAGCTTGCCGCAGGTCAGGAAATTGAATGCAAAGGCTTCTATCTTGGAGTAACTGACACCGCCTATTCTTTTGTTTTGACGGTTTCTCCGAGCATAAACGGCAGTTATCTCAAATTAATTGGTTAAAACAGCCTTTGTTTAAATGATGCGGGTTATGGCTCTTCTCGTGGAATGCGGAGGTTATTGAAATGTTTATCGAACGAGATGATAGCGTCTGCTTTTGCTGAAAGTGCTGCAGCGTATTGAATTGCATCATCCATATCTAGATTCTGTGTTGTTGCGATTTCGGTTGCGTTTACTTCGTCGCTGAGTGTTGTGTGGTATATGTGTAATCCTTCGTAGGCTGTTAGGCTTAAAAGGAAAGTTTTAAGCTCGTGTAGTTTTTTGAGGTTGCTCATTACGACTATAATTGAGTGTATGGTGAAGTCTGTTACTATACCTGTTTTTTCGCCTTTCTGAAGAGCTTTTAAGAAATTTTTGCAGCTTTCCTTTCGGCTTCGTGCCAATAGGATTTCTAAAAAGATGTTAGTGTCAATTAGATACATCTTTTAGCACCTTAGATGCCCAATGTTTCTGGATTTCATGCTGCAATGCAACTGAGCTTGTGCTTATTTCTGATAGTAGACCGTCTATGGCTTCTACGGGGTCATTGTTGAAGCTTAATTTTTCTTCTTGTTGGGTTAAGGTCCATTGTGTAAGGGCTTCTTCAGCGGCTTTGCTTAATGCGCCTTTTGTATAGCCAAATTTCTTCATTGCTAATTCTCTGAATTTCTGCTCAAGATGCTTGCTTATTTGAACGCGTAATGTCATAATTTAACACTGAAAGTTCAGATGGCGTATGGTAATATAACTTTTTTGCTAAATGGCAATATATCCCAAATTCTTGAGAAGCTGTGGATAGTTTTAAATTATTTGCTTTGTATGTATGAAGCGTGGGCTGTGTGATGTTGTCGTCGCTGGTTGGTTTGGACCTTTCGGTTTTGGCAAGTTTGGCGCCGTATATTTTGATTTTAGGGGGGGTGGTGGCCTTAGCTAAGTTTGTGGGCGTTTTCGCGAAGGGTTCGGCTGGCGCGGTTGCCAAGGCGGTGGGTTTCTTCGGGTTTTTTGTGGGCCTGATTCTGCTGGCGGCTGGCGTGGTTGTTTTTCTTGGGCAAACGGCGAATTTTGAGGTTTGGGGTTTGCTTGTTGTTACGGGTTTGGGGTTGGTGCTTAAGCCTTTGAGCAAAGTGCCTTTCAGCGCGCTGCTGGGCTTAGCTGCGGGCTTGGCGTGTACGGGGCTTTTGTACTGGTATTATCCACTGCCCGAAACGGTGCTGGGCGTCTCCTCCTTGTGGATCTATTTGGCGGTGTTTCTTGTTCCAGCTTTGATTGTGTTTTTAATCTCCAAATTTGTTGAGGATTTGGCCAAGTTTTTCGGGATGATTCTGGGCTCGTGGCCAGTTATGGCTGTGCTAGGTTTGCTTTGCTTAGCGCAGGGAGCGCTCCTGCTGATAAATCAGAGTCTGCTGGCGATCTTTGGATTATAAAAAACAGCTTTTTTTGAAAGCAATGATTTTTCATTTTGTATATAACCCCTGAAATTAAATTTCAAATACGTTCCTGAAAGCGCAAGCAACTTTTGCATTTATCGTGCTTATTGGGTAAAATGGCGCTTTCCTATGATATAGCATCTTCGGGTAAGAACAAAGGTTACTCGGTTCAAGTTTGCCATTTAAATAATAAATTTGCTTGAAGAATTCTAAAAAATAAAATGGGGAGTTGAGTTGGCCCGTTTTCACGGGCGCTCAGTTGTTTACCCTGCTATTTTTCCGCGGATAGTTATCACAGCGAAGATGGCTGCAATTGCGGCTACCAGTGAGAGGACAACCGCTATCCAAACAGCCATTGATACACCTTCAGCTGCTGCCTTAGCTGATTCAGCTGCAGTTGTAGCGTCTTCAATTGCGCTAACTGCACTGTCAGCTGACGACTTGGCAGCGTTCGCCGCGCTTGCTGCGGATTGAGCAGCGGTCTTTGCGTCTTCAATGGCACTTGCGGCGCTGTCTGCGGAGGCTTTTGCGGCGTCAGCAGCGGCCTTTGCTGCGTCTGCTGCCGATTTGGCGGAGTCAGCAGCGCTCTTTGCGGAGTTAGCCGCTGAGGCTGCACTGGATGCAGCTCCGCTGATGCCTGAAACGGTACTGCTAATAGAGCTGAGCTGGCTGTTGATGGATGAAAGGTTGCCTCCTAACGAGTTTACTTGAGCGCTTAGTTGGTTAATTTGAGCTTGTACTGAAGCTAAAGTGGGCTTTGCAGATACAGTGAAGAGTCCTGTGGCTTTGGTCAATGTACCCGTGCTTGCTGGCGTGTATGTTACGGTCCAGTTCCATGAGCCTGTAGGCGCATCATCAGGAAGCTTCAATGGGTTATTGTTAGCGTCTACTTGGTCTGCGTAGGGTATTGTCTTGTAAGTTCCCATGGGTGTCAACGCCCAAGTGTTTATGCTCCACCATACTCCACCAGTTGGGTCAGTTACAGTGACAGTTATTGTGCCAAGACTTGTTTCAGTTGTGTATACATTGAAGCTCAGCGTATCTCCTTGTAAGTATTGTGATGAGCGCAAAGCGATGGTTGTTGTTGGAGCAGGAAGTATGGTGAAGGTTGTCTGGGCTGATGCTCCGTTTTGGTCTGTGACTTTAACAACGTAGGGGCCAGGTGTAAGATTGGGAACCGCGAAATCTTCTGAGAATGTGCCTGATATGCTTGTGGGTCCAAAGCGTGCATCAGTTGCTGTGCTATTAACAACAGTTGTATCGAATGTTAAAGTTATATTTGCCGATGCACTAAAATCGGTGCCAGTTATTGACACCACCGTGCCAGCAACGCCTTGAGGCGCGCCCAACGTTATTGACGGTGGATTTCCAACGCTAAACGAAGTAGATCTAGTTTTTGTTACGTCCCAAACTATTGTTGCAGTGTGAGGACCTGAACCTATTAATGTGGGAAGTTGATAGGTTTTCATGAAATTGCCAGCGCTATCTGTTGTGCCTGTGGCTATTGTCGTAGTGTCAATGCGCAATTCGTAACTCTTGTTTGCAGAAATTCTGCCTAAAAGAGTTACTGTCACACCAGGAGGAACCGTGCCAATAGGCAAAATTTTTATGTAGTAGTCTACTGTGAACGCCGCGGTGGCGTTAATACCATTTGTGTCTGTGGCATTCAAGTGATATGGACCAAAATCTGCTTCAGCTATTGAGGGAATGACCACCGTTGTTGAGAAAGAACCAGTACTGTTTGTAGTAACTGAGCTGGTAAGCGTAACGTTGCCGCTAGTCAAGTTCATATGGATAGTAACAGCTTTGTTTGCGCTGTAGCCGTGTCCTGTGACGGCAAGACTATCGCCGGGCAAAGCAATGACAGGAGGGATACCGCCGAGGGCAAGGCTAGCGATAACCGTGAAGGCTGCTCCGCCTGTTTGGCCGAGCGAGTCCTGAGCTACGACGAAGTGACCGCCATTGATTGCAGATGGAATTTTCACTTTACAAGTGAAAGCGCCAGTGTTGTCGGCAGCTGTTGTGTTTAGCACTTGACCAGCAGTGCTATCCCAGTAAATGGTAACTTGACCAAATGGGTTAGCACCTGAGCCTGTTACGGTAATTGTGTCCCCAACTTTACCAGATGAGGCAGAAAGATTGACGGTTACAGCAGCACTTACAAGTGGTACTGCAGCGAGTATCATTGACAATGTGAACAGCGCTGTTATGAGCAGGGATAGTGTTTTCTTGCTTGTTTGCATTTTTGTATTTCTCCTATTTTTATTACTTTTTGTGTGTAATCTTGTCTGCAGACTTCATATTTATACCTAGTGTAAACAAAAATTGACTTGCGTTAGAAACTGTGCACATTTTCAATACTCATGTATATACAGGAATATTATGCTGCGCAGGCGGTTTACGGCTTAAAAGAGAGAACCACCATGCCTTTTAGGCATTCCACCGCTTGAAGCTCGCATCCCAAGCCTTTCACAACACCTTCCAAAAACCTGCACAAAAGCTCCGTTGCCTCCAAAGACAAAGCGGTGGAAACACACCTCAAACGTACGCCACTGTCATCTCGTACAGTGTCAACCTCATTTAAATCCCAACGTGTGGCTTCAAGAAAACACCTTAAAGCCTCAACAGCATCGTTAAAGCGCTCCCTTAAATACCGACCGTGAAGCATGCCGCCCTCGAACCACTTCTTAAGAAGCTCATCCCGCCCCGTTTTGTAAGCGTTCGCCAACATGTAGTCCAGCGCTTCCTGAGGCACAAAAGCGCCGCCCAGCACTTTCTGCGCTTGCAAAACCTCTAACGCGTCGGCGGCTTTTTCAGGCGTCAACCCCACATTGCTGGCTTTAACTGCTAATCGCACGGCTTCCTCCACGAACTTGGCTATGGTCTCGCCTCTGCCGCGTGAGACCTCCATAGCATCCTTTATCAAATCTTCGGGAACATAAACCAGTCGTTTACTTTTACCTTCAGGCATTACTCTTCTTCCTCACAGCCTCCAAACGAATATTACCCTTAAACACTTCCCTCTCGGCAACCTCATAACCAAGCGCATCTAGAACCCCCTCAAATAGTGAAGCCAACAGAAACGTGTAAGCCTCGCTGAATCTTGGGCTGAAAACACTAACAGAGGCCTTATCGCCGCTGCCCTCAAGCGAAAAACGCGAGACAGTCCACATGAAAGTGCCTAAATCCCGCCGCAAAGCCTCAAACGGATCCTTCACGCCGCTTGTGGCGTAACGCTTAGCAAGCCAAACCCCCGCATCAAACCAGCTTTTAGCGGCTTTGCTCTTAGCCTTCTCATACGCTAGATCACACGTCTCATAACAGAGGCTTTCCAACGCCAAAACAAAACCCGCTCGCTTAGCGGTCTCCAAAATGCCACGCTCATCCAAAACACGCCTCAAATCCAAACCCAACGCGTCAGCCCGCAAAGCCAAATCGAAAAGGTCGTTCACCAAGGCGTAGAGGCTATAGCCACGCTCGTCGGCAACCTTGCTAAGGCGATCAAGCAAATCCTCACGCGCCACAAAAGTCTTACGCTTCACCTTGGCATCAGACGCTCCAGCCAACAAATCCACCAGCAAAACTATACATTTACCCGATAAGGCTTAAAGGTTTCCCCCAAAAAACGCCAAAAACCATCATGCACCCTAAGGCGTCTGCATAAACTCCATGAACTCCTCCAGAGTTCGCGGCTGCAGTGTGTAATTCGACCGCCGCTCCTCGCCAATCGTCGAGCTTGGGCGCACGCCATAGTCATGCCCAGGGTAAACCTCAACATCGTCATCAAGCCGCAGCAGCTTGTTAAAGAGGCTATCATACATGCTTCGGGCGTTGCCGCCGGGCAAATCCGTTCGGCCGCACTCGCCAACGAAAAGGGTATCACCCGTCAACAGCTTCTTTCCATTCACCAGCAGGCAGATACTGTCAGGGGTATGCCCAGGCGTATGGATAACCTTCACAGGAACAGCGCCCACATACAGCACATCGCCGTCATCAACCAGCAAGTCGGCGGGCACACGCGAAAGCCGATGCACAACAGTTTTCGCGCCAGTAAACATCGAACGCAGCTCCGTGTTTCCCGCAGTGTGGTCAGAATGACCATGCGTATTAATGATATACTTTAGAACTAGACGCGCTTTCTGCAGTATGCGGATTAGCTCGCCAGCATTAAAGCTCGGGTCAACCACAACTGCCTCGCCGACAGTATCATCAGCTATTAAATATGAGAAATTGTCGCCATGCTTCTGAATTTGCTTGAAAAGCATAAGGCATCAACCGACAGGCAAAATCAAGACTTAAACGCTTAAAAACATATCTTGCGTTCACGACGCAATTGAGAAAACACGAAAACGCTTCAAAGCGCGTGATGGCCGAGGCATACTAAGCGAAAATCTGAAATTAACCGCTACTTGACACCAAAAGCATAGATTACATGATCATAAGAGCCAACGTAAACAACGCCATTGGCTACAGCAGGCGAAGAAACCACCATGCCACCAGTCAGATAGCTCCATACGAGACTGCCGTCTGAAGCATCTAAAGCGTAAAGTTTGCCGTCAGAAGAGCCGAAGAATACTATGCCGTCGGCAACAGCAGGCGAAGACGCCACCGCACCCCCGGTCTGGAAAGCCCAAACAAGCTTGCCGTCAGAAGCATCTAAAGCGTAAAGTTTCCCATCATAAGAGCCCACAAAAACCAAGCCATCAGCCACAGCAGGCGACGAGGCAACTTGGCCGCTTGTCTGATAACTCCAAGCAATCTCGCCAGAAGAAGCAGTCAACGCGTAAACTTTGCCGTCACAAGAGCCAACGAAAACTTTGCCGTCAGCCACAGTAGGCGAAGAAATCACTGCATCGCCAGTAGTGTAATTCCACAATAAATCGCCCGTATGGGCATCTAAGGCGTAGATGCGGCGGTCATTTGAGCCAATATAGACCATGCCGTCGACAACAGCGGGCGAAGAAAAGTGAATCTGGCCGCCTGTCAGGTAACGCCAAACCACAGCGCCGGTCAAAGCGTCCAAAGCGTAAACATAATGGTCTTCTGAGCCAATGTAGACGATGCCTTCTGCAATGGCAGGTGAGGAGACCACGGCGAAGCCTGTTGTGTAATTCCATATTAGGGCGCCGTTTGAAGCGTTCAAGGCGTAAACTTGGCCATCATAAGAGCCCACATAAACAACACCGTCAGCGACCGCAGGCGACGACAGCAGCACCTTGTTGCCAGTTGCGAAGCGCCATATCACTGAGCTGGTGAATTCATCCAAAGCCACAGCGCCAGTGGTAGCGTTTAAAGCATAGATGTTCCCATCCCAGCAGCCCACAAAAACTAAGCCATCAGCGACAACCGGCGAAGAATCCACAACGCCGCCAGTATGGTAACTCCATATAAGCGAGCCCGTCGCGGCGTCTAAAGCGTAGAGGCAGCCGTCCCATGCGCCAACATAAACCATGCCATAAGCCACGGCGGGCAGAGAAATCACCATGTCACGCGTTAAATAACTCCACATGCATTCACCAGTTGAAGCATTTAACGCATAGATGCGGCAGTCGTTCGAGCCTATGTACACTACATCTCCGGCCACTGCAGGAGATGAAGACACCACATCGCCAGTCTGGTAGCTCCAAACAACCAAGCCTGAGGCAGCATCCAACGCGTAAACCCGCCCATCACAAGAACCCACATAAACCACGTCATCTGCCACAGTTGGAGAAGAGAATACAGGCCCATCTGTAGCATAGCTCCAGATGACGCTACCATTGAAAGCGCTTAACGCGTAAACGTTACGGTCGTTTGAACCCACGTAAACCACTCCGTCTGCTACAGCAGGCGTGGAGACCACCATGTCGCCTGTCAAGTAGCGCCACACGAGAGAACCGGTCGTAGCATTCAAAGCGTAAACATAATGATCTTCTGAGCCCACATAGACCATGCCATAGGCGATTATGGGTGAAGACAGCATGATTTGGCCGCCAGTAGCGTAAATCCACAACACAGCACCAGTTGAGGCGTTAAAGGCGTACACGTTCCAGTCTTCCGAAGCAGCGTAAACTACGCCGTCCGCGTATGCAATTGCGGAATCCACAAAGTACCCTGTTTTATAGCTCCATATGTAGGCGCCTGTTGTGGCATTCAACGCGTAAACATGGAAGTCCTCCGAGCCGACGAAAACCATGCCCTCGGCGACAGCAGCAGGAGATAACACGTTGGCGCCAGTCTTGTAAGTCCATATGACTGCGCCTGTCGTGGCGTTTAAGGCGTAAACTTTGTCGTCTAACGAGCCGAAGTACACGACGCCCTCGGAGACCACGGGAGAATCCACCGGTCCGCCTGTATGAAAACGCCAAAGGGTCTGGTTGGTGTTCGGCGCCGCTGAAGCCGAAAAGCCTGTGTGCGCCAAATCATGGTGGAACATGGGCCAAGCGCTTGCATTGGATTGCCGCTCGCTGAAGTTGCGGAGGCTGTCTAAGATTAACACCGCTGAAAGGAGCAGTACTAAAGACACGGCGGCTAGCGCAAAGCCGATGACTGCCTTTCTTTTAATTTTCTATATCCTCCCTTCCTGGGCAGTATAATGGGTTTACGGGGAAAGTAGAGGCTGAAACCTGGCAAGCAAAGTGCTGGCGCTTTAGTGCGCTGTGATTGTTAATAAATTAGGAATTCAATAAAAGAGTTGCTTCTCAAAGCTGCCACTCAGCAACTAAGCGCATATTTTGACAGGCAAAAGAACGCGGACAGCTTAGACGCTGGCTGGGTTTTCACGTGAGTGGTTCACCGCAAACTGGGCATTTGGGACTACTGTGCTCCGTTCGCATGATTTCTGCCATGCAGTAGAAGCACACGGAGGTCCCGCATTTAGGGCACGTGAAGTTGGCGCCTTCTGTGCTTTTACCACATACCTTGCAGGGCTTGGCTAAACAAACACTTGGCATTCAAATTCACAATATTAAGTGCGCAGCATGAGAATAAAAAACCAGCGGAAAAAAGGGGCTTAGCAGTCTCTAAAAACGGTTTTGCAGAGCAACGAAATAGCCTATTTAGTCTATTGGTGCAACTCTTAATTTTAAGGCTGCATCTCCAGCACTCAAGTGGCAGAAATGCACAGACACAAGCACCACAGCGCTTTAAATGGCAAGGTGCCTCTGCAGATGGAACTCCAATTTACCATAAGCGAGCAGGCGCAGAAGGCGATGGCGTTGTTGAAAAGGCACAATTAGATAACTCGAAAATCGCCATACAAGACGTTTCATTTGAAGACAGAGGGAGAAGAGTAATTTTGAGGGTTAGCGCATCCACCGCAAAACCATCCGAAATTGTTGCCTTCGATTCAATTTATCTGGCACCGTTTAGATAGCGCGTCCGTTAACACGTGAAATTTTAATTCCGCTTAGAGCAGAAACACAAAGCAACAGCACCTTGAAAATCGTTTAGCTACGATTTTCAAGTGCGGTTAAGGATGCGCACTTGAAAATCACATATATTTAGCAGAATGCAAGAACCCGCCGCTTCATACTAAAAAAGAAGCAAGCCAATCATAACAATGCAACGGCTGATTCTTGCACAAACTTACCAATAAAATGGTGCGGGAGTGGAAGCTCAGCCTTAATTTACTAGCAAAATACTGTTAGGTTTAAAAGAAACAGTATTATCTCCAGTAACACAATGAGGTTTAAGTCTTACAATAGGTTTTAGGAATAAAGATGACGCAGGAGATACTTAATGCTAAGGTAATAATCAGCTAATTCTTAAAATAACCAGTTTAAATTACTATTCGAAGCGTGTTTTTCGATAACCACATCCTGCCAAACTCGGCAGTAATCAAATATTCGCAGACTAAGTGTGTTCATAATTTTCAAAAAGTGGTAAATAGAAAAATTAAGTTTCTATCAATATTTAACATTAACAATTCTTAATTTTCTCAATCACCTATCATGCACTATAACTACAAATGTAGACTCAGCTAAGAGAAATGGAAACAAGCGAACGAAAATGATCAGTGCGCTGAAAACAAGCAACATAAGTTTTGGGCGAATCTCTCTGAAAAAATTGAAAATATGGCTGTTAAGTGAAAACACTGCAAAGCCAACAAATTTTGAGATAAATTATAATTTCAAAATAAATAAAACTGTAGAACTTACGCTTAATACCCAAACGCTTGTAACTAGATTTTTAGCTTATACAATTTACTGGAAAGATTGTTAATGGAAAGCCGCCCTAACAAATCTGGGATTATTTATCAGTATTCTCTGGTAAAGGGGCTTTACCTAATCAGGTTATTCAAAGTCGGAATTATTCATTCAAATTTATACAGCTGAAGAATGAGGCTACGCAAAAAAGGTAAAGCGGAGTTTAGCGGCATGAACAAAAGGGAGCAAAAAAGAAAAATCAACAGTCTCCTAAACTTTTTATTTGACCCAGCGGTATTGGTTGATGAGAACGGGCGCTTTATAGCGGTAAATGTTGCATTTGAGGAGATAACTGGTCTAAAACAAAATCAGATGATTGGTAAATTCTTCTTTGAACTTTCAAATATACCAGAAGAGAGCAAGGCGATCCTCTTAGAAAATTTTAAGCGCAGAATTCAAGGCGTTAAAGTAGCTCCTTACGAAGTTTGTATTATGGATGGAAGCGGATCAACAAGATTTGTAGAAGTAAAAGGAAAACTAATTCTTATTGGAGAAAAATTGGTAGTATTGGTTGTTTTACATGAAGTTACACAAAGAAGAGAAAACGAGCAACGCCTTAAAGAATATGCTACTCAGATGGAAAGACTTGTTGAAGAAAAAGTAAGGAGATCAAAGATAGCGAGGAAGCATTCCGCACCATTTGCACCTGCGCTAAAGACACCATCATCGTGGTAAATCAGCAGGGCAAAGTCGTTTACTGGAACCCCGCAGCCGAACACATCTTCGGCTACAAACAAGAAGAAGCCATAGGCAAAAATGTATTAAAACTGATATTTCCATACCAACATTATCAGAACCATCCGTTATTTGCGGAACTGAGCAAAAACGGGCCATTACTCAAAGGTGAAATAGTCGAAATTATTGCGCGCAGAAAAGATGGGCAGGAGTTTCCTGTAGAGTTATCGGCTGCCCGTATTTTTTCAAAGGTGAAATATGTCTATTAGGCATCATGAGAGACACATCAGAGCGCAAGGCAATAGTAATGCGCCTTATAGAATCAGAAAATCTCTATCGGACATTGTTTAATGAGGCACCGCTGGGAATTTTGCTTATTGACGAAAATGGGCGCGCGGTAGAATTTAATGAAGAAGCCCATCGACAGCTAGGCTACACACGAAAAGAATTCGCAAAACTCACAATCTCCGATTACGAAGCGCTTGAAACACCCGAGAAAACAAAAACGCGCATGAAGCGGATAATGG
>JAWCNL010000020.1:0-19285 GCA_038848695.1 Bathyarchaeia archaeon
AGCTTTCTCGCTGCTTATTTTTCCATCACGGTTGTCGATTACGATGTAGTCGTTGCCTAAGCCATGCATCTTCCAAAACTTCATTGCAACCACTCAGCCACTTGCTGCCCTGCAAGCAGGTCATCCAAAGTCTCGCGTCGCCTGACCAAGGCGTATTTGCCGTTTTTAACCAGAACTTCGGCTGCGCGGGGCCTAGCGTTATACTGTGTACTCATGGAGCAGCCGTATGCACCAGCGTTAAGAACCGCCAGCAAATCGCCTTCCTGAATCTTCGGCAGCCGCCTGTCCCTAGCCAGCACATCGCCTGACTCGCAGATAGGCCCAGCAACATCGTAGGTTTCAGCGTCCTCCGCGTCCAGCTTATTCGCAACCAAGATGTGATGGTATGAGCCGTACATGGCGGGTCTAATCAGCGTGTTGAAGCCCGCGTCAACGCCGACAAATTTCTTGAAAGGCGTAGTCTTAACCGTGTTCACCGCGGTTAGTAAGATACAAGCGTCGCAAACAAGGTAGCGCCCAGGCTCAACGCAGAAGAACGGCTCGCCTAGGTGGTACTCGGCAATTTTTTTCTTGAATAAGGAGAGCACGTTTTCAGCAAAAGCGTTCAAGTCAAGTTCTTTGTCTTCTGGCTTGTAGGGCACTCCAAGCCCGCCTCCCATATCCACAAACTCGAAGTTGATTCCCACTTCGTCATGGATTCGTTTGGCTATCCCCAGTAGCTTTTCAAGTGCCAAGACAAACGGTTCAACAGCGAGGATGCCGGAGCCTATGTGCATGTGTATGCCGAAGCGCGTCACGCCTGCTTTTCTGGCTTGTCTGTAGGCTGTTAACGCGTCGTTTTCCCATAGTCCAAACTTTGTGTTTTTGCCAGCGGTGATGCAATGGTCATGGTGACCCGCGCCTATCTCAGGATTAACGCGCACAGACAAAACCGCCGGCGTTGCAATTTTCAGTAAGCGCTCTAACTGGGATAGTGAGTCAACATTTATTGTTATCTTGGCGTCTGCGAGAAACTTTAGCTCGTCGTTTCTGACGCTGGTTCCGGTGAATAGGATTCGTTCCGGCGAGAAACCAGCCTTTAACGCCATGGAAACTTCGCCTGGGCTGACAGCGTCAAGATGCGCGCCCTCAGTTGCCAAAATTTTCAGCACCGAGAGGTTAGAGTTGGCCTTTGCAGCATAGAGAACCCTAATCTTCCCGTAATAACTGGTTAAAGCTTTATGGAGACGCCTATAGTTGTCTCTTATGCGGCTTTCGCTGATTACATAAAGCGGCGTGTCAAACTTCGCGGCTAACTCGCTGGCTAATACACCGTCAAAGTATAGCCTTCCCTCTCGATTTTCCAAAGGTTCACGAAGTTTCTGTATGCTCTTCACTGTAGACGCACTCCCACTCTAAATTTGCACGTTTCCGCAAGCAGCGTGCACGTTTAGCATAAGCCCTTTGCTACCATGAGCTCTGCGCTGAGGATGCCTCCTCCTGCGGCTCCGCGGATGGTGTTATGGCCCAAACACATGTACTTAACCGACATAACTGGGTCTTTTCTGATTCTGCCAACGACTACGCTCATACCTCGGCCTTCGTCACGGTCATACCGCGGTTGAGGCCTGTTCGACTCTTTCCGCACCACGATGGGATTTTCTGGTGCAGAGGGCAGTTTCAGCTTTTGCGGTTCGCCCTTAAACTGGCGGAAAGCTTCTTCAATTTCCTCTATGCCAGGATTTTCTTCAAGCTTCACGAAAACAGCCTCTAAATGTCCGTCCTTTACGTTGACGCGGTGGCAGCTGGCACTGAGCACGACGTCGGCGGGGCATATTTTTTCGCCGTCAAACGTGCCCAGTATCTTCAGCGGTTCGCATTCCATTTTGTCTTCTTCATTAGAAATGAAGGGAATAACGTTGTCTATTATATCTAGTGAGGCGACGCCTGGATAGCCTGCGCCGCTGAGCGCCTGCATGGTTGACACTACAACTTGCTTGAGGCCGAATTGCATAAGTGGCTTCAGCGTCATTGCCAGCTGGATTGTGCTGCAGTTCGGGTCTGTTGAGATGAAGCCCTTCCAGCCGCGACGCTTCTTCTGGATTGGAATAAGCGCTGTATGCTCAGGATTAACTTCTGGGATAATAAGCGGGACATCCTTATCCATTCGGTGTGCGCTTGCCTTGCTGAAGACCGGATACAGGGCGGCGAATTCCTCTTCAAGAGGACCCGCCAAGTCGCCTGGCAACGCTGAGAAGACAAGGTCTACGTCGCCTGCTTTCTCCACTGACTCCACGTCAGTGTGCACTACGGGCATTTCGGCGATTTCCTTGGGCAGAGGCGACTCCATAAGCCAGTTGCACGCGGCCTTGTAATTTTTACCCGCTGACTTTTCTGAAGCCGCAAGCACTTCAATCTGGAACCACGGATGCCCCTGAAGCAGCTGGATGAACCGCTGTCCAACGGCTCCTGTTGCAGCTAATATGGCTACTTTACGTTTTGAAGGCATCACTTATCGCTTCCTTTGCTCTTTTGAGTTGGTTTTCTTCGATAAAAACGTTAATGGTTGCTTTACTAGTGGTTATTTCAATTATGTTTATGCCTTCGCGGCTAAGTGCATTGGAGATTTTTGCGACGCCGCCAGGCGAATCGATGAAGTCAGGGTGGCTTATCTGGAGCAGAGCCACGTTTTCCCTGTGGCTTATAGCCTTAAAGCCCTCTATGCGGTGAAGCCTGTTTATGACTTCGCGAACGTTACCGTCGGAAGTGAAGACTGTGACTGACTTTCTTCCTGAGCTGACGCCGTAAACAGGGTTTTGGCTGAGCGCTTGGAAAATCTCTTTGAGGTTTTGCGTGTTTACGTCGCAAACCACGTTGATAGCCAGCAAGCCTTCTTGACTATTCATCTCTGCCGAGTTGATGGCGAAGAAACCCGTAATTTCTGTGCCGCCCTCCGCCAAGCTGCCGGAGGCAAAGTCCACTATCCTAAGCGTTTGGCTGGGCAGCTTGTACTTCAGCGCTTCGGGCTTCACTATTTTAGCGCCTCCCTGCGCAAGGTCGAACATCTCGTGAATATCCAGCTTGCTCAGCGGCTTAGCGTCGGGAACGATTTTTGGGTCTGCGGAGAGAACGCCGCTGGTCTCTTTAACAAGCACCACTTCATCAGCGTTTAGGCAATGGGCAAGCAGCAGGGCGGTTGTGTCGCTTCCGCCGCGTCCAAGCGTGGTAACTCTTCCTTTAGCGTCTTTGCCGAGGAAACCGCAGACCACGGGCACAATTTTGCCCAGAAGCGGCGCTACAAATTTCTGTGTAAGCACTGCGGTTTTCTCAATGTCTGGTTCGGCATTGCGGAAGTTAGAATCAGTTATTATCGGCCAGTTATCGCTTGCTGGGTCAAAAACCTCCGCCTTGACGCCCAACGCTCTTAGTGCGCTGGCAAATACGCGGGCGCTTGTGCTTTCCCCCATGGATATGATTTCCGCATAATCAGCATCGCTAATTTCGTTCAGCTGCGAGATTGTGCCGATAAGGTTGTCGGTTGTTTTGCCCATCGCGGAAACTACGACTACCATTTCCTTGTAGGGAGCCTCTGCAACCATTTTAGCTGCTCGCTGAACCTTTTCGCCGGTTGCGAGGTCAGCACCGCCGAACTTGATGACTACTCTCTTACTCAAAACTTCCACCCTGATAGCTATTAAAGGCCGAGAACGTCTTCCATGCTAAAGATTCGGGGCTGCGTCTGCTTGCTTAACCACTCGGCCGCGTACACGGCGCCTTGAGCGAACACACTCCGCGAGAAGGCAACATGCTCTATGCGCAACATTTCATATGGCCCAGCAACTATAAGGTCGTGAATCCCAGGCACGCCGCCTGCACGTAGCGCAGTTACCTCCAACTCCTCTGGTTGCCGTGGGCTGATGCCTTCTCTGCTGTACACAGTTCTTGTGTAGCCTCGGATTTCCGCGATTATCTGCGCCAGTTTTTTCGCTGTGCCGCTTGGCGCGTCCTTCTTGCCTGTGTGATGTATCTCACTTATGCTGAAAGAATATTCTTTAGGAAACACCTTTAGGGACCAAGCAAGCTTGAAGAGTATGTTTACGCCTACACTGAAGTTCGGCGAGAAAACAGCAGGAACCTTGCCTGAAACGGCGTCGCGTAGCTGGCGGTTCTGCTCTTCAGTGAAACCAGTTGTGCCCAGAACTATACGCTTACCCAGCGCAGCCACAGCGGGAATATTCTGCATCTCCGCCGCTGGAGTTGTAAAAGTCACGTAAACATCTGCCTCGCATAATGCTTCAGCAAGTTTATCTGGGCCTACGATGCGTACATCAGAGCCGCAGATGCCAAGCTCGTGCAGTGTCTTACCGACGCAGGGGTTTCCTTGAGCTTCAACAGCACCTGTTATCTGATGTCCCTTGGCGATGGCTTCTTGAATAACGGCGTTGCCCATTCTGCCTGCGGCGCCTGCTACGCATAGCTTAAGCATAGTATAATCCCTGCCAGAAACGTTCATTATACAAGCGCTCGCTCAAGTCCACATCAAAGAAGTCTTCTATGGGCTGAAGGACTTCAGGATTATTCTCGTAAACTTTACGAGCACTTGCCAGAACTACTTCTAAACCGTTACGAGTCATTTTCCCCAGCGGCCGTCTGCACGGCCCAGAAGGCATGCCTAAAACATTCATCAACGTCTTATACGCCAATGGGTTCCGCGCTCGGCACGTTACAGGCCCGTAAGGTGTCTGCTCTTGTGTCTTCACGGTGACTATGGCGAAAAGCGGCTGCAACGCCTGAGCAAGCTTGTTCGCTTTGGCCAAGTCGCCACTGAGTATAGCACTTGTCATGTCATTTACAGCTCGTGGCGCGACATTACTTGCGACGGAGATGACGCCGCTCGCGGCAACATCAACTGCAGTCATCATGGCATAGGTTTTGTCGTCGTCGCCGGAAAGTATGCTGAAGTTAGGGCCACAGAGTTTTCTGGTTAAGCGCATATTTTCCAAATCGCCCGTTGCTTCCTTCACGGCGCTGACGTTTGGGTATCCCTTATGAAGCACGGCGAGGTCCTGCGGCAAAAGCTGCGTGCCAGTTCTTCCAGGAATCACGTATGGGATAATCTGGACTTCGGGGAAGCGCTTAGCGATTGGCTCTACGTATTCTTTTCGTATTTCAAGCGAGCTAGGCCCATTATAATACGGATCCACCAAAAGCACACATTTTACGCCCACGTGCTGCGCGTGCGCTGTGGCGTCGATGGCTTCTTGAGTGGAGTTACTTCCTGTACCCGCGATTGTCAAGCATTTTTCGCCTGCGTACTCATGCACGCGCTCAATAACCCTGTTGTGCTCATTCCAATCCAGGGTTGGGCTTTCTCCTGTGGTGCCTACGGCGAGGATGCCGCTGACGCCCTCTTTCACTTGGAATTCCACTAGGCTACGTAATCCTTCGTAATCTACTTCGCCAATAGGGGTCATGGGAGTGATAATTGCTGTATAGCAACCTTCGAATTTCATTTTGTTTCCCGCACCTTAACCGCTACACATTGACTGCTGACTTATTTAAATGTTTCCGTTTTCCTGAATAATTTTACGATTTACGTAATTAACAGCGTTTTAGAAAAGCAAAAAACCCAATTAAAACCACGTTTTCCGCAAAAATCAGCGATAAGCACACCAACTAATCAGCTATGTGTCGAATAATTCAATGCCCTCTATTGCTTCACAAGTTTTGCAATGAAGAAACCGTTACTATCATGAAGATGCGGATAAAGTCTCTGGCACTTGTAAAAGCCTCTGAGACCAGGCATGCCGAGTCTAGGTTTAATTTCCGCTAACTTGAAATCAGAATGCTGCTTTAAAAAACGCTCAATGACAAGCTCATTCTCCTCAACCGTTATGCTACAAGTCGAGTAGATTAAAGAACCACCAGACCTCACATGCCCAGCACAATTATCAATCATACGCCACTGAATATTCGCCATCTTTTCAATTGACTTCGGAGTAAGCCTCCATTTAGCTGAAGGCTGCTTTGCGAAAACACCCGTACTCGTGCACGGCGGATCCAGAACCACAACATCCGCATTTGATAAAACAGGCAAACCCGTGCAGACATCAGCAATAATCGGCTCAGCTATTTCCACACCCATTAATGCAACTTCTCTTTTCCAAGTTTGCATGCGCCTAATGGAATAATCCAGCGAAAAGATTCTGCCTCGATTCTGCATAAGCTGCGCAAGGTAGGTGGTTTTAGCGCCTGGAGCAGCGCAAACATCCAAAACCGTCATACCCGGCTGCGGCGCAGCAACTTCAGCCGCATAACAGCTTGCCTTGTCTTGAATGTAGAACAAGCCTTCTTTGAAGCTCGCTATTTCCCGCAAAGGCCGCTTTGCGCCCATGACTTTATAGGCATACTTCAACGGCTCAATTTTTTCCACTCTAACACCTTCCGCAGCAAGAGATTCCAAAATCTTCTGCTCAGGCGCCTTGAGAGTATTTATTCTGATGTAGCTAGGCGGCGGCTTCAAATTTCCCTCTAGAAACGCTGTGGCTTCACCTCGCCCCAAAAGGTTAAAGCAGTACTCAACGAACCACGCAGGATGAAAAGTTTGAAGCCCTACACGCTCCATCTCGCCGGCGGCGCTGAGAACAGGGGCTATTTCACGAGTAAGCAGAAAACCGAGAAAAGGCTCCACGCAACGCAGAGTTTTCCAGCCAAGAATTGCGCGGCACAGCCGAGCAATGCTTTCTGCCTCTTCCAAATCCAATTTAGCCCAATTTTTAGCGACACGCGTTTGGTAAACATATAGCCGCAGAAAAGCTTGAACACCCATAGAGAACTCACTTATTTCCCTAGGCTTTAAAACACTATTAACGAATTTGTCTATCAGATTTTTGCGCCGAACAGTTTCAATAACCAGTCCATAAGCGTAGCGAACAGCATTAGGGTCACTGACGCCCAGCTGCTTAATCGTCCTAGCAAAAGCCAAATGCTCGCTTAGCTTCTGCAACTCCATCCAACTCAAAGTCTCTATAGCAACCGTCCACGCATCTTTAAGCAAGTTCGTCACACAACATAAAACATATCAGCAGTTCAAAATAAAAATGCCGTATAAATCAATTGAACGCAACTAAATCATCAGCCGCGCGCCTTCATATTTGGCGCATATTAGAAATTCATTGCAGAAACCTATAGAGGGTCTACTCTGCCATCATCGTTATCGCCAAGTTGTTCAGAGGTGTGGCAGAAACTATAAAAAGGGTACTTTTACCTTTTTACACAAATTATCTGCATCTCTCATTTAGACAAATTTTTGCTATTTCTTTAATTTATACTGAGTGCAGAAAATGGGCATCTCTGTTTATTCCTTATTTCGATACCAAGATTATTAATTTTTTAATTTTTGATTTTGTAACGGGATTAATCTTATATTTGCCATATGTTATATCACTAATATGGTTGTGGAGGGAAGATTTTGAAGCTTGTAACGGTGCTGTTACCAGAAGCTTATCTTGAGGGTTTAGATGAGCTTGTCAGAGCTAACATGTATCCAAGCAGAAGTTCAGTCATCCGCTCGGCAGTGCGAGACTTGCTGAGAAAGGAACTTTGGGAAAAACGCGGAAGATAACACTTTTTTGCTACTTACCCTGCTTGAACATTCCCTAAGCGTTTTATTTTCTCACAGAGGCTCTTGGCGGTCTCCGCTGGATTTTCTGCCAGAGTTATGTCTCGCCCAACAATAAGGTAGCGGGCACCTGCGTTAAGTGCTACTTCAGCGGCGCCTCCCTGAGCGCCGATGCCTGGCGAGTATATTGGCACTTTTTCGCCTAATATCTCGTGGACTTCTCTTATTTTTTCAGGATACGTGGCGCCTACCACTGCGCCGTCAGCGTTCCATTTCAGGGCTTTTTCTGCAAAGGAAAGATACTGCAACGTTACCTTGCCTGTTTCTTCTTCGTATATTTTCTGGCCGTAACCTTCTTTGGCGCCTTTATGACTCATGTAAGCTAGCAGTATTACTCCGCGCTGCTGCTTATGTGCTATTTCGAAAATTGGCTTCAAGCCCTCTTCCCAGCCAATGAAAGGGTTCGCTATCAGCGCGTCAAATCCCGCTGCAAAGTAATATTCCGCTATCACCTGATTAGTTGAACCGACATCGTTTACTTTGCAGTCCATTATCGCCGGAAGCCCTTTCTCGTGGATTTGCGCTACAAGTTTCTGCACTCCGTCAAAAGTGCCGAGAGGAAGAACTAGATGATGATTAATTTTTACGGCACAGATGTATGGGTGAACAGCATCCAGAACCCTTTGCGCTTTACTGAGCAGCCGTATTCTTTCTTGTGGCGCATGAAATGGAAAATCAAGCGCTAAAACAACTGGCGATTGCTTCTCCTTCGAAACTGTTTCCATTTTAACTTTAAACGACAACACGTATCCTCATCTTCTATTTTCGTGAGGCACCAATAACTTTTACTGTTTTTCGCGGTTTTCCTTGCTTCATTTAAAAGTATTTTCATGAAGAAAATCTACGCGCTTCTACGTGAAATTTAAATCTCCGCGTCTGCATCACTTGACTAAGAATCAATAAGGCGATTTCTCCCAAAATTTAAGGAGAAAGAAAGTTATGGGTCAAACTCTTGCCGAGAAAATCATCGCTGCGCATCTGGTTGAAGGAAAAATGCAGCCTGGCGAGCAAATAGGATTGCGCATAGATCATACTCTTACGCAAGATTCCACCGGTACGCTGGCATATCTCGAGTTTGAAGCCATGGGCGCGTCGCGCGTCAAAACGGCGCTAAGCTTAAGCTTCGTTGACCACAACATGCTGCAGAACGATTTTAGGAATGCTGATGATCATCGCTACTTGCAGGATGTGGCAGCCAAATACGGCATAGTTTTCTCTCGCCCAGGCAACGGCATATGCCATCAACTTTATCTCGAACGGTTTGCGCGGCCTGGTTATACGCTGCTTGGAAGCGACAGCCATACGCCTACTGCAGGCGGCGTAGGCATGATTGCCATAGGCGCAGGCGGACTTGACGTTGCTGCTGCCATGGCTGGAGAACCCTTCTACTTGGATATGCCCAGCATCATGGGCGTGAAGCTGACTGGAGCCCTTTCACCTTTTGTCTCAGCCAAAGATGTGATTCTGGCTGTTTTGAAAAAATTAACCGTTAAAGGCGGTCTCAACAAAATCTTGGAGTATTATGGATCAGGCGTCAAAACCCTAAGCGTTCCTGAACGAGGCACAATCGCCAACATGGGAACTGAAACAGGCGCGACAACCTCGATTTTTCCTTCCGACGAGGTGACAAGAGCTTTTCTGAAGAGCCAGAAAAGAGAAGACCAGTGGGTTGAGCTTAAGGCTGATGACGACGCGAAATACAGCGATGTTCTCGACTTAAATCTTAGCGAAATTGAGCCCCTAATAGCTTTGCCTCACAGTCCAGACAACGTGAAAGCCGTAAGCGAAGTTGAAGGCACCCCCATAGACCAGGTCTGCATCGGCAGCTGCACTAATTCTTCACTTCGCGACTTGAAAATGGTGGCCGCGCTCTTGAAAGGCCGGAAGATCAGCGACCATGTAAGCCTCACCATCTCGCCGGGCTCGAGGCAGGTGCTGGAAAATCTGGCGGCAACTGGAGAGCTTCTGGACATTATCCGTGCAGGCGCTAGAATCTTGGAAAACGCTTGCGGACCATGCATCGGCATAGGTCAAGCGCCGCCAACAGACGGCGTGTCCCTTAGAACTTTTAACCGAAACTTTAAGGGCAGATCAGGAACACAGAGCGCCAAAGTGTATTTGGTAAGTCCTGAAACAGCAGTTGCCTCGGCTATTTATGGCGAAATAACCGACCCAAGAAAACTTGGGAAATATCCGAAGATAACTTTGTCGGCGGAAATCACTATTGACGATGGTATGTTCATCTTCCCCAAAAAACGCTTTACTGGCGAAGTTAGACGCGGCCCAAACATCAAGCCTTTACCAGACTTTGCTCCGCTTCCTAATAAGCTGACAGGCGAAGTGCTGCTGAAATTGGGCGACAATGTTTCAACTGACGATATTTTGCCTGGAGGCTCCGAGATTATGGCGCTAAGAAGCAACATTCCTGAAATAAGCAAGTATGTGTTTTGCAATGTTGACCGAGAATTCGCTGATAGGGCTCTTAAGAAAGGCGGCGGCTTCATCGTTGGCGGCGAAAACTATGGGCAGGGCTCTTCAAGGGAGCATGCTGCGTTAGCGCCCAAGTATCTCGGCGTCAAAGCTGTCATCGCCAAGTCGTTTGCGCGTATTCATCTTGCCAACTTAGTTAACTTCGGAATAGTTCCCTTAACCTTTGAGGATAAGCAAGATTACGCGCGTGTTGCTCAAGGCGATGTTTTAGAGTTAGACCTTACAGAGTTAAAGAGTAGACTTCGCATTAGAAACACTACAAAAGATGAAGAGTTCCAAGTTGAATTGGACTTGAGTGATCGAGAAAAAAATGTGTTGAAAGCAGGAGGAAAACTTGCCGCTATCAAGGCTAAACAAATTAAAAAGTAGTTTGTCTGAAAGCCTTATCCTTGAAACAAAATTTTGTTGAAACATTGTGGTGGGAAACTGTCGACTGAGAAAAAAAATGAGCAATCTCTGGCGTTTGGTGGTCAAGCGCTCATCGAAGGTGTGATGATGCGGTCGCGCCGGCATATGGTAATGTGTGTTAGAAAATCACGCAACGAAATTTTAACGAACGTGGAGGAGATACACTCTCTCTGCGATAGATACAAAGTCTTGGGGCTACCGTTTCTTAGGGGCATCGTCGCGTTGTTTGAAACGCTTTATCTTGGCTTCAAAGCACTCTTTTTCTCTGCAAATGCCGTTGCCGAAGAAGAAGGCGTCAAGTTCACTTACAAGGAACTTGTCGTGGTCGCCGTATTGGCTTTGGGGCTGCTTTCCTTCTTTTTTGTAGTGCCATTCCTCCTGACTTCACTGCTAAATTTAACAGGAGTGCTCTTCAACATTGCCGAAGCCATAATCCGCCTCGCCATATTCATCCTCTACCTTGTGCTAGTAAGCACGTGGGGCGAGTTTAGGCGCGTGCTGCAGTATCACGGCGCAGAGCACAAGACAATTAATGCCTACGAAGCCGGCGCGCCATTAGATATTGCCAACGTGAAGAATTATTCGCGGCTGCATCCGCGCTGCGGCACCTCTTTCCTATTCATCACGGTTATTGTAAGCATCGTATTGTTCTCGATTATGCCCGACTGGGGCTTCATTATAAGGCTTTCCTATCGGCTACTGCTGATTCCTATTATCGGCGGCGTATCCTACGAACTGCTGAAGCTTAGCGGCAGATACCGCGATTCCCTCGTCATGCGAATCGTTACTTTGCCTGGCTTAGCCTTTCAGCGGTTAACGACTAGAGAGCCAAGCGACGACATGATTGAAGTAGCAATCAAAGCCGCAGAAAAAACAATCAAACTAAATGATTCCTAAATGATTCCTTACGCCATTTCGCAATAACAATGTTCTGAATTGATTGGGAAATTGGGCTTAGTATCTTCTGATTAATTGCTTATAATCGGTTGCTTGCTTTAGCAAAATCTGCTTTGGGTATGTAAGCACATTTTGTTGCAAAGCAAACTACAAAATGAATTGTCGCTAGTGTTTCGCTTTGTTGAATCAACAGCATCGTTGTTGCCGCCCTTTTGGTTATATATATTTAGATTCTAAACAAAATACTAAAATCAGAATTAACTATAAATCTGATTTAAATAAAAACAATAAGCATAAATCTTTCATCGCATTAATAAACAATTATGCGACATGCTCCCGTCCTTGGCATGTTGCTATTTTTTACGATATTCATCATAATACCTTATTCCAGAGCCACTGGCTCTAACCGAGCTAGCATAACTTATAGTTCACAATGGCTTCATCAAGACATTGACAGAAATTACGTCCTATGGGCTTGCAATGATATTTATGCTCTCTTTTTGGGTGAGAACAGCTTGGCTGAATACTACTATGACCATGTCGAAAATCGATCTGCGCAGGCATACTGGAGTTTAATGAGCGAAAAAATAACTCACCGTGAAAATTATCACAAGTTTGCCACGGTTCTCTATCTGGGACATGGCGGAATACTGAATATGGGAAACTATTACCGCCTAAGCGTTTATGAGCAAGCTAGCCACAATAATCCAAACAAGCCACCGCCAGCAATATACTATTATATGATATATGACAGAACATTAAATGGGAAACATCGTTTCACTTTTCTATGGGCATGTTTTCAGGGAAATTTATCAGGAAGCAATACACCAGCAGTCCATGGCATGGCTTACTGCTGGAATAGGCAACCAAACCTAAGTGGAGATGGATACGGTGATCCGAAACTGCCTGAAGATCCAGACACTAAGCCTTATTGCTTCATCGGATTTGAGTTGGCATCGCCGCGGCTTAGTGAAGCTATCAAAAATAACACCGGAAACCTCTACAAGCACTGGTTGGTCTTCTTCTAATATCACGCCTTAAATGGTTATTCTATAAATCAAGCATTAGACCGAGCAAGCCAAAATGTAGGTTACGAAAGATGGCTCGATAATCCTCTTCGTAATGGATTTAGGACGTACTTTCCTCCAGATTTTTGCCGCCTGGAATTCCGCCATCTCCTGACAATACATATCCTGGCAGGATGAGGATTTATGGGAACAGCAACATCAACTTATTATGGGGTTGAATCATGACTAACAAAAGAAGCATCTATTCCATTTTATGTATACTTTTACTTTTGGTAGGCTTAACTGGACACATATCGTCTGCTTATGGGCAGAGCTTTGATATGTATGAAAAAATGGCGCGGAAGTTTTTAGAGAAAGTATTAGAAATTGACTTATCCAGGTACACGATTTGGTTTAATAACAGTTTAGTTCTACCAAATGATTTAGGCTTTAGACCACGGACAGTTGATCTGCTTTACCGATTCAAAGAAGTTTCGAGAAATTCAACGGATGAAGCTTTTAGCGTTAGCTTCACGTTTATCAACGATAAACTTGCCTACTGCAACTTTTACATCAACGGCCCATTTTCTTCTAAAAAAGTTTCCACTGACATTTTAGATAAAGCAAAAGGGATTGTGAATAAGTATATTGCATGGTTTAGCGCAGAGTATGCTGTGCCTATGCTCCAAATGGCAACACCTATCCAAACTCTTGGAAACTACACGAAAATAGAGGATAATGTCAAGTTCACAATTACATGCGAACCTGATGTAGATACTGGCGAAATAGGATTTGTTAGAATCGGCTGGAACCACTTCGAAAATGGCATAACTTTCCAGAGAAAAACTTTAAGCCTAAGCTTCACCCATGACACATTGATTTTTGTTGACACTTGGAATCTCTACAGGGTTGGCAGTGCAGCACTATCAATTTCAGAGAGAGATGCCGTGCGCATCGCTAAGGAGGCTGTTAAGAATTACACGTATACGGCTGCCGACTATGTAGGTAAGACGGTGGTCGTCGGCAATTTTACAGTGCTGGGCAAACTGCTATACGTGGACTTAGATACGGACTGCCGCAGTGACTATTACACACTTTATCCATTCTGGGAAGTTTACCTCTGCCTCGACACTATGTATCTTGGTGGAGTAACTGGACTGCGTGTTCAAATATGGGCTGACACAGGCGAAGTCATAGGCATATACTCAACAGGAAGCTTAGCTACACCTAACTCCACACCTAATGCCTCAGGAATAAATTCTGATGGAAAGCGTGTTTTTGACGCCCCTGCAATAGCCCTGCCTATCATTCTTGTTATCATTGCCTTAGTCGTGTTGGCAGCAGCTATAAAAAAGCGGTAAGAAAAGACTTGACAAAACTAAACAATATCTAAAAACAGCTAATTCAAATGCAAGCTTAACCATTAATTTCCAAAAACAAATCTTTGAATGATGCCACCAGAAAACAGAATGTTGTACTCAATTTTTTAAATTGTTCTCTTTTATGCATAGTCCATAAAAGCATCATTTTTTTGATTGCCTACTAAATTTAGCACGCCAAATTAATGTATATCTAATGTCCTGCAGATATAGTCATAATTTGCGGAAGCGTTAGCAAAATGCAGAACTCATTTGAGAGAAACTGTATGTGAAGAACTCTTCTCGAGCAAACCTGGACTCGAATAGCCGCAGACTCATTCATAGAATCGTCTTCAAGCGCTCGTTTGATGGCGCAAAAGAAAAGCGCGCTGAAGCAGAGCGGCAGCACATAAAAGAGCAAAACTTTGAATTCAGCCTTGTTCGTATGGTTTCAATTTATTTTCAAACTTTTTCCACTTTAAGCTCCTCATTCTCGTCGATTTGCGCAAGAATTCCGGGTTTGCCAAGCACTTTGCCAATAACATTTACAGGACTGTAAGGCTTTATGACGTCAGATGATGGACTAACTGGCGTCGGACCATAAAATAGGCATAGAGCAGGGCCTTCTGGCCAGTAGGCTACATCACCCAGACCTACAACCTCTTTAGCATTTTCATAACCAACCACAAAGGGAACCGAGAAGTACAATTCTTGTCCCCAAAAATTCGCTCTGGATTTTAACGGCAACACTTTCAGTAAAGCCTCGACAGTTTTAGGCGCAATATCAGAGTTCAACGCACATTCCACAAAGACACCTGAGTCGGAAGCAATCCGTATTTTCGCCTTTCCAATCGTTAAAGTTACCCTCCAATTTTTCTTTTGAAGTGCGGAAGTATCAAATAAGGTTTAAGGTCTATTTTTAACGACTCACACTAACATGAAAGGATAGAAAGGCCATGAAGGGAATTAAGCTTATATTATTGATCTTTCATCAAAACTATGCTGCACATTCAAAATTTTACTATCAAAAAGTGTGCATGGACTACGTTTACTAATTTTTTAAATTCTCGAGCGCTGAGAATGAGGTCTTTGATTATAACTTAGTTTATCCTTTAGTTACATACTGCGTTAGATGGGGATTGGGCGATGCTTGCACACTCTATAGCAAATTATGATCAGCAAAACTATTAATGTCCAGGGAATTACTATAAGCACAGCGGATGCGTTCACACTATGAACGTTTATTTGCGTTGGATCATGTGTTAGGAAAATTGCGCAGAAAGCGAATATGGCAATTGTCGCAGCGCCCAATATATCCAGTACTGTTTCTTTACTTTCAGGTATGAGGCCTGCGTCTTTCTGGATTGTATTTTTGAATATTACCGCCAGCAACATAGGTAACAGCAATCACAACGTATGACTCAAGGCGGATGTCTGGGGCCTGTGGCACACTAAATTGAATACTTGTACGATAAAGCAATCCTACAAAAATAAGTGTTAGTAATAGAACTATTTTTTGCAGGCGCGTAAGTAGTTTATGATTCCAGTTTCTCGGAAAGAGGCGTGTTGCAATGTAGAAGGTTAGGACGCCTTGAACCATTCCCCACCAGAAAAAGTTGATAAAGAAAAATGCAGTCCAGTTTATTCCTAACAATTGTGGCTCAACAAATTGGGTTGCTGGCACAAAGAGGGTGAACACAGTTCCAAAGAAGAAACCTGCAATGATGATATGGTAGTCTTTTAAGTGATATTCTGTGATTAAGTCTTCTAGCAGCGCAAAGTAGGGGAAATATACTAAGAATAGAAACAGTGGCAAGGCAGGTCTGACAATTAAGTTGTTGATGCCGCGCATGGAATATTCAAACAATAAGTTGAAGACTACGGCGGCAAACACTATCTTCCAACGGTTCAATGTAACCTAACACCCACTGCATATCTAATTAAGTATTACATGAACCTTTATAATTAAATACAAGTCTGCGATTACATCTAGTACCCTCAGAAACGCCAGTTTCTCAAATCATTAACAGTTCTCAATCGCAAGCTACGGAAAACAAACTGTTTACCCACCAAAGGATTTGGACATAAAACTTGCGCGTAACCTCTGAAAGTGATTTCTGAACCTCAACACAAGAAGTCTAATATTACAGTCCATCGTCTAAAACACGCTCCTTACTCTTACTGGGTCTTCAGCAAAAACTCCGTGAATTAGGTGCTTGGAATGTGGAGAAGACTCCAACTCCTTAGAGCTTAGCAGGTAACTCAGAGACCTCGATAGAACCTCGCTATTGGGCTCCAGTGGAAACGTTCGCAGGTTCCTTGGGGAATGCGGGGGGTGGGATTTGAACCCACGAACGCCTACGCGACAGGGTCCTAAGCCCTGCTCCTTTGACCAGACTTGGAGACCCCCGCCAGAGTAGTGCTCGGAGTGAAAATATGTAACGCATTAATATTTATTTAACCCTAGACACGAACCGTAAGCATTTTATTTCCTACCGCACGTTTTGTTCACGAAGGTTAAAGTGCGCCTCGGTAGCCTAGCCCGGTGGGGCGTTACCTTGGTAAGGTAATGGTCGCGGGTTCAAATCCCGCCCGAGGCTTCACGCTGCGTTTACTGTGGAGGCCAATAGGCATGTTGGTTTGATTTACTGCAGTCTCAACGTCATAAACGCTTCTCACAATTTCAGGCTACAAAACTGCACTTGCTTCGCCTGCTGCAAATACTTTCCTAGCGGACCTATCAGTTTTATTAGCTTTGGTTTTACTACATATTTGCTGTGTAATTATCAGCGGCGATGAAAAGTTCCCTCAAGGGGCTATTTGGCGCTGTTTTGCTTCTGTTTGCGAACACGTTGGCCAAAAGATTGCTCCCGCCCATAATCTCGCCTGTAGGCGCCATCACAGCGTTTTTATGCGGGCCTTTGCTGCTTGATCTGTTTATAAGAAAACGAATTACTGAGGTCTATTCTTCTCGATTTTTTCTACAATTGAGCTTGTTCCGATATAGGCGATGTCTGTTAAATTAACGAAAAGTCCAGTTTCAATTACGCCTGGAATCATCTTTAGCTTAAGCTCAAGCTCTGCAGCGTTGTCTATCAGCCCGAAAACCGCGTCTATTATTGCGTTTCCGTTGTCTGTTATTACCGGGCCTAGTTTGCCTTTGCCTTCTCGCAAAATGGCTTTTCCACCGAGCGCTTCTATTTTACGCTTTACCGGAGTTATGGCAAAGGGCAAGACTTCAATTGGCACAGGATGGCTATTTTCGCCGAGAACCCTTACTTTTTTGGTTTCATCGGCTATAATAATATTAAGTTTGGATGCTGAGGCCACTATTTTCTCTCGAGCTAAGGCGGCGCCCATGCCTTTGATTAGATTCAGCTTTGGATCTATTTGGTCAGCACCATCAATAGTTACGTCAATTACTGGATGCTCATCAAGCGTGGTCACGGCAATTCCATTGTTAACCGCTAGCAAAAAAGCTTGATAAGACGTGGGCACCGCCAGCAATTTCAACTTCTCATGTTTTATTCTCTCACCCAAGGCTTCTATGGCATAAGCTGCGGTGCTGCCACTGCCTAAACCTACAACAACTCCGTCTTCGACATGCTTGATTGCTGCAAGCGCGGCCTTTCTCTTCGCCTCTTCCACAAGTGCTTGATCATGTTTCAATTTCCATCTGCCCCAGCCTATCTAAGACTTTTTCCACTTCGCTTCTAATTTCCTCTATCCGCTTCTCCGCCTCACTCTTCAAACTTGGCTTTTCAGGCGGCTTCTTCTTTTTCGGCTTCTCTTTTTCCTCTTCACCCTTTTCCTCGCCTGCCTCTTCCTGTGCCTCAGCAGCCTCGGGTTTCGGCGCTTGTACAGGTATCTCTTTCACGGTCTTCACGTTAATTTTCGACCGCAACTCTTCCACTTTCGAGCTTAACTCGCCGAAGCGTTCGCTGAAAAACTTCATCAAATCTTCTTGCATGCTTTCAAGCTCATGCAGCGCTACGATGGTTTCGTCTCTCGCAATGGCTTCTTTGACGGACATCATGCGGCTTTTGTAGGCGCTTGCAAGCCTTTCACGCTCTTGCTCGCTGATTTTTCCTTCTGCATGCGCTTCGTAAAGCCGTCTTATAGCGTCGCTTAAAATTTCCCTTTCCAATTCAAGAATGCGCAGTTCATCCTTAGCTTGAGAAGCCTCGGTTGGTTTTACACTTTTAGTGATCTTAAAAGGTACTCCTCTAAAATCAGGCTCCATTTCAGAAAGCACCGGCGTTTTTTCAGGCTTTTTCCTGAGTTTTCGCATAGCATAAATAATTATTATTACGCATGCGATAACCACCACTAATGCTATTGCAGTGATGGTTACGGGATCAACTAAAGCCATGCTATCCTCTCTATTTGATAACTTATGGTGTATATATAAATTAATGTAACGTGCTTTTTGCATGAAAGCATCAAAATCTTCGCCTTTTAATGAGCACAGCATTTAGCTGAAAGCAGCCTGCAGACGCTACTACATAACAATAAATCCGATTTTTCCGAAAACGTAAATAAACAACAACTATACTAAATGCTCTGAGCCCTCTGAAAAGAGCACATGAAAAACAGCCGGGGTAGCCTAGCCTGGAATGGGCGCCAGACTCATAATCTGGAGAGCGCAGCGGGGCTAAGTGCGCCCAGAGGTCGCGGGCTCGAATCCCGCCCCCGGCACCAGTATTTCGGGTATAAATCCCTTTCTTCGCCTTTTAACATCCACAAACCTTCCCCTTCAGGGGAAAAAATGAACGAGATATACGACTACCCGCAGAGAATAATGCGCTATCGACGGGCAATCGCCAAGTTCGGCGCAAACGGCGAAACAGCGCTGCGCTTCCTCGACCACATCACAAGCCAAGGACTAAGCCAAGCACGCATAAGCAAAATCGCAGGACACCTTCCCGCGCTACTAAGGCTAATAGCCTTCCGCCTCGCAGACGCAACCCGCGCAGACGTAGAGCGTGTAGTCGCCGCTATACACGCGAACCAGAGATGGCGCGAATGGACCAAACATGACAAGAAGCTGATTCTGCGAAAGCTTGTGCAGTACGCTAAGTATGGCAGCTGCACGCGTGATACGCCAGTGCCGCCTGAAGCCGCCTGGATCAAACTGTCGATAAAAGCGAAGGATACGCGGGTCACGCCAGAGCGGCTCCTGACACAGAAGGATTTTGAGGCTCTAGTGCAAGCGGCGGACAATCGCCGCGACAAAGCCATGCTCTACACGCTGTTTGAGGGTGCCCTGCGTCCAGGCGAGTTGCTGAGCATGCGCGTATCCAGCGTCAAATTCAAGCAGGCAGAAACAGCTCGCGTAGAGAACGGCGCAGTCGTGAAGGAGAAAGTGGATTACTGCGTGATCAGCGTGAATGGGAAGACGGGTTTGAAGGTGCTGCCTTTGGTGGCCAGCTACAGGCCGCTTCTTGAGTGGCTGGAGGAGCACC
>JAWCNL010000021.1:0-8732 GCA_038848695.1 Bathyarchaeia archaeon
AATGGCTGAATAATAGCTGCGTGCTCGTTTAGCTGGAGTAGTTTGAGGAGGCGCTGCTCGAAATGTAGGGGGAAGCTTCCTGGATACTTGCTTTTGGATGGTTTCGGCAGAACCCATGCGTGGGAGGGTACATTCACATTAGCCACCAAAAGCCAGAGAAACATGCAAGCTAAAGCAGCCACGCTTGTTTAGAATGCGTTTTATGGGGTCCCCTGTTTTCGTGTTTGTGTTACATTCAGTGTTTCAGGGGTTCCCTAATGTCCTTGTTTTGTTTGCGGTTTCTTGGAGACCCGTAGCTTCATGTCTGTGCTACGTTTCTGGCGGCAGGAGACCCTCTAAAATGCCGTTTATAGGAGCTTATTGTGAAGCAAGCTCCTTTCCATATAGGACTACGAGAACAGAGGGGAATGGGGCGGGTTTGCCGTTGAAGCATAGTCTACCCATGATTGGGAGGAAGTGGGCGCCGGCTTCGTGGAGCATGCGCCACCATGCCGTGGACGAGTCATGCTTAAGCAGTAGCACCACTGTTTTGCCCTTCTTGGCTTCTTCGATGGCTTTTTCAACCCATGGCAGCGGGTTAGAGTATGGAGGGTTGACGAAGATTTTGTCGCCTTTCCATTCTATGCTTAAGCCGTCAACGCTATTTTTGGTTAGAGATTTGAGGGGGCAAGGGTCAAACCAACCTTTGAATAGGCCGTCGTAGAGCCATGCTGGCGTGGAGTACTCGTCATTCACCCTTCTGTATAGGGTTTCAACGCTCATTTTCCGCTTTCCCCACCTCAGATTATTCAACAGCGAATTCTACACTGCAGTTACAGCAGCGGTAAACGCCTCTTTTTCCAATATACGGGAGAATCATATTATCCAAGAACTCAACTTTTGATGAGCCACATAATGGACAATTCATAGACTGTCAAGAACCAAATAAATCGAATAATTAAAGTTCAATTCATCATGTGTGAACTACCCTATCCTGAAGGGTGAGGGCAGCGTCGTTCACGCCAATATGACGGAGGAAAACCTGTCTAATTCGTAGCCTAATCTGCCCAGCAAATGCTCTGATGTAAGCGGCAGATTTTTGAAGACCCAACACAAATACTTCATTTCACTTCACACGCCATAACTTGCATGTCGATCCATTGTAGTAGACTGTTTGTTTGTTGCTTTCTCATAACCTGAAGCTTCGCCTTCTCCTTTGCCTTTTTGGGTTTTTTGAGGTCAAGCGCCGTCTTCTTACGGTGGCAGCTTTCGCAGAGCGTCTGAAAATTCGTCATAGCAGGGTCTTGCCACCAGTCGCGGCCGCCCTGACTCAGCGGTATAATGTGGTCGCATGCGAATCTTCGCTCCGCCAAGTCTTTGCCGCATATGCGGCATTTCCCGCCATCACGCTCATACACTGCCACAGCAAATTCGCGCCATGTATGGTTGAAGCGGCAGTAGAATGCTATTTCGCATCTGCGGCTGCACCATGCACGTAGCCGAGGGTTAAAGCTTAAGTCGCGTCCACAATTGCGGCAAAAATATTTCTTGCCGTCCGTTACGAGGCTGCTGTCATGATCTAAGCGTATTGCCATTACGCGTTGTGCACCCCAAATCTTCTGCATTGGTAATCTACCATAATTATAGAAGAGCCTTAGAGAGGGAATTTCGCTCATACAAGTTTACCATTGTTTTCGTTTGACTAAGATTTTTTCGCTCCAACCGGTTTCAGTAACTGCATTCAAGATACGCATATTTTCACTCTTCATTTATGTTTGAATCTTATTTGCTGGTAGCATTCTAGGCAGATGCCTATTGTTTTGCCATTGTTATCCTTTATCCAGCATGTACAATCAAAGCAAACATGCTTGCTGCATTCGCTGCAGATATAGCTTGCTTCTACACCGCAAACTACACACTTGGCAATTTCCTCTGCCATTTTTCACTCACCTTCCAAGATTTTTTCGAGGCGCTCTATTTTTTGAGCGCGGAATTTGTCTACAAGCTCAGGCAGCAGCGGGAAAAGATACTTCATCTCGGCTATGAGCAGTTCCACATCGGCAATTTCCTCTGCGAACTCTTCGAGGGCATGGTCGCGCCCGCGAATAAGATGTAATGCGGCAACAGCTAATTCGCCTGCTTCCTCGGCAAGCATCGCCAGCTGCTTGTCTTTGCCCCAGCGGCGCAAGCTTAACTCGAAAATTTTCTCGTCATTTTTGTTTTGATTTGATGTTTCAATGACGCGTAGAAATGTTTCTTTACCCAGCTTTTTGGCGTACTTCATCGTCCAGCATCCGCCATTAGTTGGATGCCCTGATACGCCGCAATGAAGACATGTACTGTCAACTGCTGGCACTACACAGTAAAGTTTGTCGCATGCCTCTGCAATCTGAATGTTTCTGGTGCGGAATCCTTTGACCACAATCTTCTCTCGTTGCGTGCACATTGGGTCGCCGCAGTGCCATCGATACTTAACCTTATCCTCCCAATAGTAGTTGCCGTCACTGTACATTTCAGGCGCATAAATCTCCTTTTGTATGCCAAGTTCATCTGCAATTTTCTCCGCCCAAATATCAACGCCTCCCCTTGGACAATGCCCCGAGATAAGCTTCACTGACGTTAACTTTTTAGTGGGGTAACGTCGTTTCTCATATTCAGATAGATTGTCAAGGAAAATGTTCTTGATAGTTTGCTTGGCAATAAACGCCTGCTCCTGTTTCCAGCTGGATTCTTCACAGCCAACAATTGCAATTTTAAGCGGCTTCAACATTCGTCACCTTTTCTAGTCTTTTTACAGCCGTTTTCTCCCGCAAAGTTTTGCGGTAAACTGTTATGTTCGCGTTTTCAAGCTTCTCGATGAGCTTCATTGTTTTAGCCAAAGAAGGCTCAGGCAAACCGCAGCCATAATTATCGTATCCTATGGCAACAGCCCAAGGCCTAATTCTGATAAGCATGTTGGCAAACAACTCCAAGTTGAAGTCAAGGATCGGTTCAATTGAAATGAAAAGCTTATGCCGTTTAGCCTCGGCAAGCTTCAGCATAAAATATAACCTGTCAAACTGCAATGGCGCATCGCTTACCGACTGATAATTTTGGTCGGATTCTATTGTTGCGCCTAGAATACAATTTGTAGGGATTGGATACGACATGTATCTCTGCGGATTCTTCGTCAACAAAAGGAAATCAGTAAACTTCAATGCTCCTATAACATTCAAAACCTTGTATATCCAGTCAGACGGCACCCAATTACCAAACAAGTCGCCCATGTCGCAGACAAAAACAAAATCGCCGTTTCTAAATGTTACATTAAGCTCTTTCTTGATAAGCTGCGGCGTAAACCCGTTTCTGTAGCGTTCTGTTTCTCTAAGTTTTGTGTTTGCAAGCTGTCGAGCCCAACAATAAACGCAGTTATGCATGCAGCCGACAACTGGATTCCATGTTTTCGTGACGAAACTGAACATGCGGCTTCGCATTCAGCTCACCACAAAGAAATAGGCGGCGCAATAAAAAGGAGGAAGCTTGCTTTTTATATGCTTGCTAATTCAGTTTTTGGTGTCAAGTTTGGAGACATGTAAATCTCCGTTAAAGCGTGACTGCAGCGGCACAGACATAAAACTGTACATTCAAGTTGGCGAAGAAAGGCTGCCTATATGCAGCAAATGCTGGGAGAAGCTTGCGGATTCCGATGCGGAATGGGACGAAAAAGGTTTTAGACGCGGATAATTAACATTTTATTAGTTTAACATTCAGCCTAACTATTTTTTGGTGGATGCTAATGGATACGTTTTCATTGCTGAAGCGCCTAAGAAAAAGAAAGGAATCGCCTAGTAGCCTCCAAGAGCTTTTGCCTCCAGCTTCAGAGCCTGCTTCAACAAAAGCCGCCGCAGTGAATCCTCCAGACGCAGATGCGAAGGGTACACAGCAGCCTGCAACTCAAGTTGCCGCATCAACTGTTTTGCCGCATGCTACTCCTCAAGGTCGAGGTCGCCTGCATCTTTTCGGGATGGACACTAAACCTGACCTGATAACTGGTCAACGTTTGAAGCGTGGCATATATGCAAGCGACCGTATTCACACTCTCATTGTGGGCAGAACAGGCTATGGAAAATCACGCTTCCTGCTTTCCCTAATAAAGCAGCACATAGATAATGATGAGGGCTTCATGGTTATTGACAGCCACCATGACTTAACAATGCTTATTCTTTCGCATATTCCACCGGAAAAAGCTGACCGCGTAATATACATTAACCCGACAACAGCATGGGACTTCAAACGTGTAGTGCAAATCAATTTTCTGGAGGTAGCTGACCCCAGAGACAGGGATGTGGTGGCTCGCCTATTCATGGACAGCCTCGAAAAAATCTATGATAGATGGTGGGGGCCGCGTTTGGACATGATATTGATGAATGCGCTTTATCTGCTTCTTGAGCGGGAAGGCGCAACCCTGCCTATGCTCCACACTGTACTCACAGATCAAGCTTTCAGGGAGGAACTGTTAAGCTGCTGCCGCGATGAACGTGTACGCAATTTTTGGCAGCATGAATTTGACGCCATGCCGAAGGATGCAAGCGTTGCAGTATTAACTAAAATCTACAAGATTGTGCAGGAAAGAATTATTCTACCGCTGTTTGAGGCTGAAAGAAGCAGTTTTAACCTGCGGCATGCAATGGACAGAGGCGCCTTCATAATTGTAGACTTGCCTGAGGGTCGAATAACAAGCGACCTCGCCAATTTCGTGGGAAGCCTTATTCTTGCACGGCTGTTCCTAGCTGGAATGACTAGAGAAGACACTCCTGAAGATGAGCGGCAGCCATTCTACGTTTACATTGACGAGGCATACCGTTACACCACAAAAAGCATCGCTGACATCTTACAATCACTTAGAAAATACAAGGTGTATTTGACGCTTGCAAGCCAATTCCTAGAGCAGTATGTGAAGCCAGTGCAGCTTGCGCTTCCAGAATGCTGTGACACCGTAGTATGCTTTGCCGTGGGCGAGCAGACAGCCAGAGCGCTTGAGCGGCTGTTCCCAAAAAACTTCGGCCATCAGACCATAATGAACTTGCCTAAAAAGCATATTTTCCTGTCAACGCCGTTCATGGGGGTGAGAGAATGCGCTATACTTGAAGTTCTTAATGCAACTCGCGGCCCCTATAATCCAGATGACATAATCAGGCTTAGTCTTGAAAGATATGGCCGCGTTGTTGACCCTGAAAAACTCTATAGGAAGGTGGCCTCTCGAAGCCCCATTGAAATGCTATGCCACTGGCCTGTTTCGCCTGCAGAGTGGCAGCTGCTTCTAAGCGTCAAATTAAACGGTTGCATGTTGGAGGAGAAGATGCTTTTCGAAGTGAATAAGCAGCGGCTGTCAGAGAACGCTATAAGCCAAGCGTTGAGAAGCCTGCTGTACCCGTCGCCTACCAGGAAGACAGGCTGGCTTATGACTGAGAAGAAACGTATAGAAAAGTATCGTGAGCAAGCGTACGCGTATGGTAAAAAGACTGTTGAGGCAGTCACTGAAACTAGCCGCTTATACCGTTTAACCGCTGTGGACGATGGAAGAAGTCTTCTGTTTCCAACGCCACATGGGCCTAAAGCTGGAAGCCCAGAGCACATGGCTCTGATAAACCGCGTGCTTGACAGTGTAGTGTGGAAAAATGGGTGGATAGCGCGTGTTGACACTGCAGAGTCAAGCGCCAGCATGCCTGACATCATCGTGACGCCAACAAAGATTGCTGAGGGCGAGGCAGGCTTGAACGGTTACATTGACCCTGAAGAATGGGATTACCCAAGGACGTTCGCGGTTGAAGTTGAAACTGACCCGATGGATCATTGGAGCCGCCTAATCAATAATGTAACACGCAACACTAAGCTGGGTTTGCCCACGTGGATTGTTGTGCCAACAAAGGAGCTTGAAGATAAAGTTGCCGCTAGACTGGCCGAAGAGGGCGTACCAATCGTGGAGAACATTATGAGCTTCAAGCCTAGCCATCCAGGTTTAGTGTGTGTTACAGTTATGCCGTTAACCATCAAAGAGTCTAAGCCTACGCCTCCGCCGTCGCCTGAATCAGTAAAATATGCGCCGATGATAGCTGACCTCATGAAGATCGGCTATCGCGCCAACGTTGTAGACGGCATCTTATTTATGGAACGCGAAAAGAAGCTTCAAATTTGCACTTTTGATCAAGCAATAGAGTATATACTAAAGATTCTTGAAGCTGCCAATCGGGGACTATACTTGCTTGAAGATGACAGTATGACAGTAAAGTCTACGTTTGCACTGGCACTGTAACGCCGACGCGTGTTGTCCCATACGATGACTTGGCACGGCAGATTCTAGCTGAACTAAAAATAACGCTTCCAGAGCCTTCTGAAGCAAAAGAGAAACAGGAAGTGGACAGAGAAAAAAAGCAGTCCACTGGACAGGTTGCCGCGGACGGTGAAGCAGCAGAGGCAGCTGCCTCCGAAAATGTTTTGTCCGTTAACCAGCAGAGCATGACTGAGCAGCAGAAGCAGGAAGCTTCTGAACAGGCCTTAAAGGCAGAAGTGGTTATGCAGGAGCAAATTGAGAAGTCCAAGTTAACCCAAGAAAGCAATGAAACGTTAAAAGAGAGCTCTGGGCCGCAGAAAAGCCAAACTGAAGCCACTGAAAGCCAAAATACGCCTTCAACAGGAAATACAACATTGGAAAAACAAGAAAAAACGCGAGAACAAGAAGGCAGTCAACTGGAAGGCGCTGTTAAACAGGCAACTTCAGTTAATGAGCAGTCGAAGCCTGAGGAAGGCGAGCAAACTGATCAAGTTGCAGAGATACTGCGTCAGTTAGAGCTTAAGCCAGAGCAAGTACCCCTTCACATACAAGAAAAACTAAAGCAGTATTCTCTCAGAGACTATTACCCGAAAAAACGCCTATACAAAGACAAATGCATCTATATCATAATGAGAGATAAAAAGACAAGACGTGACAGTTCTATCGGCGTCATCCCGATTCAAACCAGCACGCAGCAAAGCGTTGAAAACGCAGAGCCAACTGAAGATGCAGAGCAAAACAGTTAGCGGCGCATGAGAGGCGCATGATGCGCCAGCAGACTTCTACGCATGCCTCATCAAAGCCACACAAGCCGAGGCTGAGCTCGTATGGGAAACCGTCAAGTTCCTACGCGGCAAACTGCTTGAGCTTGCCGTTGAAAAATACGCCATGCAAAAAACGATTATTCCACTTTTGACTGTGCTGGTCTTCAAAAGAGCAGCCTCAAGCCCCTACGCCGCCTACACAACAATGCAGCGGATGCTTGCCAAACGCGCAGGCGCAGCTCCAGACAGAATCAAGCAGCTAGTCGAAGACGTCAAGGGCTTCATAGGCGTAGACTACGATGACTACTCCGTCGACGCCGACCCAGACGAGGCGTTCAACGCCTTCCTAGAAGAAGCAAGCATCATACTAACCGAGCAGGACACGCAGACAATATCCAAGCTAAGAGACAAAGCCAAATCCATAATGGAAGCAGGAGACAGCAAACTCTCCGCTTTAACCTCGCTCCTGGAAAACGTTTTAAACGAGCACGCAGCCAAAGCCATAGTCTTCACCGAATACAAGGACACCCTCGACTACATCTACACCCACCTGGTTGACAAGACACATCCAGAATGGAAACGCCGCGTCCTCCGCCTCAGCAGCGCAGAAACAGGCGACCCTGAAAAGTTCAAGCGAATCCGCGAGAGATTCGAAAACGACCCTGAAGCAAGACTGCTGCTGGCAACAGATGTGGTGGCTGAAGTAGTTAACCTCCAAGTCGCCCACGTAATAGTGAACTATGAAATCCCATGGAGCCTAGTAAAACTCGAGCAGCGAATAGGCCGCGTATGGCGCCTCGGCCAGCAGAAACGCGTAGAAGCCTACACCCTCTTCATGGATAACGTCGCAGATAAGGCGGCTCTGGAGTACATGTACCAGAAGCTCATAAGCCTCCGAGACGCCGCCCTGAAGCCGCGTCCAGTAACAGGCCAGCAGATACTCCTATACGCTGGAGCCGAAGAAATCACCCATGCACCCGCGCCAGTAGCAGTCGCCGAGGAAAAGGGCAAACTGAAATTCAAGAAGGTAACAGAGGCAAAAGCCATCCTAGAATACATCAAGAATGACGCGGCAGGCCTCGAGCGATTAGCCGCTTCAATAATAGCGGCAAAGCAGGCTGTGGAACGCGAAGCAACAAGCAAAGGCATACTCCACGCGCCGAAAAACAGGGAAAACGTGGAGCAGGCGCTTAAAGCATGCGGCTTCCAAACGCCAAGCGAGATAACCGCCGCCTTCACAAGACTGCTCAAGTCCGCCCAAGAGCTACTTGGCTACCAAGTTCAAGAGGAAAACGGCACCGTGAAAGTTGCAGACGCAACAGGCATGCCCTACAAGCTGAACACGATAAACGGCTACTACGGCTACCTACACCGCTCCACAGATAGAACACCGCTAACATTCGCGGCGTACAGCGTCAGAAGCGACACCCTCGCCATTACAACAGCCAAAATAGAAGACGCCCGCAGCATACTATACACGGAGCCCATCGGCATATACCTTGAAAGCGGAACCATAGTAAGAGGCGCCGCCCTACTCGAGGAAGTAGCCGCTGCCCTAACACGCCTCATAGGCGCAGAAGAAGCCGCCCCAGCCAAAATTAAACTTGAACTTCAAATTCAAGCAGTCAACGCCATAAAGCAGGCTCTAGCAGCCCCAGCGTCCCCACTATACAATTACA